>DAIPHR010000138.1:0-8552 GCA_036771215.1 Cyclobacteriaceae bacterium
CCATTAGCTAATGACACGAAACAACCACCAACCACCACCCAACAACTATCAACTAACAACCAACAACTATCAACTATCAACTATCAACTAACAACCAACAACTACCCGTTTCTGTTGGTCAATTTTTTTTGTGCCTGTCACCGCGGCTCGAAAGTGTTTGGGCACACATGCCATTACCACGCATCGCGTTCGCCACCCCCGCGATTCCGCGGCTAAGGGTCAGAGCCCAAATCGAACCTCCGCGAAGGAATCATCAGTTGGGTAGCCCCCGAGCTGCCGATTTCGCTATTTTGTTTACAACGCAGCATTTCTATTCTCCTCTAGTTCGGCTGCGCGGTGGCTAACTCATTTTTCAACCACCAACCAGGCGTACGGCCGGTGAGTTTCGAATCTTTGATGACGAACACACCGTTGATCAGCATGTGCTCAATTCCTTCGGCATACTGCCTGGACCTGGTGTACGTGGCCTTATCTTGAATTCTTGTTTCCTCAAAGACGATCAAATCCGCGAAGGCGCCTTCTGCAATTCTTCCTCGGGCTGACTGCCCGATCTGGTTGGCCGGCATTGACGTCATTTTCCTGATAGCCTCCTCCAGCGTCAGCACTTTCAATTCGCGCACATACCGGGCAATTACCCGCGGAAACGCTCCATACGATCTCGGATGCGGAAATACATTTCCGAATGGCCGGACAAGATCACCATCGGTTTCAATCATGGCGTAAGGATGCTTCAAAATGTTGATTACATCTTGATCGTCCATTTCATGATATATAGCCAAAAATCCACCGTTCAATTCCAAATCAATAATGGCTGCAATGCCACCGGCCAGTGAATTTTCATACCCTTTTGCTTTCACATAATCTTCAAGTGTTTTGCCATTGAAAGCAGTATCGGATGGCAGGCTGTTGAATTGAATGCGCGAAAGTTCTTCGCCCGTTTCATCGTTGATTATAATATCGCGAACTTCAGCTTCAATGCGCTTGCGCAAGTTTTTATCTTGTAGCCGCCTGCGCAACGCGCTGCTGCCGCCATCCAGCGCCCACGCGGGAAACAATATATACGAGTAGGTGTTGGCGGCCGTGTAAGGATATGCGTCAATCGTCATGTTGACGCCCCTGTTTCGCGCTGAATCAATGAGCGCCAGTCCTTTGGATGCCAAACCAAATTGAGCTACGCCTGCTGCCTTGAAGTGGTTAATCTGCGCGGGGATGTTGGCTTCTTTCGCGATGCGGACTGTTTCACGGATTGAACGAAGCAGTCCGCTACCTTCATTACGCATGTGCGTTACAAAAATCCCGTTGTGTGCCGCAGCAACTTTTGCCAGCGCTATGATCTCTTCTGTGTCTGAATAGAGCCCGGGTGTGTAAATCAATCCTACCGAAAAACCAACGGCACCCTGCTTCATGGTTTCGGCCACATAATACTTCATGCTGTCGAGCTCTTCTTGTGTGGCTTTTCGGTTCTCAAGTCCCACCACTTTTTTTCGCGTCCAGTTTAAGCCGGCAAAAAAAGCCACATTCGGGGCTACCCGTAGCGAAGAGGCATACGCATCTAATGGCCAGGGCTGATCGCCACTGTGAAGACTGGCGCAGATGGTGGTGATGCCCTGCCGCAGGAAATTCTCCGGCTGAGGAAACTCATGAATAGTTGTTTGTATGTGCGCGTGGCTGTCAATAAAACCCGGTGAAACAATTTTTCCGTGAAGGTCAATGACGGTGTCTGCTTTTGCCGGATCAATCGGTTGGGCGGATATTTTTACAATCCGCTCTCCTTTTATGGCAATGTCACCGGCATACCGCGGGTTGCCCAGCCCGTCTACAATTGTGCCGTGGCGTAATACAAGATCATACTCCGGTGGCTCGGCCTTACAGCCTGCCAGCGCGATGAGGATTGCCAGAAAAATCTTTTTCATTTTACTTTTTCAAACTTCATGTTTCGAATCCTGCGATCTTGCAGCGAAAAGCCAACAATACGGCCGGTGGAATTCCGCTGGAATACAAAACCCATTCCCGATACACCAAAGACGTCTGGCCGAACCATGACGAGCGTACCGGGCCGAGATTCCCGGTTTACCGAATACGTGAGTTTAGCCCCTTCCGCCCTCAGAACATACGTGGCATTGACTTCGTCACTAAAGTATTCGCCTGCATATTCCCCTACATCTTTTACGGTGGCAATGTCAAAAGACTGAACCCGTGTGGTCATAAATGTCTCGAATCGGTCACGCACCTGCATCTGGGCGGGTTTTTGCTCATCCCATACAAATTGTATTACCGGAATATCCTGGCGACTGAACAGCGTGGCGGTAACGGGCACGAGCGAAAACGTTTCGTTACTCCATACCTGTTTAACACGCAGGGTATCCCGATCAAGTGAAACCAAAAAATGTTTGTGTTCCTGGCCAACAGCTTCATACTCACCCGTCCATTGCACGAGTCTCCTGGCAGAAACCGTTGGTGCTTTCTTTACCCGAGGCGTGCTGATGGGGGCCGCAGGTGCCGATGAAGAGGGTATGAGTTCATCTACAATTTTGGGAACTTTGCCTGGCAGCATGGTGCCCGGGTAGTTGGCCAGGGTAACCAGCGATGTGTGCAAGTTGGGAAGCCGGTAAAGCATGCAGCGAAAGCCACCCCACGAACCGCTGTGTTGCACTACGCGTTGTCCTCTATACTTCTCAATAAAAAGCCCGCCTGCGTAGGAGATTGTGTCACCGGTATTCAGTATTCCCTGCTCATGGAGGCGCTTCTGCAAATCCTCACCGCCTATTTTTTGATCGTAAAAATTGTTATCCCATTTCAGTAAATCTTCTACAGACGTGTACACCTGGCCATCCCCGCCAATCGCGAAATTGTAAAAGTGCTGTTTGGCAAACCGCCCATCCTGCCGCTTTACATAGCCGGTCGCACTGTTAGGTATTACCCGATCGGGATCTTCGAGAATAAACGAGTGCTCCATACCAAGTGGGCCAAAAATGTTTTTCTCTGCAAACTCGCCAATCGACATGCCGGACACTCTTCGCACGATGATGGCCAGCAACAGGTAGCCTCCGTTGTTGTACATAAATTTTTCACCGGGCCGAAAGTTGACATCTTTCTGTCGCGCCATCATCTCAAGCCCCATGGGCTCCGTAAAGACGTTCGAAAATGGAATACCGGCATAATCCATGATTTCCGCATAGTCGCGTAAGCCGCTGGTGTGGTTGATCAGATGTCGGATAGTTACGCGGTCGCCATGGTAAACCGGTATTTCCGGAAGGAATTTCTGAATGGGATCATCGATGGAAAGTTTGCCTTGTTGTTCCAGCAAAAAAATACAAGTAGCTGTAAACTGTTTTGACATGGAGCCCACGTCAAAAACCGTTTGAGGGGTGATGGGAATATGGTAATCCAAATTGGCCAGGCCATATCCTTTGCTGAACGATATCTTTCCCTTTTCATAGATGGCCACTACCAAACCCGGGGTATTGGCATATTCCTCAAACAGCTCATCAATTAATTTTACTGGTTGCGCCAGTACCGTGCTTTTGATCAGGCAGAGAATGAGAAGGGTACGTACAATCATGGCTATTTGGTCAATTCTTGCTTCCACCAGGGCGCGGGCAGGGGTTTCTTCACCGGCCACAGTTGATTCAGTGAGTCGCCATCATAAAGGCGCCCATTTTTCATCACATATTTGATAGACGTGGTGTTGCGAATATCTTCTAACGGATCGTGATCAAGCACGATGAGGTCAGCCCGTTTGCCGGGCTCAAGGCTTCCCAAATCCTGATTGAGCCCGATTGTCTCAGCACCAAAAATCGTGGCTGCTCTCAGAATATCGTGTGGGGGCATGCCTCCCTCGTTCATCAATTTCATCTCCCAGTGATTGGACAACCCTTGCATTTCGCCATGCCCGCCCAGTGCCACTCGCCCACCTGCTTTCAAAATTGCATGTGCCCCTGCACCGGCTTGCCGGTAGTTCATGTCTTCATCAGCAAACCAAAGGTTTCCCTTACCCGACTTCAGAAAAACATCTCCGTCCGGAAAGAAGTATTTGATTTTAGGGTTATCATAAGGGCGCTCTTCCGCCAGCACACGGTAAATGGGAAGTGCCGCACCAAAAGATACCAGTAAAGTTGGCGTGTACGTGGTGCCGCTTCGCGCGAATAGTTGAGCAATATCCTGGTAGATGGGAGCTACCGAGAGTGTATGCTCATTGCCTGTGTAGCCATCCAGGAAGTGGGTAATCACCTCTTTCGCATCGCCTCCTGCTTCTCCGGTCGGCATGATACCGGCTTCGCGGCAGGCGCTAATCAACCATTGGCGCTGCTGGCGATTACCCGGCAAATAGAGTTTCATCAAAGGCGTCTGGTAGTGATCCCGGTATCGCGCAATCCACTTGCGGGCATCGTCCAGCGACTGAATGTTACTGCTTTCGAAGATTCCCATACCCGTTGAGAAAATTCGCGGGCTCGGCACTTCTCCCGTATCCATCCAGTCAGCATAGCCAAAAATTTCGGGCCCGCTTTGCGGGTCGCGCACGGTGGTGATGCCAAAAGCAAGATTTGAATAAATACTGGAACACTCCGGCTCCCAAAGTTCAGGACGCAAGTTCCAGTGTGCGTGCACGTCAATAAAGCCAGGGACAATTACTTTTCCGGAGACATCAAGAACAACAGCATCCCCGGGGATTACCACTTCGCCTCGCTTGCCAACAGCTGCAATCCGGTTATTCGTCACCACAATGTCTGCCGATGGAATAATCTGATCACCCTTCATGGTGATGGCCTTTGCCCCGCGCAACACCAGTGTGCCAACGGTTGTCTCGCGGGGTAATTCAATTGCAACATCCGTCTTTCTCACCTTTACGGGATGATCAGCAGAAGCGCTGTAGATCTGAGTGCCGACTACATAGGCCACCGATTTTCCCGAAGGTGACCAGGCGAAAGTACGGGGCGAATCCGCTGATAGCAACGAACACGAATGCTTGTCAGTGGTGTCCAGGGAAGTCATTTCGGCAGACGACAAAACCACCTGATAAAGCGACCCGCCTGACAGCACCAAAGCGGCTGACGCATTACCGGCTGTTTTATATGCACGCAACGAGGGAATGGCAAAAGACGAAAAGCTGGATTCTTTTTGCAAATGAGTCTTTTGATCGGAGCCATCCATTTTTACAGAGATCAAACCTTCAGGGGCTGATAGAAAAATCCGATCACGGGCAGCCGTAAAGTGTGGATAACGAGCATTGTTTGCCCGCATCACTGACTCATGTTTTCCGCCTTGCGCTGAGATAGATACTAACTCGGTATCGGGTGGCCGCATGATCTCCGGGAAGTTGAGCACACCCGGGACTGACCAGCTCGTGCCCAAGGGAGCGTAGAGGGCAAATATCCGAGTGCCATCGGGTGACCACACCGGGTCAATCCAAAAGCCGGCCTGTTGAGTCAGTTGCACCGGGGCTGCTTCTCCTTTAGAACTTACCTTCCAAAGATGACCACCCTGCGGGCCCCAACTCGCATACACGATCCATTTTCCGTCACGCGACCATGCGGGCATAAACTCCCGCGGCTCCTGTGCCCGCGTCAGCCGCTTCGTTCTTGCATTGGCAAGATCAACGAGGTAGATTCTTCCAAACGTTGAGAGCGCAGCACGCCCGTCATCAGAAAGCGCAAGGTGTTGAAGGACTCGCGCCTTTACGGGTCCATCACTCATCCGCTGCGGGAAGTGAAGTCGCTCCGGCAATGCCATTGACACGTGGGCTGAGAAGGGAATAACGATGTCTTCTTTTGTGGCAATGGTAAGTTGGTGGATTTTGCCACCAAAGGCAGCAACTACGTGCTTGCTATCTGGAGTAAAGTCATAATTCGGCAATACATCGCGGGATGCCCGGGCTTCCAATTCGCTTCGTTGCATCTGGTGCTTCAACCAAAATTCCTCTCCTGTCGTGAGGTCACGACACTTGAGGCCGGCTAGTCCACGGTTCTCAGCGGCATACACCAGCCAGCGGCCGTCAGGCGATATGGCGGGCTTCATGGCATTGGCACCCTCGAGCCAGAGTCGCTCGTCAACATGAGTCGTAAGATTACGTTTTACGATATGACTGACAGCACCGAGCCGGACACCATAGGCCCGGGGTCGCACAGAAGTGTAATACAGATAGTTACCGTCTGGCGAAATGTGAGCACCATAAGGGCCTGGGGCGGCAGAAGAAATCAGCGGAGAGCCCGGCCCATTGGCGTTCGCAATTACCTTCTCTCCCTTACCGGTGCTCACTTCGAAGCGCCAAAGTTCAGCTTCCCCCTTGGTGGTGCCCCCACTGCGTATGCCTTGGCCATCTACAACGGTTGCGTAAATCATTTTTCCATCGGGCGCCCACTCCGGTGAAATAAAAAACGGCCGCGAAAACTTTGAAATGTTTTGCGCGTTTGATCCGTCCGTATCCGCTACCCAAATATTATCAGAGCCACTCTCATCACTCACATAGGCAATTGACTTTCCATCAGGAGAGTAGCGCGGCTGAGACTGAAATGCAAGGCCGGTTACAACCGGCACAGCCTCACCGCCCGCACTGGCCATTTTATAGATATCTCCGACCAGTTCAAAAACCATCGTCTGGCCATCGGGTGATAGATCAAGCGAAACCCAGGTGCCCTCATCAACCGTGTAGTTGATTACTCGTGTTGGCTGTGCATGAGCAGGAGTACACGTCCACAGGCAAACGCCTGCCATCCAAAATAGTGCTACTTTCATTGAGAATGATGTGTGTGGCAATTTACATGAAATACCGGGTGGTGCCAGCTTTTTTAACAACCCTTATAAACGAGTTGGGTGCAAGCCGATTTGACCGGACAACTGACGATAAACAAACAGACAAAATAAACCCACGCAAACCAAACCCGATAGCCATCGGGACTAACAAAGGACTCATTGCTTCATCTGACCGGGATTAATCCTGGCGGGTTACTCCCCAGCAAAGCCCACTCCCGGTTCAGCCGGTAAAAAAAATGTAAAGCGATTTCAGGACTTGTTGAAAAGTCACTCTTGTCCGACTAAAAATTTGATGGAGAAAATAATCAAGTTTTCTTGAAGGGTTCACACAATTTTGTTGAATTTGAAAAAGGAACCCCCGGTCAGTTAAACCCAAGACTTAATGCAATGCCCATTTTGGTGTTCACGGGAGGACTGTGTGAACTTTTCCAGGCCTGGTAAGTATCTTTCAAAAAATGAAATAGCTCAACATAACTCATGATGTGTAAACGCACCACGGTTAGGATGCTGGTGAATGAGCGCTTTGTTTCCGATTTCTTTTTGATGACTACCATGAGCACCTGAGCAATAAGGACACAAAATACCTGGATTCGGATGGCGTTTTCGCTTTCTCCCCAAAAATAGTTCAAGGGGAAATTTTGCTTGACTTGTTTGAATAGAATTTCAATCATCCAGCGGTGCTTGTAAATGAGGGCCACCTGGGCTGCTGTGATTTTAAAGTTATTGGTGATGAAGATATACACACGCCCCCGATCATCTTTGTACGTTATCCTGCGCAATTGCAATTTGTTAGGTTGACCTCCCTCTGTATAAGAGATCGTAATGTATTGTTCCTTAAGCACACCTTTGGCCTTTTTCTTTTGGGTGTTATCAGTAATGACTTTACGTACATGGAAGACAGCATATTTCTTCATGCGTGTAACAAACCAAATTTGCTCGCTGCTCCATTGGGCAAACTGCCGGTATACATTGTAGGCCTTGTCGAAAACCAGAAAACTGCCCGTTTCCAGCGTCAAATGGGCTAAAAATTTCCGATCGTGCGCCTTGGCCTCCGTCATGCGGATGAAGCTGGCCACTCCACGAAAGGCATCCATCATCGTATGCACTTTAATTCCTCCTTTCTTGCGACCGCCATGATGAGGGTTACGGCCTACTCCACGCAGCAGGTCACTGAATAATCGTAAGGTGGTACTATCAATGATTTTCAGGTTATTTATGCGCAGACCTTTCAGCCGGCTGTCCGACAAAAAACTATGGTAGCGTTTGAGCAGCATATAGTAAATAGACTCAAAGGCCGTCCAGTGGCGCTTGTTGTTGGCATCCGAAAGGGTGCTTCGGGCCGGTGCTTTCGCAAGCCCTAAATGGTTCAACTTCCCCTCACAAATCAGCATTCCTTCGCAGATTTCGCGCAATCCGGTGCAGCACGATAGCACCCCATACAGTAAGGTGATCAAATGAGTTTGAAGTGGAATTTTCTTTTAATAGCGATCCGATCGGTGAGCTTTCGATATAAGCTGAACTTCGTTTTTAGGGATGCAAGAAATAATTTGAGCCAATATCGGCTGTCCGACAAATTTTTACCTTTATCCATATCATTGATGTTGGGTGCAACCACAAAAATGACATAAAAAGGGTGGCCTAATCTCCACCCTTTTGACTATTTAGTCGGACAAGAGTGCTAAATTATGTAAGAAATATCATGAAAACGAAATATCTATTCATACTAATTCCCGTCATTTTTTTGGCCTCATGTACGTCAACTAAGAAAATCAAAACAAAAAATGGAATCTCTGAAATCAGAT
>DAIPHR010000139.1:0-8525 GCA_036771215.1 Cyclobacteriaceae bacterium
CCTGATGAGCGTTAATCCGGGTTTCGGGGGCCAGAAATTCATTCCCCATACGTTTGCCAAAACCCGGGAACTCCGAAAACTGATCCAGGATAGGCATGCCCATACCCTCATCGAAATTGACGGAGGGGTGAACCAGGAAAATGCCCGCGACCTGATTGATGCTGGAGCGGACGTGCTGGTGGCCGGAAATTTTGTTTTCTCTTCAGCTAATCCAATTGACACCATTGCGCGTATGAAACAATAAACTGACCGAAGATTTGTTAAATCCTTCTTATGCGCGTCTATCTTTTTCTGCTTTTTCTGACCCTTTCGGGTGCGTGTAATCAACGTACGGTTGCCCGTGTCGATCCTCAAACGCAAGTAGATCTGAGCGGTCGCTGGAATGACAGCGACTCGCGGATGGTGGCCGATAAAATGATCGCAGACTTGCTGGGTAGTGAACGTTTCAAAGAATATGCGACCTCCCAAGGGCGTAAGCCCGCCATCATTGTGGGGCAGGTGCGCAACCGGACAAGTGAACACATTGACGCCAACGCCTACATCAAGAAGTTTGAGCTGGCCATTTTCAATTCCGGAATTGCCGAGTTGATTGAATCCGGGGATTTTCGGGATAAGCTCAGAGTAGAACGAGCCAATCAACAGGACTTCGCCAGCCCCGAGACCATGAAACGCTGGGGCGAGGAAACAGGCGCGGACCTGATGCTGTTTGGGGAAATGACATCTGAGACGGATGTCTATCAAAAGGACCGGGTCGTTAACTATGTGACCACGTTGTTTTTGACCGACATGGAAACAAACAAGCGCGTGTGGTACGGGCAGCACGAGATCAAGAAAAAGATCCGCAACTAGGTAACCATGAACTGGCGGCAGGTCACGTGCAGTGTTGCAGTCATTTTATCGCTGGAAGCTTGCGCCACGTATTATCAGTCTAACCAGACATTCAACCAGCAATTTGAAACCGGTGATCTGGAGAAGGCACTCCTTACCCTGAAAGGGAAATCACACGAAGCCCGGGGCAAAAGAGAGTTTTTATATTTCGTCAATAAGGGGCTGGTGCTTTCGTTGCTGGGGCGTTATGAGGAAAGTAATGAGTTTCTTGAGCGCGCGTATCTCTTTGGAGAGGATTACCGGAAGAACTATTTGAATGAGGCTGCGGCCTATCTCACCAACCCCACGATTACTCAATACCGGGGTGAGGACCATGAACACCTTTTTGTTCTGTACTACAAGGCACTCAACTTCGCCAAGATGGGTAAGACTGATGAAGCCCTGGTCGAGTGCAGGCGCCTGAACATTCGGGCGCAACAGTTGGCGGATCGGTACAGTTCGCCTCAAAAATTCCAACGAGATGCTTTCGTACACACGCTCATGGGCATTCTTTACGAAACCGATCGGGACTACAACAACGCCTTTATCGCGTATCGCCAGGCGGTTGAAATTTATGAGCAGGACTACGAACCGCTTTTCCAGCAATCCATGCCCGAACAATTGAAATTGGATGTGCTGCGTACGGCAACGCTCAACGGGTTTGACGATGAGGTTGCTTTTTATAAGGAGAAATTTAATCTGCCCGGTTACTCGTTCACGCCACCGGCTCATGGAGAATTGATTTTCTTCTGGCACAATGGGCTCGCACCGATCAAGACCGAGTGGGGCGTTACCTTCATCATTACGAGGAGAGACAATATGGCTTACATCACCAATGCCGAACTGGGCCTTACCTTTCCTTTTAGCCTGGACGGATATAGCGATGAGGATAAGCAGGGACTGAGTTCGTTGGAGTTCTTCCGCGTTGCATTTCCGCGTTATCTGGAACGACCGACCTTCTTTCGCGGGGCTACGCTTCACCACCAAGGGGAGGTGTATCACCTGCAGTTGCTGGAGAACGTCAATAAGATAGCCTTTAAAGGCCTGGAGCAGCGTATGGGTCTGGAGTTTAGTAAGGCCCTGATACGCGTAGCACTGAAAAAGGCAGCCGAGTATCAGGTTCGCAAAGAGGACAAAATGCTGGGATCGATCCTGAGTGCCATTAACACAGCTACTGAACGAGCTGACACCCGCAATTGGCAAACTCTTCCACACAGCATCTATTACTCGCGGTTACCACTCGGTGAAGGTAAAAACACCGTGTCGCTCAAGTTGGACGGAATGCAGGGGGAGGTGGTTCACCAATTCGTGTATGAAGGGCGGCCGGGTCAAATACTTTTTCACACGTTTAGTTCGTTAGAAAGCCGGTTTCCGGCCTATTATTAGCATTCCATGCGGCCTTTATTGTATTTTTGAAATTGACCTGATTGCGTTGCGAGTAATACGTAGCTATATCACACTTCTTGCTCTTGTCTTGCCATTTGCTGCGGTGGCCCAACAGGATGCTATTCCCCTCGATCGGTTTTACGTAGATCGCAAGGGCGGTTCTCCGTTTCGCAAAATTCTCTCCCGGATCAATTGGGGTCTAAGCCTGGGTTATGGACGCACATACTTTTCCCACGAACTCCCCGGTTTTGGCGTCTATCAAGGCACTGACCTGCCTCCACAGATTTTTCAGGCTGGTGCTGTGCCCGGCACACGCTACAGTAACTGGGTGACTCAATCGCAAACCAACGCAGCTCCGTTGACGCCATCGCCCTTTTTGGTAAGCTCGGACGACCCACCGTTAGGTTTTAAAGCCCGGGCCATTAACATACCGGTGAAGGCCACGCTTCATGTAGAGTTTTTAAAACGTTTCCGCGTAGGTGCAGGCTATTCATTAGAGTTGATGAATGTTGGCGCGTTTTCGCCCATTAGTTTTACTGACCAGATTGGCAGTTTTACGTTAGCCAATCGCTCGGGTATGATGAGCAAGTATTTCATTTTAGCAGGAGGTTCGTTCTACCGCTTTCAGGATTACCTGTTTACCGCGGACGTGCAATTTGGCGGGTATAATCCAGGTAAAAACTTTGATAAAGCCCAGATCGACCGGAGTTTGTTCTTCAACCTGGGTGTCACCGTAGAGCACGACTTAAGTGAATATTTCCGGGTATTCGCGAGGCCCTCATATGAAGTGAAAAACTACGGCTTATCGCTGCCTGAAACGGGGTTATCCCTCAAACACAATCTGAACGCATTCTACCTGAACTTTGGCGTCACCTATCGCATTCCCGAGTTGCCCCGGTGTTTTCACCGCAACTGCCAGGCTCAAATCAACCATGCTCATGGCAATCGCGAATACCGAAGCCGCATGCACCCGTTTTGGAAAAAACAAAACCCGGGATACGGGGAGAATAATCCCAACCTGATCAAGTACAAGGGGAAGAACAAGCGGAAAATCAACCCCTACTAAAACACCTCGAAGGAACTGATTTTTAACGCCCTTGGCGCCCCTAAAAAACCTGTTTTTACCGGTCCATTTTCAAGGTTTTTGCAGGTAAAAAACCTACCTTGCCAACCGGTTTTTATACCCGATTTTTTAACTTTTTTAACACCTCTGAAACGTGGCAGAAGAAAGCGGACTTCCAACAGGAAGACAAAGCATCATCCCGATCAACATTGAAGACGAAATGCGAGGCGCGTACATCGACTACTCGATGTCCGTCATCTTTTCCCGGGCGCTGCCGGATGTGCGCGATGGGCTGAAGCCGGTACACCGCAGGGTGCTTTACGGCATGCTCGAGTTGGGGGTGAATTACAACAAGCCCTATAAAAAGTCAGCCAGGATCGTGGGGGATGTAATGGGTAAGTATCACCCCCATGGTGATGCCTCAATTTACGACACCCTTGTGCGGATGGCCCAGGATTGGTCATTGCGCTACCCCATGGTGGATGGGCAGGGCAACTTTGGCTCGGTAGATGGCGACCCGCCAGCAGCCATGCGCTACACCGAGGCGCGTTTAAGGCGCATTGCCGAAGAAATGCTCACCGACATCAATAAGGATACGGTCGATTTTCAACCGAACTACGATGATCAGTTTACGGAGCCCACCGTACTTCCTGGTAAAATCCCCAACCTCCTGGTTAATGGCTCATCCGGTATTGCCGTGGGCATGGCCACTAACATGGCACCCCACAACCTGCGCGAGGTGGTAGATGCTACCATTGCTTACATCGATAACCGTCAACTGACAATCCCTGAATTGATGAAGTTTGTGACCGCCCCGGATTTCCCTACGGGTGGTATCATTTACGGCCAGTCGGGTGTGCAGGAGGCCTACCTCACCGGGCGTGGCAAAATCACCGTGCGGGCACGTGCCGAAATTGTAACGGCAGCAACGGGGCGCGACCAGATCGTGGTTACGGAGATACCCTATCAGGTCAACAAGGCACAGATGATCGAAAAAACGGCCGCCCTGATCAACGAAAAAAAGATCGAGGGTATCTCGGATCTACGTGACGAGTCTGATCGTGATGGCTACAGGGTGGTTTACGATCTGAAGAAAGACGCCATTCCGAACATCGTCCTCAACAATCTCTTCAAGCAAACGCAGTTACAGTCCTCTTTTGGTGTCAACAATGTGGCGTTGGTGAAAGGCCGCCCGCAAACGCTCAACCTGAAAGATCTGATTGTGCATTTCGTTGACCATCGCCATGAGGTCGTGATACGCAGAACCAAGTTCGAGCTGGCTGAGGCCGAGCGCAGAGCCCATATTCTGCAAGGCTACCTCATTGCACTGGATCACCTGGATGAGGTTATTCAACTTATCCGGAACTCGCGCGACCCCGACACGGCCCGTGATGGTTTGATGTCTCAGTTTGGCCTGACCGAGATCCAGGCGAAGGCGATTTTGGAGTTACGCCTCCAGCGGTTGACCGGCATGGAGCGCGAGAAAATCCAAAATGAGTACAAGGAGGTGATGGCGCTGATCGATGAATTGAATGCAATCCTGGGAAGCGAAGACAAGCGGATGGGCATCATCAAGGCCGAGCTTACGGAAATGAAAGAGCGCTATGGAGACGACCGCAGAACGGAAGTCGTTCATAGCGATGAAGATATTACGGTGGAAGACATGATTCCTAACGAGGAGATGGTAATCACCATTTCCAATCAGGGGTATATCAAACGCACCTCCTTGTCTGAGTATCGCACGCAGGGCAGGGGTGGAGTTGGGTCCAAAGCCGTGACAACCAAAGAGGATGATTTCACCGAGCACTTGTTTATCGCCCAGGCTCATAACTACCTGTTGATCTTTACGGAGTTCGGGCAGGTGTATTGGAAAAAAGTGTACGAGATTCCCGAGGGCTCAAAGACATCCAAGGGTAGGGCCATTCAGAACCTGCTGAACATACAGCCCGGTGATACGATTCGCGCGGTGATCAATTTGAAAAGCCTGGAGGACGAGCATTACATCAATAACAATTATGTGATTTTGTGCACGGAGAGAGGCACGATCAAGAAGACTTCACTGGAGGCGTATTCGCGTCCGCGGGCGAATGGGATTGCCGCCATCACCATCAATGAGGGCGACCGCCTGCTGGATGCTGCGCTGACCAATGGTAATAATCATATCATCATTGCCAAGAGCGAGGGTAAAGCCGTTCATTTTCATGAGTCTGATGTTCGCCCGATGGGCCGCACGGCATCGGGTGTACGCGGAGCTACGCTCGAATCCGGTCAGGATAAAGTTATTGGCATGGTATGCATCACCCGGGAAGACGCCAATCTGCTGGTGGTGAGCGAAAAGGGGTATGGAAAGCGCTCCGCCATTGATGACTACCGGATTACCCGCAGAGGCGGAAAAGGTGTTAAAACCATTAATGTCACTGAAAAAACTGGCAAGCTTGTTGCCATTAAGGAAGTTGTCGATAATGACGAACTCATGATCATCAATAAATCGGGCATCAGCATCCGGATTCGCGTAGAGGAGCTGCGGGTTATGGGCCGCGCTACGCAGGGGGTTCGCCTGATTAAACTCAATGAAGAGGATACCATCAGTTCGGTAGAAAAAATTCAGCAGATGGATGACCCTGCTGCAGAATCTGAAGCAAACCAAAACGCGATCTAAACCTAAACAAAAATTAACCAGACGTAAATGAAAAAGTTAGTTGCACTGTTGTTCCTGGTGCCGAGCCTGGCAATGGCTCAAAAGGAAATCAAGCCGAATCTTTCAAAGGCCGAAGGTGCCTGGAAGTCGAATAAACTGGATGAAGCCAAGGCCATCATTGATGTGTCGGTGGCGAGTCAGGAGTTTATGGTGGATGCCAAGAAGGGCGGTCCTTCAAAGAATGCTGCCAAAGCGTGGTACCTGAAAGGCGTAATTTATGCCGCGATGGATACAACAACCAATGCCAAGTTTCAGGCTTTGAGCACCAATGCATTTGATGAGTCAAAGGCTGCATTTGAGAAATCGAAAGAAATCGATCAGGGCAAATCAAAAGGCTTCATTAAGTTGCCAGATGCTGCAGTGGGCGGGTTTGAGCGCGAGTTCTCGATCCCTGAGGTTAACGATGCGCTGGGCAACGCCTACTTCAATCGGTCGCTTCGTTTTTATGAAGAAGATCGCGATTACATCAAAGCCTTTACGTATATCAAGTATTCAATGTATTTCGCTCCAACCGATACCTTCAAGATGCGTATTGCCGGCACATATTTTGGCCCTGCTGCAAAAGAATATGCGCAGTCGATTGAACTTCTGGAGGCATATCTCATGGGTGGTGGCACGATGAAAGAAGCGTACCAGCAGTTGATTGCGTTGTACAGCACGCAGAAGAAAAATGATGAGGCGTTGGTTGTGATCCGCAAAGCGAAGGAAAAGTATCCGGATGAAACTGAGTTCTCTCAGTCGGAAATTGCGATTCTCTATGATATGGGCCGGCTGCCGGAGGCCCGAGCCTCGATTGAAAAAAAGATAGCATCTGGCGGAGCTGATCGGTCAATCTATTACAACCTGGGTTTCATTTGCAACAAAATGAAAGACATGGACTGTGCCAAGAAAGCATTCAACGATGCCATAAAAATCGACAAGGACGATTTTGACTCTTATGCTATGCTTGCTGAGATCAGCTATAAAGAGGTCGGGGAATTGCGAAGAGAGCGTGGTGCCATTACCGGTTCAAACGATGCCGATCTCAAAAAACGTAAGGAACTTTTTACAAAAATTGGCGATAAATTGCGCGAGTCGCTTCCCTATTGGGAGAAGTGCTATCAGTTGAAGAATACGGAGGAGAATGTGCTGTACGGCTTGCTGAGCGTCTATGGCGATCTCTATGCCTATGATGAATCGTATGGTCCGAAGATGGAGACTTTGAAAAAGAAAATGAAAGGAATGGGCCTTGAGGTTGACTAACCTCGGGTTGTTCTGGCAAAAGAAAAGCCCCGCGATGGCGGGGCTTTTTTATTTATTGTGAAGCAATCGGGGCGGATAGAAGCTTATCGGGAATATTGAACGCGTCCACCAATGGCACGGCATCCTGCCGGATGTCCCAACAAAGCTGGTTGACCAGTTTGCGGATGGCCTTGGTCTTAACGCCTTCCATATAGCCCTGTTCGAGGTACCAGCCTTTGTTTTTGTCGATCTGGGAAAGGGCAAAAAGGTCACATAATTTTTTCAGCACGGCCCGGCATCCGGCATCGGTTACCCGCTCAATCTGAGTCCTAAATTCCTCCAGCAGGATACGTTCAACATAGGCTTGTGACACCATCACCAGGTGGTGCTGGCAGACATTGAAGGCATCAAATGAATCCATACCGGATTCAATATGCCGCTTGAGGCGCTTGGCTGCAGACGTTAAGATATCGCGCTCGCGATAGCGGAACGCGCTCAATTGAAACTCAGGATCGAGCAGGTGCTCCTCATCGGTGTTTCGAACGGCTATGGGGTTCATCTCGGTGATTGAGGTTTTCGCCTGACCTGCGAGATAGTTCACGATGGTGAGCATATTCATGTTACTGAACTCCTGTTTGAATTCGGTAAGCCGGCTTTTGGCCACCAGTTGAAGCAGTACTGTATTGTCTCCCTCAAATGTGGTGTAGATGTCCGTGTCGTTCTTCAGGGCATCAATCCTGTTCTCGGATAAGTATCCCTTACCGCCACAGGCTTCGCGGCACTCCTGCAAAGTAGCTGTAGTGTTCCAGGTCGCCCAGGCTTTTAGTCCGGCAGCGAGGGCCTCAATCTCCTGCATTTCTTCTTCTGATCTTTTCAAAAACCGATCGGTGAGATACTGAAGGCCAAAGTGAAGGGCGTAAGCATTGGCTAACAGGGGCATCAATCTTCGTTGATGAGTGCGGTAGTTGAGAATGGGCACTTCCGCTCCGCCCTCCGGTCCAAATTGCTTGCGTTGATCGCCATACCGAATCGCGATAGTGAGCCCCGTTTTGGCAGCCGAGAGCCCGGATCGGGGAATGCCGATCCGGCCTCCAACCAGCGTACCCAGCATGGTAAAGAACCTGCGGTTGTCAGAGGTGATGGGACTTTCAAACCGCCCTTCATCATTAACCGAAGAGTAACGGTCCAGCATGTCGTCTTTGGGTAACACCCCCTGGTTGAAATGAATCAATCGGTTATCGACGCCATTGCGTCGCATCTTGCGGACGCGATCATCGATGGTTACCACGG
>DAIPHR010000140.1:0-8409 GCA_036771215.1 Cyclobacteriaceae bacterium
CATTTGTAAATGGGTTTTACAAAAATACAATAATATACGTCATTTTATACTTAACGTAACACTAGGTTTTTTTTGGTGTTCGAAATTTGCTGTCGTGTCAAAATTCATCATTGTCTATCTCCAATCACTTTTAACTTAATCCTTAAAAGCGTATGAGCTACAACAACATTGTTCAACCTCAGGCTGGCCAGCCAGTCCTCGTTTGAAATTATCCCAATCAGCCATTATCTGATAAATAGCTGCTGCAGCCAGTGCTGGAATGAACCAACCGCCACCACCTAATTCCTTGGATTCTGTTTGGTTTAACTCGGTTATTCCAAACTCATCGACATTTAAGTTTTTGGTCATAACAAATTTTTTATTTGATATTGAAAAATAGAGACTCAGCCCCAGCCGGAAGCCTTATGTCAAAAATAGTATTGCTTTTATGTAGATCAAGACCAGTTATATTTCACTTATAAGTTGTACTCTTTTCAGTTATAAGTTGTACTCTTTTAAAATGTAATATTTTAAGCGAAATGGTCAGAATTTGCCGCGGTGAAAAATGAGGCCGCCTTTCAGAAACAACTGGTAAAAATTGGCAAAAAGCTGGCCGAACTGCGCAAAAAGAAGGGATATACGAGCCATGAGACGTTCGCCTATGATCACGACCGCTCGCGGGTACAATACTGGCGTATTGAGAGGGGCAAATCGAACATTACACTGCGAACGCTGTGCAATTTGTTGGAAATTCATGGAACTGAATTGAAAGACTTCTTCAATTCGCTGCCAAAAAGCTGAAAAACTTACCTTTGTAGGGTTTTCGCTAAAAACTACCCGAAAGCTTTAGGCACTAAATCACTCCCTGTGCCTGCATCGCGCGGGCAACTTTCAGGAAGCCCGCAATGTTGGCACCGGCCATATAGTTGCCCGGCTTGCCGTATTCCTTCGCTGCCGCTAAACACGTATCGTGTATGCCCTTCATAATGTCCTGAAGTTTATCATCCACTTCTTCGCGTGTCCAGTTCTGGCCCATGTAGTTTTGCGTCATCTCCAATCCGGAGGTGGCCACGCCCCCGGCATTACTCGCTTTGCCAGGTGCATACATCACCCCCGCATCCAGAATCACGTTGATGCCCTCGATGGTGGTCGGCATGTTGGCACCTTCAGCCAACAACTTCACTCCACCTTTCACCAGATTGCGCGCATCCTTTTCATTCACCTCATTCTGCGTGGCACAGGGGAAAGCACAATCCGCCTTCAACGCCCAAAGCGGATTATGATCGGCCTTGGCATCAATGTCCTGATACACCACGCCCTTGAATTTATCCGCATACTCTTTGATTCGCCCGCGTCTTACATTCTTCAACTCTTTGAGAAACTCGAGTTTTTCTGTCGTGAAGCCTGCCTCGTCATATACTAAGCCGTTGGAGTCAGAAGCGGTTACCGCTTTACCTCCCAACTGCATGATCTTTTCGATGGCATATTGCGCCACATTGCCCGAGCCGGACACCAAACAAACTTTTCCTTTTAGGGAATCGCCCTTGGCTTGCAGCATGTTTTGCGCAAAGTAGATCAACCCATAACCGGTGGCTTCCGTGCGAATGAGGCTTCCGCCCCACCCGATGCCTTTACCCGTGAGCACACCGGTGAATTCATTCTTGATTTTTTTGTACGTGCCGAACAGGTAGCCGATCTCGCGGCCACCCACGCCAATATCGCCAGCCGGCACATCGGTGCGGTCATCGATGTGCCGCGCCAACTCGCCCATAAACGCCTGGCAGAATTTCATGATCTCGTTTTCGCTTTTGCCCTTCGGATCGAAATCGCTACCCCCTTTTCCGCCACCCATGGGTATACCGGTGAGGGCGTTCTTAAAGATCTGCTCAAATGCCAGAAACTTGAGCACGCTGGGCGTTACGGAGGGATGAAAACGCAAACCACCTTTGTACGGACCAATGGCGCTGTTCATTTGCACCCGATACCCACGATTGACTTGCACATCCCCTTTGTCATCGAGCCAGGTAACGCGAAAGGAAATGAGACGCTCGGGTTCCGTCATGCGCTCAAACAACTTCAACTTGCGGAACTCGGCATGACGCTCGAGCACCGGGTACACGGATTGAAGCACCTCATCTACCGCCTGCAGAAATTCAGGCTCGTGGGCGTTGCGTTGCTTTACATATTGGAGGTAGTCGGCTAATGACATAGCGAGGGTCTTGTTTGAGCACCCAAATTAGCAGAAGAAATGCGAAAGGCCGCATTTCAAACGAATGAAGCTGTCAATCGGGCAAAAACCGCTGGAATCGGCCAAAGGTCCAGGTGCCCGCCAGCGCTGCCAGCAGGCCCACGATCACAACCGAAAAACCCGCACCGATCTGTGCATACAACGGGCCGGGGCACGCCCCGGTTAAGGACCAGCCAAATCCAAAGATTAAACTGCCTATGATGATGCCGTGGTGATACTTCTTTTGGGGAACCACGAGCGCCTCCCCTTCGAACGTCTTCGCATTAGTCTTCCGAAGCAGCCAAAGTGTAATGGCACCGGTTGGGATGGCGGTCATAAATATTCCAAACATGTGGAAACTCTCGAACCGGAACATTTCCTGAATGCGGTACCACGAAATGGTTTCGCCTTTGGTGAGCGCCAGCCCAAAAACCACTCCCACCAGCGCGTATTTCCAGTTCTTCATAGAGCAAAAATGAAAGGGAGAATGAAGCGTGAAAACAAAATGCCGCCCAGAAAAAACGAACACGTGGCCAATAAAGAAGGCCACTGCAGGGCGGACAAGCCGGTGATCCCGTGGCCACTGGTGCAGCCGCGCGCGTAACGCGTTCCAAAGCCAACCAGGAAACCACCCAGCACCATGAGCAACCAACCTTTCACCGTGGCTAACTCTTGCCATGCAAAAAGCGAAGCTGGCATCAGTCCGGTTTCATGCGGAATGTTGAATTGTTTGATATACGCAATGGTGGCTGGTGAGAGGGCAACCGGTTCCGGATTTGCCAACACCACGCCACCTAAAAGGCCCCCCACCAGCACCCCCCCAACAAAAAACAGGTTCCAACTGTCTTTCTTCCAGTCATATTGAAACAGCGGAATGCGGGCGGGCACGCAGGCAGCACAGATTTGGCGCAGCGTTGACGAGATGCCCAGTTTCTTGTTGCCCATAAGCAGCAATAGAGGTACCGTTAAGCCAATCACCGGGCCTGCGATGTACCAGGGCCAGGGCGCGAGTAGGAATTCCATAGGGCCGCAAAAATAGAAAAGTCTACTCAATCAGTAGAGATTAATTCGGGCTCGCCTTAAACAAACCCATCTGTAATCGTTTTAATCGCTTGCAAAGGAGCCTTTGTTTTGTATTTTCGAAGCGCCTAAACCCACAACCTCATGCGCCACTTGCTTTTTGTCGCCACTTTTGCGGTAGTCGGGGCTTGCGGCCCCTCCGAAAAGAAATCAGCGAGCACCTCGTTAGACGCGGTTGCATTTCTGCAAAAGGCAAAAGAAGCGAATACCGAAATGCTGGACGTGCGTACGCTGGAAGAACTAACAGCCGGCTATGTCCCCGGCAGCCGACACCTGGACATCAACAGCCCGGCTTTTGAGATGACGTTTGACTTTATCGACCGCTCGAAAACATATCTCGTGTTCTGTGCTTCTGGTATTCGCAGCGGCCGGGCAGCCGAAGCTTTGCGCGCCAAGGGATTTGCTTCCGTTTTTACGTTGGAGGGCGGGCTAAAAGCCAATCCGGGCATTAGCACGGTGGCCGGCCAGCCGTTACCCGAGGGTCTGACTGTAACCGCGGGCAGCGAAGACGATCTTCAGAACTGGAGCTACCTCCGCGCTGACGGCTACGACTTTGCCGAGATCACCTGTGCCACGCAGGTCAACGATATTTGCCTGGGCTATACCCTTGACTTCGCAAAAGACGAATACGGGCCCGACTCGGTATTTCAGAATTTCCCGGAAGCCCAAAATTGGATCATCACAAACTTCAACCGACAAAATCAATAGCTATGCAAGATAAACCCTGGGTACAACATTATCCGGCCTATATGCCGGCCGAGATTACCAAGCCTCCATTTGATTCACTGGTGGATTTGATTCGACAAAACACCAGGCAATTCGGCTCGTCCCCCGCATTCGAAAACATGGGCAAAGCCATCAGCTACGCTGAGCTCGACCGGTTGAGCGATGACTTTGGGGCCTTTCTGCAAAATGAATGTAAACTGAAACGGGGCGACCGCATCGCTATTCAGATGCCGAACCTGTTACAATTTCCAATCGCGATGGTTGGCTCCATGAAGGCCGGGTTAATTATCGTAAACACTAACCCGCTGTATACGGCCCGCGAAATGGAGCATCAGTTCCGCGACAGCGGTGCGGTGGCCATTGTGATACTGGCGAACTTTGCTCAAAATCTGGAAAAGATTATCAGCAACACGGATATCAAAACCGTGATCGTGACCGAAATTGGTGACATGCTGGGCGGGGTGAAAAAGCTGCTTGTCAATTTTGTGGTGAAAAAGGTGAAGAAGATGGTGCCTGCGTATCAACTGCCAAATGCCATTTCATTTTCTGCAGCACTGGCAGGCGGCAGAAATCACAAAGTAACGGTGCCCCCGTTGAAAAATGAGGATACCGTATTTCTCCAGTATACGGGGGGCACAACAGGATTGTCAAAAGGTGCCGAGCTCACACACGGAAATTTATTGGCTAACCTCACCCAGTGTTTACCGGTGCTGAGGGCAACCAACAAAGGTGATATTGTGGCTGGCGATGTTGCGGTTATTCCGTTGCCGATGTATCACATCTTTGCCCTAACAGCAAGCTTTGCCTACCTGAGCATTGGTATGAACGTGTTGCTGATTACTAATCCGAAAGACCTGTCGGCTTTCATCAAGGAGCTCAAGAAAAAACCTTTCCATGTGATGATTGGCGTGAACACGCTGTACAATGCCCTGCTCAATCACCCCCTGTTTAAAGAAGTCGATTTGAAGCCGGTGAAGAGTTGCGTGGCCGGTGGTATGGCCCTTCAAGAGATTGTGTTCAAACGTTGGAAAGAAATGACCGGCTGTACCATTGCCGAAGGTTACGGCTTGAGCGAAACCTCACCCGTGCTAACCTTCCAAATGCCGGGCAAAGAGCGCATGGGAAGTATTGGTGTGCCGATCCCCAGTACGGAAATAGCCATGAAGGATGATGCCGGCAACACAATGCCCTATGGAGAACCGGGTGAATTGTGCGCCCGCGGGCCACAGGTATTCAAAGGCTATTGGCAAAAAGACAACAGCCAGGTATTTCATACGGGCGGCTGGTTTAAAACAGGTGACATTGCCGTGATGGAAGCGGACGGTTACATCCGGATTGTTGATCGCAAAAAAGACATGATTTTGGTATCGGGCTTCAACGTGTACCCGAATGAAATTGAGAACATCGTGGCAACGCACCCCAAGGTATTGGAGGTGGCCGCGGTTGGCGTCAAAGACGAGCATTCAACTGAAGCCGTAAAACTCTATGTGGTGAAACGTGATGATTCCCTGACGGAGGACGAGCTTCGGGAATTCTGTAAAGAGAATTTCACTTCTTATAAACGCCCGAAACATATCGAGTTCATCAAGGAATTGCCCAAGACCAACGTGGGCAAGATTTTGCGAAGAGCGTTGCGGGAGGAAGCCGCTGCATAAAAAAATCCCGGTCTTCACAGGCCGGGATTTTTTGTTTCTACTGCGCGTGCGTTAGTTGGGCTTAGTCCCGGCCGGTGCCGGCTGAACTGTAATGCCCATTTTCTTTAATACCAGATTAGAAATATTGAACTTTTCATCACTGTATAACAAAACATCACCGCCACCCATAATTTGAGGATTGATGACAAACGAATAGCCATTTTCCTTGGCTACGTCTTCAATGGCTTTTCCGACTTTCTTGAAAACCGGATCCATCAGATCGTTCTGCTTCTTTTGCAATGATGTTTGAGCGTCTTGCTGGAATTTCTGAATGTTCTCCTGGAGCATGGTTATCTCCCGTTCCTTATCTGCGCGGATCGGTTCAGGTGTAGTGGCCGGCATTGCCTGGTAGGCTTTCACCTTTCCCTCATACTCTTGCATTTTGGCCTTTAACGAAGTCTCCAATTGCGCACCATGCGTTTTCAGGTCAGCGTCAATCTGCTTAAACTCTGGCATCTGGCTGAAAATGTATTCCCAATCGGCATAGCCGATTTTTTGTTCTTGCGCCAATGCCGGCAGGGAAAGGGCGCAAACCAGGAGGATTACTAGTGTTCTCATATTAGTCGTGTTGATAGTTTGGTTCTATTTTATTTTATCGTTTGGATCTCCTAAGCCAAGTTCTTCGAGTACAAAGTCGGTGTAGTCGTGGCGTGGATCGGTATAGATCATGACCAGCTCACCTGCCTTATCAAAAATGATAGCCAGCCGGTTTGATTTGGCCACTTTTTCTACTGCATCAAAAACCTTGTCTTGAAGCGGTTTAATCAATTCCTGTTTCTTCAAAAAAAACAATCCCTCAAATCCAAAAACCTTCTTTTGGTATTCTTTCAGTTCCGTTTCCTTCTTCCGGATCTCGTCTTGTCGCTCCTTTTTCATTTCCTCCGTGAGCAGCACTTGTTCAGCCGCGAACGTAGCATACAGAGACTCCACTTTCTTTTGCATCTCCTCAATCTCCTTCTGCCACGCAGCGCTGAGTTGATCGATTTCACTCTGCGCCTTGCCGTACTCGGGCATCTTGCTCAAAATAAAATCCGAGTCGATGTAGCCGAACTTCTGAGCTTTGGCAAAAGACAGGCCAAAAACGGAAAGGATCAGAAAAAGTGCAAAAACCCTCATTTTCCTAACGAATTTGCTGACCGATGGTGAAGTGGAACTGCGTACCGCTCTTCTGGAAGGAGTTTGGCAGCGTATCAAATCCATGGGCCCAATTCAACCCGATCAAACCGAAAGCCGGCATGAAAATACGCACCCCGGCCCCGGCCGAGCGGTAAAGTTTAAACGGATTAAACTCCTGATAATTGTTCCAGTTATTTCCGCCCTCGGTAAACAAGAATGTGTAGATCGTAGCTGCCTGGCTGGTTGTTACCGGGTAGCGCAGCTCCATGCTGTACTTATTGTACACAATACCGCCCTCTATCTCAGTTGAGGGTTGACCGCGGTTAGCATAGAGCGGTGGCGTCACCTGGTTATCTTCATACCCGCGCAAACCGATAATTTCCTGGCCCAAAACAAACGAGTTAAACCCTCCGGCAAGCCCCGCACCACCCATCACAAACCGCTCAAACGGACCGTACCCGACAGCGGGATTGTATTGACCGACAAAACCCATGTGAGCCCTCGTCTCCAGCACCAGACTTCGCCCCTCAGGTTTGGAGCTTCCCGCCAGCTTGATATAGAATCGCGCATCAAACATCCACTTGTGCATTTCAATCCACTTGTAGCGGGTATTAATATCCTGTAACTCCTCGTCACTTTGCCACAACGACCACGGAGGCGTCAAGCTCAGGCTTAGGGAAATTTGTGAACCCGATGACGGGTACATGGGATTATCGATGCTGTTTCGTGCGAGCGTGGTGTTGAACATTAAACTGTTGGTAACCCCCACCCGCGGCAACGAGGGCGTGTTGAAATAATTGGCGTAGTCGTAAATCAAATAGGACAATGAGTTATTCAGACTGAAATAATTGTCCGGCCATTCCAGTCGTCTGCCGAGGCCAACGGTGACTCCATAGTTTTTCAACTGCCGGTCGCTGGTAAACTCAAAATTCTGATTGGCGAAACGCGAAATAGAATGGTTGAAGCTCAACGTGAGCGAGTTGGGCTTGCGGCCCCCCAGCCAGGGCTCCGTAAATGACAGGCTGTAGCTTTGGAACGACCGGCCATTTGCCTGGGCCTGAATGGACAATCGCTGGCCATCGCCCACCGGGAGTGGCCGCCACTGCTTTAGATACGGCACCTTGCGCATGGAGAAGTTGTTGAACGTGACACCAACTGTACCCACAAAGCCGAACGCACCTCCCCAGCCACCGGAGAGTTGAATCTGATCGTTGGATTGCTCCTCCAGCTTCCATTCGATATCAACCGTTCCATTGGCCGGGTTTGGCCGAATGTCCTGCCCGATCTTTTGTGGATTGAAATACCCCATAGACGACAACATCTGCTGTGTGCGGATGATGTCGGATCGTCTGAACTTCTGGCCGGGGATCGTGCTCAATTCGCGCCTGATTACATGATCGCTGGTGCGGTCATTGCCGGAGATCATCACTTTATCGATCGTAGCCTGGTCGCCTTCAAAAATACGCATCTCAATATCAATCGAGTCGCCTTCAACGGCAATTTCGAAGGGTGTGACGCGGAAAAAGAGATAGCCATCATCCATATACAAGCCGCTGATGTCAGCCCCTTTTGGATTAAACGAGGTCT
>DAIPHR010000141.1:0-8230 GCA_036771215.1 Cyclobacteriaceae bacterium
AGGCGGAGATCGGAACGCTGGACGTGCTGATCAACAACGCAGCCGTTCTGTTAAAAGAAGATCAGTCGCTGGCCACCGGCACAACCGAAGTCTTTCACAAAACCATGCGCACCAATGTGTTTGGCCCCGTGGAGGTTACCCGTGCGTTTCTGCCGTTGATGCCCGCAGGCGCCCGCGTGATCATGACCAGCAGCGGAGGCGGCAGTATGACCGATCCAGTGGGGGGTTGGTCACCGGTGTATTGCGTGAGTAAGTCTTCGCTCAATGCTGCCACGCGACACCTGGCGTATGAACTCGGCAGTCGAAAGATTTCAGTGAATGCCTATTGTCCAGGCTGGGTGAAGACCGACATGGGTGGCAAATCGGCCCCGCGAAGTGTGGAGCAGGGAGCGGACACCGCGGTGTGGCTGGCCACTGCCGGCAAGACCGGCACCGGAAAATTTTATCGCAATCGCCAGGAGATTCCGTGGTGAGCCGAATACCTCAATGTGCTTTGTTTCGTACCCAGGTAGCCAGCGCATCGGGGAAGTTCTGAGCATCCAGGCGTTGCAACACACGGCTGTAGTACTCCGCCATCGACAAGTTGCCGGATTGATAGTAGGCCTCACCTAGCGTGTCGATATAGTTTGTATCTCCCGGTTCTACCAGGTTGAGGATGTGCGCCCACGCCACGGCCTTCGGCCACGCCTGCTCGTGCAAACATTCATACACCACCGAGTTGAGTAGCGCGGGCGATACCTTTTGCTGCACCAACACGTTCAAAAGGCTGTCGCGGTCATGGTTTAACCGATCCAACGCCATGGTCGTGTACGCCTTCACGGCCACATGCAGGGGCGTGCCGCGTTGTTTGAATTCCGAAAAATACGCCTGTGAAAAAACCGGCTCGCGGTAGGTATTCGTGGTGACATCATACTCTGCACTTAGTTTGATAAGTTGTTCCACCGGCACCTGCCGCACCCGAATGGCGCGGTCCAGGTCGCTCACGCGGTCGTTATACATAAACGTAGGCCGCTGCGCAAAGTCCACGTGGTTCATGGCGCACATGCACGAGGCGTGCAGCGCCTGGCTTTTGGGGAAGTAAAAAAACAGGTAGTCCTTGGTGGGCTTGAAGCGGTATTGCTCATCCAGAAGCCACACCTCAATGGGGTTGGCGGATTTCGCCAGCAACACCGTATCGCGTGTAACCGAAATCACCTGCTTGCGGTATTGCTGCGCCACGGCCTGTGGCAGCAAGCCCTGCTCCAGGCTGTAGTTCCAGTTGGACCGCGCCACCACCAGCTGCGCGCCATATTCAAAAAACGGAGTGATGCCCGAGAGGCTGTGCAGATGCCAATGTGTGCTGAGCACGTATTTCACCGGTTTCTGGTACTCGCGGGTGAGGTATTGCAAATAGCGCTTGGCTTTCGGCACATCTTCTGCCAGGTTAGTGGCTCGGTTAGCGCCCGCATCGATCATGGGCAGCTCGATGACAACCAAAAACTTGGGATACTCGATAACGGTGGAGCGCACACCGTTGGCCGAATCCAGTTGGATGAATGATACCTCGCGCGAGTGCTGCGTGCGCTGAAAGGAAAAACGTTGCTGGGCAGCTGCCCACCAGGGCAACAAAACGAGCAACAGGGCTGAGCATTTCATGGGTTAGTGTTTCCTGCAAAAGTGCACGGCTCACAAACCCGGGTTTGTTAAGCGCTTGGTAAATGTTGTTAAGGGGTGGTTAAAGGATTGGTATTTGTGGGTTGGTAGTTGCTTATGAGCTGTCTGTGGCCGAGAATCATCCGTGCAGATTTATTTTTCTGGGCGTTACATTTCGGGCGTGGCCCGCACCAAAACAAAACGGGCCTGCCTTTCGGCAGACCCGCTGAACACCCCGCACCCCCGCGCGATCAAAACGTAAACCGCACATAGGGCACCGGAAAGAAACCCTGCTGGTATTGCGTGACAATCGCATTCGTACGCGGGTTGTAGCTCTGCGCAAAAATGTTCTGGTTGTTGGTCACGTTCTGCAGGTCAAGCGCCAGCTCCAGCGTACTCTTGCGGTACTCTTTGCGGTAGCTGATGCGGAAGTCGGTACGGAAATAACCGTCCTGCTTCTCGCTAAACGCTTCACTCTCTCTGAATATGGCGCTGCCGTACTGCTGAGACTTCTGAAAATCGATAGGGGTCAGGTACGTGCCGCCAATGGTGGTAACCTTCAGATTGAGCGACAAAAATTTGCTGCCGGCCCCCAACTTCCACTCTTTGCCGGCCAACAGGTTGAATACCTGGCCCGTGTTATAGGCGGTGTTGCGCTCCACGCCATCGCTGCCCTCATACTTCGAGTCGAACACCGATGCAGTGGCCAGAAAATAATAGCCGCGGCTGAAGAAGCGTTCCAGCGTAAGCTCCACACCGGTGTTGGTGCCGGTGCCGTTGTTGACCAGGTTGGCTTTGTCGCTGGGATTAAAGCTGGCGCCCGTATTAATAGCCGAGAAAGAACTGGGGTCCCGCTCCACGGGTACATCGCGCAACTGCTGGTAATAGCCTTCGGCTTTCAGGCGTAATTGCTCGGTTATGTTCCAGTCGTACGTGATTACATAATGGTCACTGTTCACAAATCCTAGATTTCGATTGGTCAATTGCGGCCCGGCAAGAGAGGGTGTTTGCACAAACGTAGTGTAGATGCCGGCTGTCTGGCTGTGGCGGCCGTACCCAACACTCAGGGCATGGTTGGCATGCAGGCGATACTGCAAACCTACGCGCGGCCCGATGGCCAACTCTTCATTAAGAGAGTAGTATTGCAAATGAACGCCCGCATTCAGGGTTAACCGGTTGCCAAAGCGGTGCTTCCACGTGGAGTAGGCCTGGTAAAGCTGGGCCTGGTCGTTCACATCCAACCGCACGGAATCCTTGCCCACGTTGGGGAACACATCGCGGTTGAATAGATCAAAACCGGTCGCATCGATGTAAAACCCGGAGGTGAGGCTGTTGCGTGCGTTGAATTTCGTGCGCGTGAGGAATGCCAACGAGCCCTTGTTGGTGGTGAATTCTCCGTTAGCTCTCTGAAAACGGTCGACTACCTTTTGCTGGCTGTCGCGAACCAGTGAGTCAGTCCGGTATTCCTCGAAGGTGTGACTGATGCCTGCGGTGGCTTTGATGAATGTACGGGTCGAAATATTTTTCTCATAGCTGATGCCGGCTATTCCCGTACGGTAGCGCGGGTAGGTATCGAGATTTTCAGTTCCGTATAAATCCTCGCTGGTGCTGGTGAGGTCTGCCTCGCTGCCGAGCAGATCAATGGAACTTATACCCCCCATGCCAAACACGGTCCACTTGCCCCCGGATTTGGTCGGCACGGAAATCTTAAAATTCAAATCCTGATAGAGCGGCACATTGCTGCCGGTGCCGAAGTCGATGCCCAGCGCATCGAATACGCCCAGCGTGGAGTAGCGGTAGTTGGCAATGAAGCTGGCTTTTGAGTTTTTCGAGAACGGACCCTCGGCCCCGAGTTCAAACCCATTGAAGCCAACCTGTGTCACAAACTCCTGCTTCCGGTTGTTGCCATCGCGCAGGCGGATATCAAATACACCAGCCGTGGCATTGCCATACTGAGCCGGGAAGGCACTAGTGATAAAATCCGACTTATCGAGGTTGTTGTTGTTGAGCATGCTCACGGGGCCACCGGTACTGGTGAGCGTGCCGAAGTGATTGGGGTTGGGAATGTTCAACCCTTCCAACTGCCAGAGCATACCTTGCGGTGAGTTACCCCGCACGACAATGTCATTGCGCGAGTCATTGCCCCCGATCACACCGGCAAAGTTGGCGGCCATGCGCGAAGGATCGCCCAGTGCACCGGCATACCGTTTGGTGTCATCCACATTGAACGAGCGGGCGCTCACCACGGCCAGGTCGTTGTTGGTGGCCGTTTTGTCTTCGCGGCTGTCGGCCACAATCACCACTTCATCGAGGCTGTTCACGCTTTCGGTTAAGGCGATGTTGAGGATGACTTCCTTACCGGCCGTAACCACGATGTTGGGTATGACTTGTTCTTCAAAACCCACGTAGGTGATCTTGATGGTTTGGCGGCCAACGGGTACCCCGGTGATGAGGTAGTCGCCATTGGCATCGGTGGAAGCACCCAACGGCACATCGCCCACGTTGAGCACCACCACGTTAACCCCCACCAGGGGTGTTTGACTTACGGCATCGACCACGCGGCCGCGCACGGTTTGTACGGATTGAGCCAGGGCGGTGGCGGAGCCTAGCAGCGCCACCATCAGCCCGAGGGCCAGCAGGAGATTTCTTTTTCGGAGTGTCCAGATTTCTGAATTGTTCATAATTATTTGCGTTTTGTGACGCAAACATGGCGGGCGCTTGCCGTTGCGGACGTTGACCTGAGTCAAGAAGGGCCGGCTGGGCACCGATCTTAACCCAGATCAATACGCAGGGGCCGGGGCGAAACCACCCGTAGCGAAATCAGATTTTCTTAGCGGTGGCAAGGCGCTTGCGGATGCGGCTGAGGGACTCGGGCCGCAGGCCGAGGTAAGAGGCGATGTAGTGCTGGGGCACGTTGGCCAAAACTTTCGGGCGGCTTTTCATCAGGTTGAGGTACTGCTCTTCGGCCGTTAAAAACAACATGGCCCGGTTGCGCTCAGCTACACCAATGATGATAAACTCGGCAATGAGTCGGCCGAATTTATCCCACCCCGGGAAATTTTTATATAAGTACTGCAAGTCGTCATATGATACGATAATCACCTCAACATCATCGAGGGCTTCGTGTGTTTCAATACAGGGTTGCCGCGTGAGGAAGCTGGAATAATCGGTGATGAAGTTGCCTTCGAACCAAAAATTGTACGTCACCTCCTCGCCTTTCACCAGGCAAAAAGACCGCAGGTGCCCCTTATTAATAAAGGCTACGAGAGGACAAACGTCACCCGCTTTTAATAAATAGCCGCCTTTGGGGACAGATTTACATACTAAGCGCTGTTGAATGGCTGTAAAGTCATGGTCTGTCAAATCCATAAACCGACTGACATACGCCCGCATCCGGCTAAACTCCTCATCCGACACCATAGCAAAAAAGAAACGCTCAAGATAGCAAACGAGACGAAAACTTGCGAATTTCCTGGGGCCTCACACGCTAAACACGCATAGGATATAGCCGCATTTTTACCGTTCTTTCACCTTACGATGACAGCCGAACAACAACGACTGCTGGAGGAACGAGACGGATCCAGATCCGGCAAACCCGGTTGGCGCCTGTGGGGCCCTTACCTGAGCGACCGCCAGTGGGGCACCGTGCGCGAAGACTACAGCGCCAATGGCGATGCGTGGAACTACATCTCCCACGACATGGCCCGCAGCAAAGCCTACCGATGGGGCGAAGAAGGGATTGGCGGCATCAGCGATGATCAGCAGCGCCTGTGCTTTGCCGTAGCGCTGTGGAACACGCACGACCCCATTATTAAAGAGCGCTTCTTTGGCGTAACCAACCCGGAGGGAAACCATGGTGAGGATGTAAAAGAACTTTACTACTACCTCGATAATACTCCAACCCACTCGTGGATGCACATGCTGTACAAGTATCCGCACGGGGCTTTCCCTTACGCAGCCCTGGTGAACGAAAGCAAAAGACGCTCGAAGGCCGACCGCGAATATGAACTCACGGACACCGGCATATTGAACGGCAACCGCTACTTCGATGTGCACGTGGAGTATGCCAAAGCCGCACCTGACGACATTCTGATTCAACTGCGGGTAACCAATCGCGGCATGGAAGATGCACCCCTGGTGCTGATGCCCACGCTTTGGTTTCGCAACACGTGGGCCTGGGGCGGCACATCCGCGCGCCCGGAAATTTACCTGGACGACCCGCACACGATGAAGGCACACCATGCCACGCTGGGCGATTACTATTTGTGGTGCGAAGAAAAAGGTGAAGCTCTTTTCTGCGAAAACGAAACCAATACCGGCCGCCTCTACGGCCACCCGCGCGAGGGTATTTTCAAAGATGGCATCAATGATTTTGTCGTGCACGGCAACCGCAGCGCGGTGAACGAGATACCGCGCGGTACCAAAGCCTGTTTTTGTCTGACCGCGCGCATGCCAGCCGGCAAAATCAAAACGTTTCGGCTACGGCTCAGCCGGCAGTATCACACTCAACCCTTTGCCGAGTTTGCCCGGGTGTGGAAGCAACGGCAATCGGAAGCGGATGCGTTTTACGCCATGTTGCAACGTGAGGTGAAACAGAAAGGCGATAAGCTTATCCACCGCCAGGCGCTAGCCGGCCTGTTGTGGAGCAAACAGTTTTATTACTACGATATTGACGTGTGGTTGCACGGTGACCCGAACCAGCCTCCCCCACCGGCCGCGCGCAAACACGGCCGCAACCGGGACTGGAAGCACCTCAACAATGCCGACATTATTTCGATGCCGGACAAATGGGAGTACCCGTGGTATGCTGCGTGGGATCTGGCGTTTCATGCCATTCCCTTCTCGATGGTAGATCCTGAATTTGCCAGGCAACAGTTGCTGCTGCTTACCAAGGAGTGGTATATGCACCCCAACGGGCAAATGCCCGCCTACGAGTGGGCGTTCAGCGATGTCAATCCGCCCGTGCACGCCTGGGCTGCGTGGCGCATTTACAAAACGGAGACGTTCATGGAAGACCCCGTGCGCGATCGCCAGTTTCTGGAAGAGATCTTTCACAAGTTGTTGCTCAACTTCACCTGGTGGGTGAACAAGAAAGATGAAAACGGCAATAGTGTATTCGAGGGCGGCTTCCTCGGCATGGATAATATTGGTGTATTCGACCGCAGCAATGCGCACCTGCCCAACGGCTGGGTCATCGAGCAATCGGACGGCACCAGCTGGATGGCGATGTTTACGCTCAACATGATGCGCATGGCGCTGGAACTGGCCAAGCAAAACCCCACCTACCAAAGCCTGGCCACCAAATTCTTTGAGCACTTTCTCTACATCGCGGGTGCGATGTACAACGTGAACAACGAAGGCATCGACTTATGGGACAGCGAAGATGAGTTTTTCTATGATGTCATCAGCCTGCCGGAGAACGGGCGTGTGATTATGAAAGTGCGCTCCATGGTGGGCTTGATACCACTGTTTGCCGTGGAAGTGCTGGATGAAGAAATCTTTCAGACCATGCCGGAGTTTACGCAGCGGCTGGATTGGTTTCTTCAAAACCGGCCCGACCTCGCCAACCTGATTTCAAGGTGGGGTGAGCGCGGAAAAAATCAAACGCACCTGCTCTCCCTGCTGCGCGGACATCGCATGAAGAGCCTGCTAAGACGTATGCTGGATACAAAGGAGTTTTTGTCGGCCTTCGGCATACGCGCACTTTCCCGTATTCATTTAAATGAGCCTTACCGGTTGCATGCCAATGGCAGCGACTTTGTTATCCGGTATCAATCGGGCGAGAGCGATTCCTTTATGTTCGGTGGAAACTCCAACTGGCGCGGGCCTATCTGGTTTCCGGTCAATTACATGATCATCAAATCACTCCACCGGTTTCATAATTTCTATGGCGAGGACTTTCAAATCGAATATCCCACTGGCGCGGGGCAGTTGCGCAATTTGCAACAAATTGCCGATGATCTCGCGGAGCGGCTGATTTCTATTTTTCGCAAAGATGAGAGCGGAGCCCGGCCCCTGTACGGTACGGATGTGCTGCTGCAATCGGACGAGCACTTTGACGACCTGCTTTTGTTCCACGAGTACTTTGACGGTGACACCGGCCGCGGCCTTGGCGCCAACCACCAAACCGGCTGGACAGCGCTGGTGGCGAAACTCATTCAGCCTACGTTCCAAAGAGGATAGTTTTTGTCGTGATGTCGCCCGGTCTGATGCCATAGTAACACCTCATCCTGTTTGACCGCATTGCGGGAATGATTACCGGCCGATTGCGTTACTTGCGTGTAAACCCCTGCCCTTCATGAGTGAGTTACCCCTGCCCGACCGCCAGTTCACCGGGTATCAGATCTTTGTAATTGCCATTCTGTCCATCCTCCAGTTCACCATCATCCTGGATTTCATGGTGCTGTCGCCACTGGGCGCCATGTTATTGCCGAAACTGAAGATCACAACCGCACAATTCGGCCTCGTGGTGAGCGCGTATGCTTTTAGCGCAGGCGGGGCCGGTTTACTGGCCGCAGGCTTTGCCGACAGGTTTGACCGGAAAAAATTACTGCTGTTCTTTTACATCGGATTTTTGCTGGGCACGGTCCTCTGCGCC
>DAIPHR010000142.1:0-8043 GCA_036771215.1 Cyclobacteriaceae bacterium
GGAAAAACCACAACATCCGTCGCAAGACCCTCCGCCAACCCAACTACGATTTCGTTTTTAATCGCAACATCGGTAAAGAGCCGATACTCACCCGGCCCCAAGCTGATTGACAGCGGATTCACGGCCACGTTCAGCGGAGTACCATAGCTGTAGTAATTATACCAGGTGCCGGTATGGGGAAACCCAACATTTACGGTCGCGGCCGAAAGTCCGAAATTCACCACGATGACGGCATTCATGTCTTCAGCCGTCACCGGGTTTGGGTTAAATGGGGTGTTGCGCAGAATGATCGTTTTCACCAGCCCATTGCCGGCCGTCATGATCGCATCGCCAGAATGAAAGATGTCGTATGTTTTATGCAGCCGGTTAAGATCAGCCACATGGTTAAAAAGGTCAGCACGGGCAGGTTCATCGAGATAGCTCCAACGCAACGGCTTAATATCCAGACGGCAATTGCTATTGACCGTGCCATTTGTACACTGGTTAATGCTGAAGTCATAACCTAGCTCGCCAAACTGCCAGATCATCTTTGGACCCGGAACAGCGAGCAACGCCAGATGAGCTGCTTTCATTCGGGCAAGGGCAGTATTCACATCACGGGTGGTGTACCCGCTGGCCGAGGCACCTTCCGTTAAAGCGCGATACATGGCGCGCTCTTCGTCATGACTCTCCATATAGCCGATCAAATGAGGCGAAGACCAGGCGCGGTTTTTATGGTACACTCCGGAAATGTCCGAGCCATCGGCCACTCCTTTTACCAATTGACTGTACGAATGATTAAGGTTTCCCCAAAACATCATGCCCTTCCCTTCCGCGGAACGATAGTCGGCCAACTCCTGCTCTTCCGAGTTTTGAGCGAAATGCTCCAGAATCACATACGCATTGGGAGAGTGTGTCCAGATTTTATCTGCCATTCGTTTGAGGATGGCAATTCGAGATGCATCGTACGCTGACCAGGCACCTACATCGTTCGGATTATTGGTTTGGGTAAATCCTTTGGATAAATCAAACCGGAAGCCATCCACCTTGTATTGATTTAACCAGTAATGATTCACTGTATCCAGATACTTCTGCGTATACGTACTGGCGTGGTTCATATCAAAAAAAACATTGAACGGATGCCGAGGGTCGACATTGAACCACCGATTCGTAGCCGCTGGTTTTCCCGAGGCAAAATTGAAGTCCTGAAGAACAAAGCTATTCGGCAAGTCCTGGTGGTTCATGGCAATATCCAGGATGACCGCGATTCCGTTTTGATGACATTTATCAATAAATTCCTTCAGTTTATTTTTTGTCCCATAGTACTTGTCGGGGGCAAACATAAACGTGGGATTGTATCCCCAGCTCTCATTTCCATTAAACTCCATGATCGGCATCAGCTGAATCGCATTAACTCCCAATCGCTTGAAATACCCAATGGTGTCAATCAGGTTTTGATAGTTTCGCTGCCCATTCGCAAAGAAATCCCGAATGAGCAGCTCATACACCACCAGCGTAGACTTTGCCGGTTTTTGAAAATTGTTTACAACCCACGGATAACTGGGCTGGGCTGTCTGGAAAACCGAAATCCGGTTGAAGTACCACTGGGCATTGAGAGCCTCCGCGGGGTAGGGTGTTAGTCCCGGATAGGTGCCGGTCGGAATGTACTGGTCATCCGGGTCAATGATTTTATCGGCATACGGGTCGGCCAGCTTGAGCGTTTCATCGACCAGGTATTGAAATCCATATTCTTTTCCGCTGGTGAGCCCGGTAAGTTGAATCCAAAAAAATTCACCATCGCGTTTCATTTGATTTGCCGGTAACACCTGCCAGTTGCTAAACTCACCAAAGGCGTAGGCCGAGGACTTACCGGGGGCCCACAAGCACAACGTAACTTTTGTGGGGTCGGCAGAATAGTTGATGCCCGCCAGAACTCCGGCCGGCCGGGCTTGAGCCGGGCTGGGTCCGGAGATGATGTATTGAAATTGTTCCTCATCCGTTGAAACTCCCGAGGTTGCCGTCAATTTCAAAGTTGAAAAACCAACCACCTCGGACACGGTGTGATCATACGAATACGAGGTTACCCCGATTGACGTATGGATGACATTTCCGTTCAGGCGCAACTCAAAATTGGCCGCCACCGGTGTATTGGCACGAATGGCGATGACCTGGTTGGACGTGACAAACAAGGGCCGGTTGGCCGGTGATGTCAGCAGCAAGTTGAAAGAACCATCCCAGAAGTTAACGATGTAATCGGTTGTCTGTCCCGCGCTCCAAGCGGTTCCCTTCAGCAAAATGCCCATGCGCGTTTGATTGGCAATGCTGGTGGCAAAAAAGGCAGAAGGCGTAAAGGTTAGCCGGAACAGGGTGCGGCCAGCCGAAACGATTTTCACGAATTTGGCATTGTTGGTGAGGCTGGGATTGTCGGTTGCAGGATTAACATTGTACCTCGCATCAATATTCTGGCCGGGTATCCAAACCCACGCATACGCATCGGCAAGTGAAGCCAGCGAGGTGCCCGTTGCGTCATACTCTACGGTGATGGGCGTATTCACCGTGAAAAAAGCAGGCGATACCGTTGGATTTAACGATACGATTTGGCCCACAGAGACGTACGAGCAAAGGAAAAAGGCGAAAAACCAACCACCAAAAATTTTCATCATATGGTAAAGGTCAATAAAAAAACCTGATTAGCTAGTTTTCAGATGTTGAACAATCCCGAAAACGTTTGTTCGATCGATTGTTTGGCAGCGGGAATGCCGCAAGCCCGTCACAGCCGGGCGCCATGCCCCTTTTTGGACTCTTTCCGCAAACAAGTTGCGGAATAGGTTCGTATCTTTAAGGTCACAATGAAATTCAACCAGGTAACCATTAAAGACATCGCCCGCGAGCTGGGCATCTCTCCCTCCACCGTTTCGAGGGCTCTCAAAGACCACCCCGATATCAGCTCGGAAACCAAGAAGGCTGTTAACGCGCTGGCCGATAAGCTGAACTACCAGCCGAATATTGTAGCGCTCAGCCTTCGGCAGAAGAAAACCAATACCATCGGGGTTATCATACCCGAGTTAGTGCACTTCTTCTTTTCCACCGTTATCTCCGGCATCGAAGACGTTTCTTATGAGGCCGGCTACAGCGTCATCATTACGCAATCCAACGAGTCGTTTGACCGCGAAGCGCGGGACATTAAAGCCCTTTTCAACAGCCGGGTTGACGGCATGTTGTTGTCCATTTCGCGAGAGACCACCAACTATGAACATATCGAGTCAATTTTGTCAAAGGGGGTTCCAGTCGTGTTTTTTGACCGCATGTACAACAATCCGAACACGAGTAAAGTAATTGTGGACGATTATGTGGGGGCCAAAGAGGCGGTTACACACCTGATTGAGCAGGGTTGCAAGCGCATAGCCCATCTACAGGCTGCCCCTAACCTGCTGATCAGCGAAGATCGCCTTCGCGGCTATAAAGACGCGCTGCGGGAAGCCAACCTCCCCTACCAGGAGAACTTTGTCTTGCAGTGCCCCAGCGGCACGCTGGAGGAAGCTGAAAAAGCCACACGCAAATTATTGGCATTAACACCGCCACCGGATGCCATCTTTGCCAACAACGACATGCTGGCGATGGGGGCCATGAAGGCCATCAAAGAAAAAGGCCTTAACATTCCAGGCGATGTTGCCCTGATGGGATTCAGCAATTGGTTCTTCAGTCAGTTGATGGACCCCCCGCTCAGTTCGGTTGATCAGCCCGGGTATGAAATGGGGCAAGAGGCTGCACGTTTGCTCATTCGGCATATTGAAATGAAAGACAAAGACCAGGGTGAGCCTCAGCCCGAAACCAAAGTTTTGAAAACCCGACTTATCGTCCGGCAGTCATCGATTAAGAAAAAGTAGTTTATCCGTTCCATGTCGTCAAACCGCCATCATAAGCTCAGCCAAGGGTTGGGTGATCTTTCGTCTTATACAAAAACTGAAAATGGTGTTGATGGCAAAACGCCCAACGGGAATTTTCATGTTACGTTTTTTTCCCCCTCCGTTGTGCGCTTTTCGGTGGGCCCACAAGCCACTTGGCGGGCTTTTTCGTATGCCGTGGTGGAGCAGCCTCAATCGGTTGAGTTCAATTTAACCGATAGTGAAAACCAACTTGTACTGTCGACCACGCAATTCCGCCTGGTGATTTCAAAATCTCCCGTGCGTTTTCGCTGCGAAACAACTGGAGGAGAAATAATCAACGAAGATGACCCCGGCCTAGGTACACAATGGATCGGTGAGCAACTCACTACGTACAAAAAACTCCAGCCCGGTGAACGCTTTGTTGGTTTAGGTGAAAAGAACGGGCCGCTGGATAAACGGGGGCGCGGGTACGTAAACTGGAACACCGATGCCTACGGCTACGGCCCGGATACCGATCCCCTCTACTGCACCATACCCTTTTACATTGGCATTCATGGCCACCACGTCTATGGCCTCTTCCTCGACAACAGCCATAAGACCCATTTCAACTTCGGAGCCTCCAACGACCGATTCGCCAGTTTCTCGGCCGATGCCGGTGAAATGAACTACTACTTCATACACGGGAAGTCCATCCGGGAAATTCTTTTCCACTACACCTGGCTTACGGGTCGCATGCCGCTGCCCCCGCTCTGGAGCGTGGGGTATCAGCAATGCCGCTACAGCTACTACCCCGACAAAGAAGTTATCGCCATTGCCGAAAACTTTCATCAACGTGATTTCCCGGGCGATGCCATCGTGCTGGATATTCACTACATGGAAGCGTACAAGATTTTCACCTGGGATAAAAAGCACTTTCCGGATCCGAAAGGAATGATTGACCGATTGAAGTCCATGGGGTTTGAAGTCGTGGTGATGTGTGACCCCGGCATCAAGATTGAGGAAGGCTATGGGCCCTACGAATCTGGCAAGAATGAAGATATTTTTATCAAGTACCCGGATGGCGGCATGTACAGCGGCCAGGTTTGGCCCGGCTGGTGCCACTTTCCGGATTTCACCAACCCACAAGCGCGGGATTGGTGGGCTCGCCAATTTGAATCGTATACCTCGCTGGGCGTAGAAGGTTTTTGGAACGACATGAATGAGATCGCCACGTGGGGAAACTACCTGCCGGAACTCATGGAGTTTAATTTCGAAGGTGAAAAAACCTCTACGCGTGAAGGCCGCAACGTGTATGGCTTAATGATGGCCCGAAGCACCTACGAGGGCACCCGCCAACGGTTAAAAAACAAACGTCCTTTTAATCTTACCCGATCCGGATTCTCAGGCATTCAACGGTATGCTGCCGTGTGGACAGGCGATAACGTAGCGTACGATGCGCACATGATGACCGGGGTACGCTTGCTGAACAGCATGGGACTCTCAGGTCTGGCCTTTACCGGCTACGACATTGGTGGTTTTGTGGGCAATGCAGATGAAAAACTGTTTGCTCGCTGGATGACGATCGGTACATTCTCACCGTTTTACCGCGGCCACTCCATGATCAACAGCCGCGATTCCGAACCGTGGAGTTATGGCGAGCGGGTGGAGGAAATTTCACGCAACTATATGAAGTTGCGCTACCGGCTCCTCCCCTACATTTACTCGTTGTTTTACGAGGCCTCGCAAAACGGCATGCCGCTCAACCGCAGCCTGGCTTTTGACTATCCGTTCGATCAAAAAATATATGACGGCAAGTATCAAAATCAATACTTCTTCGGGCCGGCCCTGTTGGTGATCCCGGCTGAGAGCAACAAAGACCTGGTAAAGACTTACCTGCCGGAAGGCAACTGGTTTGACTTCTATACCGACAAACCTTTTGGCGGATCGCAGGAGATGGTGGCCGAGGCGCCCATCGATGTGCTGCCGGTTTTTGTGCGCGGCTCATCGATTCTGCCCATGCGCCCCAACGCGGGTCGTAACTCGGCAGATACCGGTGACACACTTGAACTGCATGTGTATGCCGGCAACACGGCCAGTGCCTTTGAATTTTACGAGGATGACGGCCGCACCTATGATTACGAGCAGGGCACATTCGCCCTTCGGAAAATTGAATACGATCCCACCGCCCGAACGCTAACGCTGCAGCCGCAAGTGGGAACGTACGCAACCCCGTATCGCTCGCTTCGCGTCTGTTTCCACGGATTTGATACGCTCACTGCGTTAATGCTGAATTCCCGTGCGGTGCCGATCGGGCATGGCCGCTACCAATTTCTGAATCCGATCAGTAACTTCGATCCCATCAATACGCAACCCGATGCACCTCACATTTCCTCACTGCCATCAACAGTCGTTCCGTATGACCAGCAAGCGATGGTTTTTCATTGGTAGTCTGGCACTGCTCAGCGCCTGCCGCACCACACCCGAACTCCGGTTCAACGATCAGGAGCTCATTACCGGGCTGGCAACACCCGTGTTACTCGCGCCCGGGCCCAACGAACTGGTGCTGGAAGATTTTGTCACCGATGTAAGTCGGATCGATTCGATTCAAATACAACCCAGTGCACCATTCACTCGGAATGAAAACCGGCTGATGATTTCCGGTCCCCTGCCAACGGCTTTGGGCAATGTGCTGCTTTGGAGTGCGGGCCAGGCCTATGCCATTCCGCTGCAGCGCGCCTCCAAACTGCCGGTAACGTTGCGCTACCCGGCAACTGCCGGTACCGTCAAAGCAAAAGGTGAATTCAATTCGTGGAATCAGGAAGCCACGGTGTTAACCAAAACAGAGAATGAGTTTACGATCGATCTTCAACTGAATCCCGGCACCTACCAATATCTCTTTGTAGCCGATGGCAAAGAAAAACGAGATCCCGCCAACCGTGATTCGGTTGACAACGGCATGGGCGGCTGGAATTCCGTGCTGCGCCTGCCACGCCCCGACCCCGCGAAACTGCCTTTGATCCGAACCGAGAAAGCCGATGATGGCACGGTATCCCTCACGCTTTCAAACCCGGCCTCCGAGGTAAACGTGTATTGGAAAAACTTTCGGTTGCCCGCCTCCCACGTCACCGTCACCGATGATCGCATTGAATTTGAAATTCCAGCTCAAGCCAGGGAGAGCAAACGTTCCTTTATTCGGGTATGGGCTGCCAATGAAGAAGGAATAAGTAACGATGTACTCATCCCGTTGCACGAAGGCGAAGTTGTGGTAACCAACGGCCAGCTGACGCGGCACGATAAAGAAGCGCAGGTACTCTACTTTATGATGGTCGATCGGTTCGTCAACGGTCGCCCTGAAAATGACGAACCGGTTAAGGACAAAACGATTAACCCGAAAGCGAATTACTTTGGGGGCGACCTGGCGGGCATCACAAAAAAAATCAAGGATGGCTATTTCGAAAAGCTGGGTATTAACACCCTATGGCTGTCACCCATCACACAAAATCCGAAAGGGGCTTATGGCAAATACCCCACGCCACCCACCACGTTTTCCGGGTACCACGGCTATTGGCCGATCTCGCTTAAACAAATTGACTACCGCTATGGCACCCGGCAGGAATTGGAGGAGCTGTTGAACGAGGCGCACGCGAAGAACATCAATGTCATTCTCGACTATGTCGCCCATCATGTTCATCAGGAACATCCGCTCGTGCGGCAACATCCCGAATGGTTCACGTCACTTTACCTGCCGGATGGATCGCTGAACACCGAACGTTGGGAAGATCAACGCCTCACTACCTGGTTCGATGTCTTTTTGCCCACGCTGGACCTGCGCAAACCCGAAGTGGTGGGGCCCATGACCGATACCGCCCTGTACTGGCTGACGTCCTATGAGCTGGATGGCTTCCGCCACGATGCCTCCAAGCATATCGACCTTTTGTTTTGGCGCGAGCTGACCAAAAAAATCAAACGCGATGTGAAGCGGCCGGTATACCAGATTGGCGAAACCTATGGCAGCCGCGAACTCGTGAGCAGTTATGTGAACACCGGGATGCTGGACGGTCAATTCGATTTCAACGTGTACGATGATGCCGTGAATACGTTCGCACGCGATGAGGTGCCGTTTACCCGGCTCGCGAATTCCGTCAAGGAGAGTTTATCGTGGTTTGGCGATCATCACCTCATGTTTGGCGGCCTTGGC
>DAIPHR010000143.1:0-1058 GCA_036771215.1 Cyclobacteriaceae bacterium
TAATGGTAGAACCCCGATTTGTTTAGTCCCAGCATACGGGACATTCGCTCCACTTACAAAACTTCCGGGCCTTCCTTTCCAAATAGCAGATAGCCCGTTTCCAGCCATCTATTTAACGCGGGCGCATTTTTCATAGTGTTGTTGAATTTTGGCAACACAAAAACGGCCTTCCGGCAGAAGGGAAATAAAATTCCATGGGGCGCACAGGGGCTGCCTCATAAAGTACAACAGATAGACGCATAGCTGTTTACTGCCTTTAAAGTTAACCGTTTTGCGTAAACCCGTATGCATGCGTAATTGCCTTTTTGATCTACGGCATTTTTGAATGTGCCAGCCGTTGTATACTTTTTCGGAACTATCAGTGGACACGATGGAAATTCAGGTGAGTAACCCTCAAACGGAGGACAGTCGTAAACCTCGCGAAAAGAGAAAGAAAATCAAGAAGGAGCTGAGTGTTGACCGCGCCCGCCTGGCGCAGGAGCGCGCCTTACTGGCGTGGGTCCGCACGGCCACCACGCTGATGACATTCGGCTTTGCACTTTTTAAATTTTTGGAGGCGCAATTCGCTGAGAACCATCGGCCACCCCTGCTTTGTTTTATCACGCCCCGGGTGATAGGGCTTACCTTGCTGTTATCCGGGTTTGTTGGTCTTGCGCTATCCGTATACCGGCATATCCGCGTCATGAAACTGCTTGACCAATATTCCAAGACCAAGTTTTTTACACCAGCCCTGTTGTTGTCCTATCTCATCATGGTGTTGATTGCGTTGCTGATCATCGGTTCATTGCCGTACAATTGGGGACAATAGGATAATCAATTCGGGGTTTACATTCATGGCGATTTGTGTCGTCCGGCCGTGCGATGGAAAGTTTACTGCTGAGTTTGAACCGTGCGGTGAGCACGCAATATACCGGACGCACTTCTTTATTCAGCGGTCGGTGCTTATCAGCGGCAGCGCGGCTTCAATCGGGCGACAGACCCAGGCGTTCAAACAAAGCAGCATAATGAGGATTAACGCCATCCTGATTATACACAACCTCTGCATGAATACGTGCCCG
>DAIPHR010000143.1:1068-7951 GCA_036771215.1 Cyclobacteriaceae bacterium
GTTTATTGGTTCGTTGCCGTATAATTGATTCCAGAACATGGGGCAACCATTCCGAGTGTTACTGAAACTGAAGATACTCTAGTTTCGAAAAAAGCCAAGTCGGGCCAGAAGGGGTGCATACTGGGGATTGCCGGGGTCTCGCTCAAAAATGATGCGTGCATGCAGGCGGGCCTGATCGATCCGGTTTTGTTGGAGGTATAAAGTCGCGAGCGCATAATTGATGTTGATGGCATCAGGTTGAAGGGCATACCCCTTGCGCCAGGTGGCCTCGGCTTGCACCACTTGGTTCATTTGCTGAAGAAGAAGCCCGTAGTTGTAGTAAACACCCGTATTGCGAGTACCCAGTTTGACCGCAGCAGCAAAGCTTTCGGCCGCGCGGTCGGGGTTACCCATTTCGTAATGGAGCAATCCGAGATTGTAATAAATGCGATCGTTTTTGGCATCCACGGCCAGGGCATCAGTAAGTACGCGCAGGGCCTCGTCATTTTTTCCGGCCTGACTGTAGGCTGCTGACAGATTCAGCCGGGCATAATTCATCAGACTGTCTTTTTTCAGGCCGCGCACATAATGAATAATGGCATTCAGGTGATCGTTGTCCTGCATTTCGTAATCAGCCAGCATGACATTACCTACGGCAAAGTCGGTTTGATAATTCAGGTACTGCCGGTTTTCTGCATCGGCCTGCCGGTAGCTCGCCTGGTGGGATGCCGGCACACGGGCAATGCCATAGGGGTGAAATAAGTCGGCTGCTGCGATGCGCACCGCCCGCACACGATCGGCCAGCAGCGGTGCAGCTGCCGATTGCCAAACATCGGGTGGAAAATTTTCCAACGCTCGTAATGCATTATACCGTACGATTGCTTTCGCATCGGCCAGCGCCCGAACCAATCCGGCTGCGCTGGTCGCAGTAGGCAGGCTGCCCAGGTAATGCGCGGCTGTTGCACGGGCGATGGCCGGCTGGGTCGTGTCGGCCAGCAATTTGCGCAAGTGAGGCTCGCTGTTCTCGTTTAATTGACTGCCTGGCAGCAGGTCGTCTGAAAAATGGTAGGCCCGGGAGGGGCCATACCACTGCGCAAGGGTAGTGGCGGCCCATTGATTTGACTTTTTGGTGTGACACCCTGTGCACGTATTGGGTGTTCCAAATTTTACGGATTGATCGGGGCGGGGAATCCGAAAGCTGTGATCTCTGCGATGATCGTTGCCCATATAGGTCTTCACCGGCATGTGGCAACTGATGCACTGGGCGCCTTCGGTGTTCACCGCATGGAAGTGATGTTCGCGGCTGTTGTAACGGGGTTCGTGGCAGCTCATACACAAGGTGTTGCCGGTGGCGAGCAAGTTTCCCGAATGCGGATTATGGCAGTTGCTGCATCGCACCTCGCGGTGGAACATTTTACTTTGCGCAAACGACCCATACTCATAGTCCTCATCATCAATCTGGCCATCGGCAAAATAAAATTCATGGCTGATCACCTGCGGAATCAGGTCATCCAGCAGTTCTGCAGTCTGCATCGGAATGGCGCTGATATCGGCTTTTCGCGCATGGCACGGTGCGCAGGTGTTCAGTTGTAATTCCGGGTTGGCCTCTTGGCCGTAAAACAGGCCGGCATTGTGAATCGGGGCCGGATTTTTTTGGTTAGCCCATTCCACATGCCGACTGCCCGGCCCGTGACACGTTTCGCACCCCACGTTGATCTCCTTCCAGTTGGTGGCATATCGGTCGGATGCAAAGTCATAGTTTTTTCGGAGCTCGGTGGAGTGGCAACTGGCGCACATGGTATTCCAGTTTTGTCCATTACCCGTCCAGTGAAGCCAATCGTGTGGAGGTATCACCTGGCCAGCGTATTGATGAAACCATTTCTTTTCCCGCTCATCCCAGCTCTGGCGTGTGGCCTGCAGCCGGCCTCCGGGAAACTCGATCAGATATTGCTGCAAGGGAAAGACACCAAACGTGTACAGTACCGGGTAGTCGTGATATTTACCATCGTCTCCTTGCGTATGGATAAAGAACTTGCCGTCTCGTTTAAAAAACCGACTGGTGATACCATCGGCCGAGAGGGTAACTCCGCTAAAGTCACCGAGCACGGTGCTGTCCGTGGCGTGGGCCATGGCGCGATAGTGATCGGAGAGCTGCCAGTCTTTTGTTTGCTGGGTGTGGCATGATTGGCAGCGCGCTGAGCCTACGTAGCTTACCGGTTTTGATGAATTATTTGGTTTTTCTGTTGTTGACTGGCAACCGGATAGTGCAAGAAGCAAGCATCCCCGCAGCCCAACCGATACGAGATAAGAAATTGAATTCCGGTGAATAGTCATTCCGCTCAGCAACCAAATAAAATTGCTGGGTAAATCCAAGCTAACGTAATAAGTTATAGCTTTGCTAGTCACTTACTGCTTATGAGAACAATCTTGCTACTGATCGTGATTGGCGTTACGGTTGCTTCGGTTTGTGCCCAGGATACACTGTCGTTACCCGGTCGCAGAAATACGATAAAAGTTGAATTCACTTCATTTGCCTTGTATCGTCAGCCTATCGTGTTATCCTACGAGCGAGTGGTGAAGCGAAACCAGTCGATGGTGTTCACAGCAGGTTTACAAAAATTTCCGGCTGTGCTCAATTTGGGCCAGGGTATCTTCGTCAGTCGCGACATCAGCGCATCGGGTCATAAGCTGGGATTTGAATACCGGTTTTATCTGAAAAAGGAGAATAAGTTCGCTGCGCCCCGTGGGGTGTACATCGGGCCGTACATATCCTACCTGGGGTTCTCCAATCAGCGCGATCTCACGGTTGATGTAAATGGCACGCCCGAGTCAGCCACGTTGAAGACGAGATTCAGCATCATTAATCCTGGTGTGCAACTGGGCTATCAATTTGTACTCAACAATCGGTGGGCGATTGACCTGATCTTTATTGGTCCGTCCGTTTCTAATTACCGCGGTAAAATGACGTTAGAGGGAAATTTCACCTTTGATCCGGAAAACGTGCAGAATGAGATTCTGCAAAACATGATTGATCGGTTTCCGGCACTGGAGGATTTGCTTACAGACGGTACGGTTGACCGCGAAGGAACGATTAATACCTGGAGCTATGGTTTCCGCTACCAGATTCACGTAGGCTATCATTTTGGCCGAAAGCGATAGTGCTGTGAGCTTGTCGTTATAACGTCCTGAAAATCCCAAAATCCTGACTATCGTCATTCTACCGGTGCCGGAGTTGCTTTACCTTCCGGACGATGAAACCCTGGTTCGTTTGCTCGCCTGAAGAAGTGATTGATGCCTTCGCCACGTCACCCGTGGATGGCCTTTCACAGGATGAAGTAACGAAGCGTGTTCAAACAGACGGGTACAACCGTATTCCCGAGCCACGCGGTAAGTCGGTACTTCAGATTTTCCTTCACCAGTTTTTCAGCCCGCTGATTTACGTGCTCATCGCGGCCGGTGCCATTTCGTGGGTAGCGGGTGAGTGGCAAGATGGCACCTTCATCTTTTTCATCATTGTACTCAACGCCATCCTGGGTACGTATCAGGAGTGGCGGGCTGAGGAAAGTGCGGCAGCCCTTCGCTCAATGATACGCATGACGGCCCGTGTCATCCGCGAGAGGCAAATTCATCTCATCGAGTCGTGGCAGTTGGTGCCGGGCGATATTGTGTTGCTTGAGCCCGGTATGAAAGTCCCGGCCGACCTGCGTCTTATCGAAGCACACGGTCTTTCCGTAGATGAAGCGCTGCTAACGGGCGAATCGATGGCAGTGGAAAAACATGCGGGGGTTTTAACGGATCACCACGCCCAGTTGGGCGATCAACGCAACATGGCGTTTGCGTCCACCACGGTGCAGAAGGGAAGAGGCAAAGGCATTGTTACCGCCACGGGCGTCAAAACCGAAATTGGCAAGATTGCCGAAACACTCACACTGCCCGACCCGGAGCCGCCACCCCTGGTGGTGCGCATGCAGGTATTTGCCAGACGCATCAGCTGGCTGGTGCTCATCGCGTGTGTATTCCTGGGCCTTATCGGTTGGTGGCGGGGTATGCCCTGGAACGAGTTGTTCTTTTTCCTGGTGGCCGTAGGTGTTTCCGCCATCCCGGAAGGGCTGCCCGTGGCGCTTACCGTTGCACTTTCCATTGGCACGCGGGCCATGGCCAGGCGGCAGGTTATTGTTCGAAAGCTACCGGCAGTGGAGGGGCTTGGCAGCTGCACGTGGATTGCTTCCGACAAAACCGGTACGCTCACCGTTGACGAACAAACGGTTAAGGCAATCTGGCTGCCCAACGCCAAACTTCAGGCCAGCGGTGCCGGCTACACGGGTGACGGCATGATTCGGCATGTCGATGGTCGCCCGGTGCAGCCGGACGAACCGGAGTTACCGCTTTTTTTCCGGTGCGCACTGGCGAGCAGTGAAGGAGCACTTACACACACGAACGGCAAATGGATTCACTCGGGCGATGCCGTTGATGTAGCCCTGCATGCGGCCGTGTTTAAGTCGGGCACGGAGCCGGAACGATTGATGCAGGGAGTTGAGCGGCAGCAGCTCATTGCCTACGAGTCCGAACGCAAATACAGCGCAGCATTTTTCCATTACAACGGCAAACGTTTCTACGCTTGTAAAGGTGCGCTGGAAGTCATCGGTCCAATGTTATCACAACACCAGCAACGTGTAGCGGCCGATGATGTGGCCGTGCTGGCAAGTGAAGGGTATCGTGTGTTGGCTGTTGCTTTTGCGGAGGTGGGGGAAACGGTAACCGAGGCAGATTTGCCCACCTTAACCCTGGCGGGTTTAGTGGGGTTGGTTGATCCGCTGCGGCCCGAGGCACGCGAAGCGGTGGCCAAATGTCACGCGGCCGGCATTCAGGTGGCTATGGTTACGGGCGATCACCCCATTACAGCCCTGGCGATTGCCCGCCAACTCAATATGGTGACGCGTGACGATCAGGTGGTGACCGGGCGTGAACTGGCGGAATGGCAGGCGAGCGGTGCCGACCTGGTGACACAGGTGGGTGATAAGCGCGTGTTTGCGCGGGTAAACCCGCTGCAAAAAATGGCCATTGTCAGTGCGCTAAAAGGCGCAGGTCATTTTGTAGCGGTAACCGGAGACGGTGCCAACGATGCGCCCGCTCTGCGTGAAGCGCACATTGGAGTGGCGATGGGCTCGGGAACGGACCTTACGAAGGGCTCGGCCGACATCATCCTGGCCGACAACAACTTTGCCTCCATCATAGCGGGTGTGGAAGAGGGACGCATCACCTACAGCAACCTGCGCAAAATCATTTACATGTTGTTGTCAACCGGCCTGGCTGAAATTATCACGGTAGCGTTAGCCATGATCACCCAATTGCCGTTGCCGTTTCTAGCCATTCAATTGTTGTGGTTGAATCTGGTGACGAATGGTATCCAGGACATTGCATTGGCTTTTGAGCGAAGCGACCGCGAGGTGTTGAGCCAACCACCGCGGAAACCCGGTGAATCCATTTTCGATCGGTTGATGATTCAGGAACTTATACTGGCCGGGGTGGTAACGGCTGCCTTGTGTTACGGCACCTGGTACTACCTGATGGTGATCGGGCAGGCAACGGAACTGCAGGCCCGCAGCATGGTGCTCATGATGATGGTGTTGATTCAAAATTTTCATGTCCTCAATTGCCGCTCCGAGCTACAGTCACTGTTCAATATTCCGGTAAGTGCCAATTATCTCGCGGTCATCAGCATCTTCGTTGCGCAGGGCCTTCATCTGAGTGTATCGTACATACCCGAGGTGGCGGGGGTATTGGGTATTGAACCCATTCCCTGGAATAATTGGTTTATTTTACTGACACTTTCATTATCGATTGTGGTGGTTATGGAGATTTTCAAAGGATTTAAGCGTAGACAGTTGAACCGAAACACCTGATGGATCATGAGCTACGTGCAAATTGTTTTTTTGGCGTTGGTGTACGGAGTAAACCTGTTAACGCTCGTCTTTATCATTTTTGATACGCGTAATGCATCGAAGGCATTGGGCTACATGCTACTGGTGATTACGGTGCCGATCGTAGGCCCCCTGATTTATTTTTCGATAGGTGTCAACTACCGCCAGCGGAGAATCTACAACAAGAAGCTGCGCGTAACGCGCAGGGAAGAACGCCAGTTTTACAATCAGATGGTGAAGCAGACCCGACAACTGGCTCAAAACCCTCCGCCCGAACTGGCGGGCCAGAGCGACATGGTGAATTTGTTACTCAACGAGTCGCAGGCAATCCTTTCGTTCAATCGCGCTCAACTGCTGCTGAATGGCGAAGAAAAATTTCCACGGGTGTTGGCAGCCCTGGCAGCGGCCCGGCATCACATTCACCTGGAGTACTACATTTACGAAGACGATCGCATTGGGAATCAAATCAAAGATGTGTTGGTCGCCAAAGCCCGCGAGGGCGTAAAAGTGCGATTCATCTACGATGCTTTTGGCAGCAAAGATCTCAGCAGTGGTTTTCTACGCGAACTGCATCGGGCAGGTGTGGAAGTGCACCCGTTCTCTCGAATCTACTTTGTGTTCGCGGCCAGCCGAATCAATTACCGCAATCACCGGAAAGTCATTATAGTTGACGGCCGGGTGGGGTGGACGGGCGGACTGAACGTGTCGGACCGGTATATCAACCCATCGGCCAGTGGAGAGTATTGGCGTGATACCCATGTTGAAATCGAGGGCCCTGCCGTGCACGGGTTGCAACGGCATTTTCTGGCCGACTGGAATTTTTGTGCTGGCCAAAACGTGTTGCCGGACGAGCGGTTGTTTCCGACAATTGCTCCTGGTCCTGATTGTCAGAGCTATGTGCAGATCGTGACCAGTGGCCCGGACTACCCTAACCCAACGGTTATGTTGAGTTTTTTCACCGCCATTGTCAATGCGCGGCAGCG
>DAIPHR010000144.1:0-7945 GCA_036771215.1 Cyclobacteriaceae bacterium
GCGAACAACTACCACGTTTCTGGACCGGAACGGTGGGCAAGGTCTCGCACCGGGGGCTTCGTACTGTTACCGGTTGGTAGCCGAGTTTCCCCAGCCCGCAGGGGGGCTAAGCTACGTATCCGATGAGGTCTGCACTCCGACAATCGAGTCGGTGGCCCCCGTAGTGACCAACGTGACCATCGACCGGACCAGCAATACCAACGGGCAGGTAACGGTGAAATGGGCCGAACCCTTGGATGCTCCCGTTACATTTGTAAAACCCTACCGCTACCGTGTGCTGCGTGCCAACGGTTTCTCCGGCAATGTCGGGTTGGTTGCTGCCCACCCGGGCTTGTTAAGTGATACTACATTCACCGAACAAGCCTTGAATACGCGCGATAACATTTACAACTATCGGGTCATTGCGTTTGATAACAATGGCCAACTCATGGATACGTCAGCGACTGCGTCAACGGTTCGGTTGGAGTTAGCCACGGGCTTTAAACGCATCACGTTAAATTGGAATGCATTCGTACCGTGGAGCAATCGGGCTACCGATTTAACTTTTCCCAGACACCTGATCTTTAGAGGACCAGCGGGGGCTACCGAAGCGCAGATGCTACTCATCGATAGTGTGAATGTCAACCAGCGCTACCAGTATGTAGATTCCGGGCAGTACAATGCTCAGCCGCTGCGCGAAGATCAGGAATACTGTTACCGCGTGGAGACCCGCGGCTCCTACGGCAATAACCCGGCCCTGCCGAAGCCCCTGAAGAATTTCTCGCAGATTATTTGCGGCCAGCCCAGCGATGATGTGCCGCCTTGTGCGGTGGAGATTACCGCCACGGGTACCCGTTGTGAGGAGTTCATCAGTACCGTTCCGTGCGAGACCAATGACGGCAGTTCATTCCCCTACTCGAATATATTAAGTTGGAAACGCCCACGCGAAGCCAGGTGCTACACCGATGTAAAAGGATACAATATTTACATGTCGCCCGTAAAAGGAGGCAATTTTGTCCTGTATCGCGAAAACGTTCCCGATACCTTCTTCATTGATTTTAATCTGCCCTCGTTTGCACGTTGTTATAAAGTAACGGCTGTAGACCGTGCAGGCAACGAAAGTGAACGGAGCGAGGAGTTCTGCTTTGATAATTGTCCGCAATACAAGTTGCCCAACGTATTCACACCCAACGGTGATGGCTGCAATGATCTCTTTAGTGCGTACAGCGAACGGTTCAAAATTCCGGGATCGGAACCACCCACCACGCCCTGCGGCTTGATTAACGAAAACGAGATTCGCACATCTTGCCCGCGATTTGTACGTAGTGTCAGTTTCTCTGTGTACAACCGGTGGGGCAAAGAAGTCTACAAGTATGAATCAGGGGGTGAAAAAAATGTGTATATCGACTGGAACGGTAAAGACAATAACGGACGCGACCTGGCCGATGGCGTGTATTATTACACGGCCGACATTGTGTTTGATGTGGTAGACCCAGCCCGCCAAAATCAAACCATCAAGGGTTGGGTGCAAATTGTGCGATGAATTATCCCATAGTCCTATTTGACGGTGTTTGTAATCTCTGCAACAGTTCAGTACAGTTCATTATTCGACACGACCCTGCCGGCCATTTTCATTTTGCCGCCCTGCAAAGCGATTTTGCCCGTGAACAACTCAAGCGTTTTCAGGTAGCCGGGCATTTGGATTCCATCGTGCTGATTGAGAACGGAGTGTTGTACACCCGAAGCACGGCCGCCCTTCGGGTGGCCCGCCATCTTAAAGGGTGGAGTTGGCTTTACCTTTTCCGATGGGTACCCCCGTTTCTGCGCGATGGGGTTTACGACCTCGTAGCCCGTTACCGATACCGGCTTTTTGGCCGGCAGCTGGATTGCATGATCCCCACACCTGAATTACGAGCCCGTTTTATCAATTGATTTTGAGTTATTTTGCCATGGTTATTTGAGCGACCATGAAAAGAGCGTACGTATTTCCGGGTCAGGGTGCCCAGTTTACCGGAATGGGTAAAGATGTATATGACGGTAGCCCCAAAGCCCGCGCGCTGATGGATGAGGCCACGCGCATTTTGGGTTTCGATATTTTGTCCATCATGTTCAGCGGCTCGGCCGATGATCTGAAGCAGACGAAGGTAACGCAGCCGGCCATCTTCATTCATTCGGTAGCCGTGGCCCTGGCCAATTCCGACTTCAAACCCGATATGGTGGCCGGTCATTCGCTGGGTGAATTTTCATCCCTGGTGGCGAACGGCACGCTGAGTTTTGCCGATGGGTTGCGCCTGGTGTCGCAACGGGCGCAAGCGATGCAAAAAGCCTGTGAGCAAAACCCCTCGACCATGGCCGCCATTCTGGGGCTGGACGATGCAAAAGTGGAGGAAATTTGTGCTTCGATTACCGATGAAGTGGTGGTGGCGGCCAACTACAATTGCCCGGGGCAACTGGTGATCAGCGGCACCATGAAAGGAATTGAAATTGCCTGCGAAAAAATGAAGGTGGCAGGGGCCAAACGCGCGTTGCCGCTTCAGGTGGGCGGGGCGTTTCACTCACCGTTGATGGAACCCGCCCGCGAAGAATTGGCAGCCGCCATTGAGCGCACCCAGTTCCATACGCCAACGTGCCCGGTTTATCAGAATGTAAATGCACAACCGGCTATGGACGTTGCGCAGATCAAACAAAACCTGATTGCCCAATTAACCGCCCCGGTGCGCTGGACACAATCCGTGCAACGGATGGTGGCCGATGGCGCGACCCATTTTGTGGAGTGCGGCCCGGGCAAAGTGTTGCAGGGGTTGGTGAAGAAGATTGCGCCCGCTGCGGAAGCAACAAGCCTCTAATAGTATTCGCGTACCGTCAGCAGGTCATAACACTCCCGCAGCAATTGCTGGTTGGTTTTGCCGTACTGCGGGTGGACAAAGTCCGCGGCAATTTCCGCCAACGGCACCAGCGTAAAACGCCTGTCGGGGATGCCGGGGTGGGGTAGCATGAGGCGGGCGGTGTGAACCACCTCCCTGTCGTAATACAGTATATCGATATCAATCTGGCGGGGTGCCCACCGCTCGCTTCGTTCGCGGCCCATCTGGCGCTCAATGCCCATCAGGGTTTCCAACAACGCTTCCGGGGCCAGGTCGGTTTCCACTTCTACTACCTGATTGAGAAATTCGGGCTGGTCGGTTTTCCCCCAGGCCTCTGTGCGGTAGACGGCCGATGTGTTCAGGATCGGCCCTGCGGCCGCGCGGATCGCCTCCCGGGCTGAGGCCAGGTTGGCCGGCCGATCGCCCAGATTGCTTCCCAACAGTAAATAGATATTTTTGCGCCCCATAGCAAACTCGCAGGCCCCCGGCCGCGTTTGGAAAGCAAGTATACAACACATGAACTTCTTAAAGACCTTTTTTGCCTCCTGTTTGGGCTCCCTTCTTGCCCTTTTCTTATTTTTCATCATTGGTATCTTCCTGGTAGCCGGCATTATCGGTGCCGCCATGTCGGGGGGCGATGAGCCGCTCACGACCATTAGCGACAATTCCGTTTTGCGACTGGAGCTTAACGTGCCCATCACCGAATTGGAGGTCGAGGACCCATTCGAAGGCTTGCCCCTTCCGGGTATTGAATCCGGCTCCATAGGGCTCATTCAACTTAAACAGGCAATCGATCAGGCGGCCTCCGATCCGAAAATCAAAGGCATTTACCTCGATGTGAGCTTTTTTATGGGGGGCTATGCCACCGCCCGCGAAATCCGCCAATCGCTGGAGGAGTTTAAGGCTACCGGCAAATGGGTGATTGCCTACAGCGAAATGATGTCGGAATCCTCGTATTACATTGCCTCGGCTGCAGACAAAGTTTTCCTGAATCCCGAAGGTGAGCTGGAGTTTAACGGCCTCTCGGTTGAAATCGGATTTTTTAAACAGTTGTTTGACAAGCTGGAGATCAAACCCGAGGTGTTTCGGGTGGGCGATTTCAAGAGCGCGGTAGAGCCGTTCCTGCTTGATAAAATGAGCGATGAGAACCGCCTTCAGCTGAATGCCCTTCTCGGCTCCATGTATGGTACCCTGCTGTCGGATATTGCAGCCTCGCGCCAGCGTGAAGCAGCCGATCTTCGGGCTATAGCCGACAAAGCGTTGGTGACCAACGCCCGGCAGGCGCGCGAGTTTGGGCTGGTAGATTCCCTGATGTATTACGACCAGGTGGAGGACTACCTGCGCGATAAACTGGGGTTGGCGGAGGACAAGAAAATTACGTTTGCCCGGTATGGCAAATACCGCAAGAGTTTCTCCACAGCTTCCAAATCAAAAAATGAAATTGCTGTGATTGTAGCCGATGGCGACATTCTGCCGGGCGAAGCTCAACCCGGTGTTATTGGGTCCGAGACCTTTGCCGAACAACTGCGCAAAGCGAGGAAGAACGATAATGTGAAGGCGATCGTCCTGCGCATCAACTCACCCGGTGGTAGTTCGCTGGCCAGTGATGTGATGTGGCGCGAAATTGTATTGGCCTCGGAAGAGAAACCGGTAATCGCTTCGATGGGTGATTATGCGGCCAGTGGCGGGTACTACCTGGCCATGGCTTGCGATACCATTGTAACACAGCCCAACACCATTACCGGGTCGATTGGTGTGTTTAGTATCTTATACGATGCCAGCGATTTTCTGAAAAATGAACTCGGTATCACGTTCGATGAGGTGCGCACCGGACAGACGGGTGACCTGATCACCTTTACGCGGCCGCTGAGTGCCCAGGAACGTAACATCTGGCAAAACCGGACCAACGAAATTTATGAGACGTTTACCACCAAGGCCGCCCAGGGGCGGGGTATGACGGTCGAAGACATAAAAAACATCGCCTCGGGCCGGGTGTGGTCGGGCAAACAAGCGTTAGCTAACGGGTTAGCCGATGTGGAGGGAGGCTTGGCCGATGCGTTGACGTTGGCTGCCGGCCAGGCCGGTGTGGGGGGGGACTATAAAGTACGGTATTATCCTAAGCCCAAGACCCTGCTCGAGATGTGGTTTGCCAATTTGGAGGAAAACGCCTCCGAAAAGGCTATGCGCGAGAAGCTGGGAACGGCCTATCCGTTATACCGGGAGTGGCAGCAACTGGATAAGCTTAAGGGTAACCAGGCGAGATTACCGTTTGCCCTGAAGATACTTTAGGGCCATGTAAGTTTTGCAGCGAAAATGGTAAAAAACGATAGACCCGCGAGACGTCTCCCGCGGATACTATCGCTATAAACTCTTTAGGATGCTTTGTTTATCGTGCCACCTGTTCAGCAACGAAGCCAACTTCGGTCTGAACGGCAGCATGAGAAGCTCTCGCTCGTTCTTTTTTCGAGTTAACTGGCTTTTCGGTCGAGGCAAAACTAAGCGACACTAAGGCTGCTACGGTCACTACGATAATGATTGAGGCAATCTTTTTCATGAGAGAGTAATTTATCTTGGATAGTGGTTTACCGTTCAATCCGGACTGCGTCACCATTTAGGCGATCGTTTGGCTTTACCTCTTCATCACTGCATGCTGTAAAGGTGGTGGCACATACAAGAGCGATGGCGATCAGGGAGAGCAACTTTTTCATAGCGTTTTTTGGTTTGGGTTGTTAGATGCTTTTCTTATGTTTACCCGTTGTTGTTACGGACAATTAATGAACAAATGTCAAGTTATGTTAAAAACTTGGCCATGTAAGTTTTTTCAAAAAATTACACGTGTACCTTAGATTTCGATCTTTTTGTCTTTTTGGGTGTTTGTTGGGAATCGCGATCAGTTCATTTGGTCTACAGCTATCACCGGTTGACTCCATTAAGAAATTGTTGGCTAAGACACAGGGCTATAAGTTGGCGGAGCTCAATTACAATTTAGGCTTCGAGTATTATTTGGTGGGCGACCTTGATGCTGCTTTGAAGGTGCTGGAAATGGCCAGAAGTACCTCTCAGTCATTTGGTGACAGTTTGTTTTACGTAAAGTCAAGTCGACTTGCCGGTCAGATTTTTCGCAGGGTCAATGACTTGGATAAGTCAGTTCTCTATCTCAAGAGCGCAGTTCCGATCGCGATTAGAAACTCTACTGAACCTGAGTACAAACGAGAGTTAAAATTTGTCTACAATAGCCTTGGAGTTGCTTATACTTTCTTGGCACGATATGACAGCGCGCTCGCTTACCATTTCAAGTGTTTAATTCTTCGCGAAGAGGATGGTGATAAATATTACATAGCGGAAACTCATAACAATATAGGGTTGCTGTATTTTAAATTGAAAAGCTACCCAAAAGCATTAGAATACTATAAAAAATCTCTTCAGGTTTTAGAGAAAAGCTCGGATCAAGATTTTAAGGATAATTTGCTGATAAATATTGGACTTTGTTACAACGAACTGAAGGAATATGATTTAGCCATAAGTTATATTCAGGATGGCCTTGCATTTTGCGAGAATGCCTGTGATGCGATGCAGTTAATTGAGGGAAATCTAGGTATAGGCATTTCGTACTTTATGGAACACGATTTTGCGACAGCGAAGGTCTATTTCGAACGAGCGAATTCGATCGCTAGAGAAAAGCAAGTAGAACAGTTCTACCTCGAGACACTGGTGTATTTAATAAAGGTCGAGCAAGAATTGGGGAGTTTATCGAAAGCAGGAACATATTTGAAAGAATCCGAAGCCCTTTCGGAAAACTCTGAATACATGTTGGTGAGACTTGACGTGTCCCGAGAGTATGCGAAATATTACCAGAAACTAAAGAATTTTGAAGAGGCCGCCCGGTACCAACAGAGGTATATTGACTTGTCGGAAGAAATTTTTAACGCTAAGTTGATTGAGTCAATTTCTAAAATCGAAACCGACTTCGATCAACGCGAAAACATGCGAACCATTCGCGAAAAGGAGTTGGCCCTCGATCAATCGCGTAAGCTGAATTTCGCCATTGCCGGCCTTTTTCTGCTGGCAGGTGCGCTGGCCGTGGTTATGTTCCGCTCCAACCGCATTGTGCGCAGGGTGAACGTGGCGCTAAGCGAAGCCCGCAATCAACTACAAATTCAAAATATAGAACTCGATAACCTCGTTGCAGCGCGTACAGAAGAACTCAACAAAACAAACGTGTCGTTGCGCAAAGCCGTGGCCGAACTGGATCACTTCATCTACAAAACCTCGCACGATATTCTCGGGCCGCTGGCTACGCTCAAGGGCATAACGGGTTTGGCCCTAATGGACGTTAAAGAACCTATCGCCCGCGATTATTTCCAAAAGCTTGATATAACGGCTGCAAAGCTTAACTCTGTACTCACGCGGCTGATGATCGTCAACCAGATCAATAACGCCCTGCTGGTGCCCGTTAAGGTGAATGTTTCTCAGATCATCGAAAGTGTGCTCGTGCTGCAACGGAAAGAAGTAATCCCGGCCCGCATGAACGTTTCCACCTTTGTGCCACCCGATGTGGAAGTCAACTCCGAACCCCAGTTGCTCAGCATTGTGCTCGAGAACCTGATCGGTAACGCCATTAAGTACTACAACCAGAGTGAGCGGGTTGATCCGTTTGTCAAGATCACGGCCGTGGTCATCAACAAGCAATTGCTTGTGGAGGTGCTGGACAACGGCATTGGCATCAGCGAGGAAATGAAACACGAGGTGTTCAAAATGTTTACCCGCGCCTCCGAACGGTCGGATACCGGTGGCGTGGGCCTCTACCTGTCACAGCAGGCGGCCGAGAAACTGGGTGGCAGTATTTCATTTGAAACGACACCTGAAAAGTATACGCGGTTCACGGCTGTAATTCCGGCCGACTTGCAGCAAGTGATTGACAGCCGGCAGGGTGGAAATCCGGCTGGTGCCGCCCCGGCCAAGCTCTTGAAAACTTCTCCGGATGCCAGCCGCAAGGCTTCATAATTGAGGCTGTTTTGCCATCTTTGCACCCTATTCTTCGGGCTTTGCGCATGAGTAAAAGGGATTTTAAACGAACTACGGTAACCGCGGCATTGCCCTAT
>DAIPHR010000145.1:0-7911 GCA_036771215.1 Cyclobacteriaceae bacterium
CACCGATCTTGAGGTAGCGGTAATTACAACCTATATTTACAACACCTGGGGCCGCAACCGTGGGCTGGTAACGGTGGAGGAGGTGCAGCGGGTTTTCGCAACCTGTACGCCCTGACCGCTTGTTCTTTTAATCCAAGTAAAAATTCCATTGCTTTAAGGTTGCCAAAACCTACATGAAGCGCCCCAACTACCAGACCTTCGGCTTTACGCTTGCCGTAATAGCCGTTGCCTACGGTATACTGGTGTTTATCATGTTGTATCTCGAGAGGGGCGCGCCTGGCTCGCGTATGAATTCCCTTCAGGATGCTATGTGGTTTGTCGTGGCTACGTTTACCTCCGTGGGTTATGGCGATATTACACCCGTTACGTATTGGGGGCGAATGATTGGGTTTGTCTTCTTGTTTTCCACGCTGGGTATTTACGGTTTTGTCATTGGTCAAATTGCAAACTTTATGAGCACACTGAAAGAGCAAAAGGAAATGGGCCTTAATGGTTCCCGGTTTAGTAATCACGTGGTTATCATTGGGTGGAATGACTTTGCCCAATCGGTGATTACGCACCTGATTGCAGCCGGTCGCCAGGTAGCCGTGGTAACTAAAGACAGGGCTACGATCGATATCATTCGTGAGTATTACTCCTTTGAACAGGTCTTTACGCTGTACTCCGACTACAACAATTTCGACCTGCTGGAGAAGGCGAACATTTCGGAGGCGGCTATTGTCTTTATTAATATGCAGGATGACACCGAAAAGCTTGTCTACATCATCAACATCAAAAAACATTATGCCAACCTGAACTATGTGGTAACGCTTGACAACGGGAACCTGAAAAGCACCTTCCATAATGCCGGGGTTACCTACGCGATTTCAAAGAACGAAATCTCATCCAAACTGTTGGCCAGCTACATTTACGAGCCGGATGTTGCGCTTTTCAGCGAAGAAATCATCGCGTATGCGCATGAAGATCACCAATATGACATCAAACAGTTTCGCATTACCGGCAACAATGGATTTGCCAATACACCGTACGAGAAGGCCTTTTTCGATCTGAAGAAACAGTGCAACGTGATCCTTATTGGAATCGTAAAAACTACGCCCACCCGCAGTTTTATTCGGAACCCGGAGAGCAACGTAATCATTCAGGAAAATGACTACCTGGTTATGCTGATGGACCGAAAGGGTGAGGACCGGCTTAACCGGTTGTTCCGAATGGAGGAAGGCTTATGAATGAAAAAAGGGGTACGCACCCCTGCGTACCCCTAACCCCATCCCGATTATTCATCGGGCCAAACCCCACAAATCAACTACACAGATCCTATAACCTAAATAATCTAGAGAACGACAAAATAACGCCAGCTTTAGATAATTTGTTTGCTCGATTTGCTCAATAAGAATATCGCGGCATGTTTGTTTAACCACACCAATCAATTCTGAAAAAAATGGCCCGTTGGTTTAAGGTTTTGTTAGTCATTTTGGTTTCCCTCATGCTACTGTCTGTGGTGATTGTACCGCCTCTGGCGCGCAGCTACCTCCAGAAAACCAGCCGCGAATGGCTCGGGCGCAGGTTGATAATTGAAAGCGCATCATTCAATGTATTCACCGGCAGCCTTACCCTGAATGACTTCCGGTTGTATGAGAAGAATGACACTGCGGTATTTGTTAAGGTGGACAAAATTTTTGTTAATCCGGCCATTCTGAAAATGCTCACGGGCAGCTACCAGATTGATGAGCTTACCGTTACCGGTCCGCGAGTTATGATCTCGCAGCATGGCGAACATTTTAATTTTGATGATCTCGTAGATCGTTTTGCCTCCTCGGACACGACCACCCGGTCGCCTGAACCTGTGGCCGAACCGATCAAGTATTTTTTATTCAACCTCACGCTTGCCAATGGAACGTTTGTTTACCGAAACCTTGACCTTTCGGCTGAAGTGGGGATAGAAAAGATCAACGTCACGTGCCCGGCTATCCGGTGGGATGACCCGCGTGAACACTACGATTTCTCGATCGCCTTCACAAAAGGAGGAAAGGCGGCCGGCACGTTTGATCTTGACATCGAGTCGTTGGCCTACGCTACCAACTATCAACTAGACAGTCTTAACCTGGCCTTGCTACTGCCCTACGTGAAAGACTATATGCAAGCCGGTAACTTTGATGGCCATTTCACCAGCCACCAACGGCTTTCCGGCAATCTGAATACGCCCCAGGAGATCATCACCACGGGTGAGTTGAAGTTGAACGGCTTTGCGCTCACTGACCCCGATCAGGGTAATCTGGTAACAGCGGATGAACTCCACGTGGTAATTGATTCACTTAATGTGGCGGCTGAGCTGTACAATTTTCAACAACTGCGGCTCACCAATCCGTACTTGAAGTTTGAGTTGCTGGAAGAAGGCAATAACTTCAGTAAACTGTTGAACGACACTACTTCGGCATCGGCCGGGCCGTCATCCGATTCCCTTGCTACAGCCGTAGCGTATGGCAACGTATTTGCGTTGATGGCCGCGTACATTCGCGAAGCCTCTCAACACTATGCTTTTAGTAATTATCGGGCCGATAGCCTGGTGCTTCGGGGCGGTAAGCTGGTGTTTAATGACTATACGCTGCACAGCAAATTCAATTATGTACTGGAAGATCTGATGATCAAAGCTGAACGGGTAAGCAGTGCGGATGAAGATATCGTATTCAAAGCCTCTTCAATACTGAATACGAGCGGCCGCCTGAATGGGGAAATATCGATTGATCCGAAAGGCTTCCGCGACATGGATATTCACTACACGATCCGTGATTTGCTGGTATCGGATTTCAATCCGTATTCGAATTACTGGGTGGCGCACCCGTTTACAGATGGCGTGTCTTATTACACCAGTTCCAGTTCTGTGCGAGACCGCTATTTAAAGAGTGATCACCGGCTGGAAATCCGCACGATAAAAGTGGGTGACAAAGTAAAAAACAAAACGGCCTACAACCTGCCAATCAAACTGGCCGTAGCCCTGCTGCGCGATAAGAACGGAAATGTCAAGATTGATCTGCCCATCGAAGGCAATCTGGACGACCCCAAATACAAAATCGGCCGCGTGATTTGGCAGGTCTTCAAAAACCTGCTGTCGAAAGCGGTCGCGGCACCGGGCAAGTTGCTGGCGGGTAAAGCCGGTGTTGACGAAAAATTAGTTGCTGGATTTGACTGGGGCTTGCTCCAAACGGATCTGGACGATCAACAAAAGAAGTCGCTGGATGCCATGGTGGCTAGTCTTGCCACTACTCCGGAAGTCAATCTGGAATTAATCAAAGTGTACAATTTCCAGCGCGAAATGGATGAGTTGGCACATCGGGAGAGCAAGAAGAGATTCCTGATTTTCCAAAAGCGCATCAAAACCGAAGAGGCGGCTACCCCCGAGGATGCCGCAGCGGTAGATGAACTGGCCCCGCGCGACTCTGCCTTTATGGCGTTTGTGGAGCAGCAAGGCCAGACGGGCGGCTCTTTGCTTTCGATCTTTGATAAATCAAGAAGAGTGGTGGGAAACGAACGGTTGCAGGCAAAGCTGAACGAATTGTTGGAACTGCGCAGGCAAAGCGTGGAGCAATACCTCTTTCAGGTGAAGATGGCAGACCCTAAACGTATTCGTGTTGTAGACCCGAAAGAAGCGAAGGATGTTCCGTATGAGACATGGTCGCGCATGGTGGCGAATTTTTATCTGGGAGGAGAGGAGTAAGCACAAAACAAAGACCCTTTAAACAAAATAAAAGAATTGAAGCTGGCCCACGTTACGTTAGTCGTTCAAGATTATGACAAAGCCATCCGCTTTTACGTGGAGAAGCTGGGCTTCAAACTTCTTGAAGATACGGCCTTGTCGCCCGCCAAGCGATGGGTGATCGTACAACCGCCCGGTGGCGGATGTTCCCTGCTGCTCGCTAAGGCGGCCAATGCCGAGCAGGTAAGCCGCGTGGGCAACCAAACCGGTGGCCGTGTTTTCCTTTTTCTACATACGGATGATTTTCAACGCGATTATGGTCGGTTGGTCGCCAACGGAGTGAAGTTTGTACGACCGCCCCGTACGGAGGCGTACGGCACTGTGGCCGTTTTTGAGGATATCTACGGCAACTGGTGGGATCTGGTGGAGCCGATCACCCGGAGCTAATCCGGGCTACTCTTACAACTCCACGATTTCCGTTGGGCTGATATTCTCAAACACAAAATCGGTCTCGTTTTTCAAATCGATGAAAATCACCGCGTCTTTCGTTACCTGGCCGCCCAGTATTTGCTTCGACAATTCGTTCAGTAGTTCGCGCTGTAACACACGTTTGAGCGGTCGTGCACCATACTGGGGATCGTAACCCAGTTTGGCCAATCGCTCGCGTGCCGCCTCGCTGATTTCCACTTTGATCCCGTTTTCGTCCAATCGCCTGCGCACATCTTCCACCTGAATGTCCACAATCTTTCGAATGTCGCTCTTGTTAAGCGGGCGGAACATGATGATCTCATCAATGCGATTGATGAATTCCGGTCGCACGCTTTTCTTCAGCATGTCCAACACCTGTACTTTCGTGTCTTCCAACACATCAAAATAATTGGTCTCGGTCATCCGCTCGAAATTCTCCTGAATTACCGTTGATCCGATGTTGGTTGTCATGATGATGATGGTGTTCTTAAAGTTGGCCACACGGCCTTTATTATCCGTGAGCCGCCCGTCATCGAGTACTTGCAACAGAATGTTGAATACATCCGGATGCGCTTTTTCAATTTCATCCAGCAAAATCACCGAGTAGGGTTTTCTGCGGATGGCCTCCGTCAACTGCCCACCTTCATCGTAGCCCACGTAGCCGGGTGGCGCTCCAATCAAACGACTAACGGAGTGGCGCTCCTGATACTCACTCATGTCGATGCGTACCATGGCGTGTTCGTCATTAAAGAGATACTCGGCCAGCGCTTTGCTCAGTTCGGTTTTGCCCACGCCCGTGGTGCCCATGAAAATGAATGAGCCGATGGGCCTGCGCGGATCCTGTAACCCGGCCCGGCTCCTGCGCACGGCATCACTCAATGCGCGAATCGCTTCTTCCTGGCCGGCCACACGTCTGGCGAGCTCCTGTTCAAGAGAAAGCAATTTCTCACGCTCGCTCTGTAACATCTTGGCTACCGGTATGCCGGTCCACTTGGCTACTACTTCGGCAATATCCTCGCTATCCACTTCTTCCTTTAATAACGAGTGGCCGCTTTGCAACTGCTTCATTTCCTCCTGGGCCTGCTTCAGTTTCTTCTCGGCCTCGGTAATTTTTCCGTACCGGATTTCGGCCACCCGGCCATAGTCGCCCGCCTTTTCGGCCTGGTCGGCTTCAAATTTCAGACGATCGATGTTTTCTTTTTCTTTTTGAATTCCGGCCACAATCGCTTTCTCACTTTCCCACTTTGCCTTGAGACTATTCCGCTGTTCGGAGAGTTCCGCGATTTCTTTCGTAAGCACGGCTTCTTTGTCTTTGTCTTTCTCTCTGCGAATCGCTTCGCGTTCGATCTCCAGTTGCATGATCTTGCGGTTCAGCTCATCGAGTTCTTCCGGTACGGAGTCCATCTCAAGACGCAACTTGGACGCTGCTTCGTCCATCAGGTCGATGGCTTTATCCGGCAAGAAGCGATCGGAAATGTACCGGTTCGACAATTCAACCGAGGCAATCACGGCATCATCTTTAATGCGCACACCGTGGTGTAGTTCGTATTTGTCTTTAATCCCCCGTAAAATGGAGATCGAATCTTCTACGGAAGGCTCATCCACCATTACGGCCTGGAAACGTCTTTCGAGTGCCTTATCTTTTTCGATGTACTTCTGATACTCCTTCAACGTGGTAGCTCCAATGGCATGCAGTTCGCCCCGGGCAAGTGCAGGCTTTAGCAGGTTGGCGGCATCCATCGCACCTTCGCCTCCACCACCAGCCCCAATCAGGGTGTGGATTTCATCAATGAACAGAATGATCTGACCGTTCGAGTCGGTTACTTCCTTAATCACGGCCTTCAGGCGCTCCTCAAATTCGCCTTTGTATTTGGCTCCGGCCACCAGCAAGCCCATGTCGAGTGATACCAGGATTTTATTTTTCAGGTTTTCCGGTACATCGCCATTGACAATGCGTTGTGCCATACCTTCCACAATGGCCGTTTTGCCTACACCGGGTTCGCCCAGCAGAATGGGATTGTTCTTGGTTCTGCGCGACAAAATCTGCAGTACGCGCCTGATTTCCTCATCGCGCCCGATTACCGGGTCAATTTTGCCCTGTTTCGCCAGGTCATTCAGATTTTTGGAGTACCGTTCCAGCGATTTGTACTTCGCTTCAGCATTTTGGTCGGTAACACGGGCTCCGCCCCGAAGTTCCTGAATCGCTTTGAGCAAGGCACCGCGCGAAACACCACTGTCTTTCAGCAACTGGCCAGCCTTGTCTTTCGATTGCGCCAGGGCCAGCAGGAGGTGTTCAATGGAAATGAATTCATCTTTGAGTTCACGAAGTTCTTTTTCCGCTTGTTGCAGCACGGAGTTGGTGGCCGCAGACAGATAGGGTTGTTGACCGGAAACCCGGGCATAGCTCTGAACCAAATCTTCCAGTTTGGCCGATAGCACGGACTCGTTTACACCGCTTTTTTTCAGCAGGTAGTCCGAAACGCTTTCGTCCGTATCCAGAATGGCCTTTAGCAAATGACCCGGCTCAATCGCCTGCTGCTGCAAGCCCGTGGTTATTTCCGCTGACTTTTGCAGAGCCTCTTGCGACTTGATGGTGAATTTTTCGAAGTTCATAATGCTGTTCCCCCGATCGTGACTCCTCAAATTATACTCCACCTGTGTCGTTTCATATTTTTATGAAATAATGTCATTATCTTGGTTGCCGTAGCCAGTAGTTTGCGTCATTTTGACTTATTGAGTATGCCAAAGAAATCCCGGTCAACCGGCCTGTTCCCCAAAGCGCTGTTACTTGAGGTAGCGTGGGAAGTTTGCAATCAGGTGGGCGGTATTTATACCGTGATCCGTTCCAAAGCGCCTGCTATGACCGATCGCGCCAATGGCCCGTTTTGCATGGTGGGGCCGTTTTTGAATAAGAACATACTCGCGGAACTTGAGCCGTTGGATGATTCGCAGGATGTGTTCGGGCAGACCGCTGCGGTACTGCGCAAGCGCGGCTACGATGTGCAATATGCCGAGTGGCTCATCACAGGTAAACCCCGCGTGGTACTGCTTAATCCGAATGCCATTGAAGACAAAGCCCTTGAGGTAGTCAAGTACCTGTTGTGGAAAAATCATGGCGTTAATTCAGACAACGCATCGCCTCTCATCAACCAGGTCATCGGCTTTAGCTACCTCACCAAGCTGTTTATCGATGAAGTTGTTAAGCTGCGGGGCGACCAGCCCATTATTGCGCACTTCCACGAGTGGATGGCGGCACTTCCCATTCTCGACATCAGGCGCGACAACCTGCCGGTGAAGACCGTGTTCACCACGCATGCCACCCAGCTGGGACGTCATCTGGCGATTAACTCGCCTTTTTTCTACGCTCACCTGCCTTTTTTTAATCACCAGGATGAGTCCAAGAAATTCGGGGTGATAACCGAGGAGGCGATCGAATTCCGTGCCGCACAAATGTGCGATGTGATGACCACCGTAAGTGAGGTTACGGCACGCGAGTGCAAACACCTGCTCAAACGCAAACCCGATGCCATTGTACCCAATGGCCTCAACATCCAACGCTTTGAGGCGTTGCATGAGTTCCAAAACCTGCACGTGCAACACAAAGAAGATATCCATCAGTTTGTGATGGGGCATTTTTTCCAGAGCTACACCTTCGATCTTGATAAGACCATCTATTTATTTACGTCCGGACGTTTTGAATACAAGAACAAGGGATTTGACCTGACGCTGGAAGCCTTATGGCATTTGAACGA
>DAIPHR010000146.1:0-7896 GCA_036771215.1 Cyclobacteriaceae bacterium
AGCCCCATAGGCCGCCAAATCAAAAGAGAAATTACCCCTTCGAAACGCCTTCGGCATAATAATTCCGCCTTTTTCGGGTAAAAAATGAAACTTTGCAGGGATTTTTAAGTTCTTAAGAGTTGTAAACCACGGCTTATGCCCAATGTGATCAAGACTTCGCACATTTCCCGCATGTATAAAATGGGGGACAACATCGTTAACGCGCTGCAAGACATCAGCATCTCCATCGACCGGGGCGAGTACGTGGCGTTTATGGGCCCTTCAGGCTCGGGCAAATCCACGTTGATGAACATTGTCGGCTGCCTGGATACGCCCACAGCCGGTGAATACTGGCTGAACAACCAACTGGTGAGCGACATGACGGAGAACGAACTGGCCGAGGTGCGCAACAAAGAAATCGGGTTTGTATTTCAAACCTTTAATTTACTTCCGCGCGCCACTGCACTTGAAAACGTAGCGTTGCCGTTGATTTATGCGGGTTATGGCCGCAGTGACCGTGACGAGATGGCGATGGCCGCGCTCGAAAGTGTCAGCCTGGCCGATCGCTGGCATCACAAACCAAATGAACTCTCGGGCGGGCAGCGCCAGCGGGTGGCCATTGCGCGGGCGCTGGTCAATAACCCGTCTATTATTCTGGCCGATGAACCCACAGGTAACCTGGATAGTAAGACCAGTTACGATATTATGGGCCTCTTCCAGGACCTCCACGATAAGGGCAACACCATTATTATGGTAACGCACGAAGACGACATCGCTCATTACTCGCACCGCATCATTCGCCTGAAGGACGGATTGATTGAGTGGGACCGCCCGAACGAAAATGTGAACCGCAGACCGGCCGTGCTGGCCTGATGCAGGTCCGAGTTCAAATTTCAGGGATCAAAGTTCAAAATTGCGTTCCTTTCAACTTTGAGTCAGCTCCATGAAAATTTATACCAAAACCGGAGACCAGGGTGAAACATCCCTCTTTGGTGGCAAGCGCGTGCCGAAGTCGGACGTGCGCATCACCGCGTATGGCACCGTAGATGAATTGAATGCATGGCTGGGTGTGTTGCGCGATCAGCCCGTGAATGCCGGGCGGGCAGCCGAGTTGATTGAAATTCAGGATCGTCTTTTTGTGGTGGGTTCGATGCTGGCCACCGAACCGGGCAATACCAAAGTGAAAATTCCGCTGTTAGCGCAAAGCGACACTGCTTTTCTGGAAAGTAAGATTGATGCCATGGATGCCCGGCTCGAACCGTTGCGCACGTTTGTGCTTCCGGGCGGCCATCCCTCGGTTTCATTTGGGCATGTCGCGCGCACGGTCTGCCGCAGGGCCGAGCGCTGTGTGATTGAATTGAATGCTGTGGAGCCGGTGGATGTGCTCGTGGTGCAATACCTGAATCGTCTTTCCGATTACTTGTTTACGCTTTGCCGCATGATGGCCAGCGAGTTGAATGCTCCCGAAGCTCCGTGGAAGCCGCGGATGTAGCATCTCAGTGATTCTTCCGCTCACGCGGTTGGTGTACACGGGTTTGATTGCTCTGACAGGCGTTGTACCTTGACGCCCGAAAATTTTGGAGCATGCTCAACCCTTCCCTCAAGCGTATTTTTCTTCCCGGTATCATTTTACAATCGGTTTTGATCGGAGGCGGCTATGCTACCGGTCGTGAGATTGTTGAGTATGGAGCCAAGTTCGGAGCCAGTGGTTGGGTGTGCGGGCTGGCGATCTTCTTTGGATTTTCTCTGATGTCATTTCTTTCGATTGAGGCCTGTCGCCAATGGCAGGTGTACGACTATAAATCGTTGCTGAAACGGATGATCGGCCCGGGCTGGGTTGCCTATGAAATCGTGTATTTACTATTGGCCATTCTCATCATTGCGGTCATGGCCTCAGCGGCCGGAGAGATCTTACATACCACGCTGGGTTTTAGCCGTTGGGTGGGCGTGTTGCTGATTGTTGTGCTGGTAGGTTTTCTCAACTACAAGGGTGAAGAGGTGATCGCCAAACTTGAAACCCTGGGCACCATCGCACTATTTGCGGCTTACATCGTGTTTGCCGTAGTCGTTTTTGCCGACCGGGGCGAAGCCATCGGAACTGTTTTTGAAAACTGGCGAACGGATTACCTGCCGCGGCCAGCCGGAATGGGATTGTTGATCTGGACCGGTTTTTTGTATGTGGGCTACAATCTGGCCGTGTACCCGGCCGCCTTCTTTACCTTCAAAGGCGTTCACCATGTGCGCGAGAGTTTGCTCGCTGCGGTGATCTCCGGTTTGCTCATGACCGTGCCCTGGTTTCTCACGTACTTTGCCATACTCGCGTATTATCCAGATGCCGGTGTGCTGGCCGCTACCGTGCCGTGGTTGCAGATTCTGCAATCCTACCACCCCGCTTTGGTGATTGTCTTCGGAATTGTGGTGGGGTGGACCCTGGTGGAAACGGCCACGGGTATGATCCATGCGTTTATCAGTCGTGTGGAAACGGAAATTCAGGCGCGGCAGCAGGCACCGTTGAAGAAAGCAGTCAAGGCGTTAATCTCTACCGCGGCACTGGTTGCCTCCCTGCTGCTGGCCCAGGTGGGCATCATCGACTTGGTCGCGAAAGGCTATGAGATTATGGCTTATGCCATGATGGCCGTGTTTGGCGTACCGCTCATTCTTTATTCAAAGAGATTGTTATTGCGTTAACGAGAACACCAAACTCCTCCTTGTTTGGATAGCTCATTTCTTGTATTTTCGACTATGGCACGTGCTCGGTTTGCAGCTGCAATGGTTTTTTCACTGGTGTACGTTCAGGGTGTTGCACAGCGGGATTCGCTATCCGAGTCATCTCAGAATGGTTTGGACGGACGGGGCTATCTGGACTCTTTATCCAGGCAGATGCCGGGTATGGCTGTTACCCGGATAACGGCCGATCAATTCAATCGTGGTAATATTCATCACGTGCTTCAATTGATACAAGGTAAAGTAGCCGGAGTTTCAATTGTGAAGGCAGGCGGAGATCCTAACAGAGATTTTGAAATACGAATTCGGGGAATTACGACACTCGGCTATGGTTCCGCAGGAACGGGCATTAGATCGACAAATGAAAATGCAAACCCACTTTACGTCATTGACGGAGTACCGGCAGTTTCGCTTGCGAATATCGATCCCCTGGAGGTGGAGTCCATTACGGTGCTCAAGGATGGGGCTTCCGCAGCTCTGTATGGGGCACGCGGTTCAAATGGAGTCTTAATCATCAATACCAAAAGGGCACGGCAAACAGGTGACTACCATCATGCGTCATATGAAGGATTTCTCGCTGTTGACCAGGTAAGTAATTTGTTGCCGGTTCTTTCCGCTGAAGAATTTGTTCAACGAGGTGGGTTGAATTTTAATTCGAACACGCGCTGGACCGATGAGATCCTTCGAACCGGCTTTTCACAGGCGCATGGCCTGGGACTTGAAGGCCGAACCGGCCAAACGGATTACAGGATTGGCGTGCAGTACCGGGATGTGGAGGGTATTGCACGAAACTCTGGTTTTCAACGGCTCGCCACACATCTAGGCGTTCATCATAATATGCTCCGCGACAAGTTGAGATTGTCGCTGGAAATCATGGTTAGTAACCGGGAGGAGACCAACCCGACTCGTCCCTGGAGTTCCGGCTCCTCTATTTTTGAACAGGGCCTAGTCTATAATCCAACTGCACCGGTGTATGAGAGTAACCCGGCTACGGGTGGATTCTTTCAGCGCAGTTTTTTCGCCTTTTACAATCCGGTAGCCATGCTCGCCCAACAGGAATTCGAAGCAACTCGGAATAACTCCCTTGTTAACTTTACCGCAGCGTATGATTTGCTACGCAACCTTTCAGCCACCGTCCAATATGGTTCGGAACAATTAATGCAGTCAACGGGTGATTTTTATGCCATTGAAGACCCTGTAAGGGGACAATTTGGTAATGGATTGGCCAGCCGAAGTTTAGATGAGCGCGCCAATCGGTTTCTGGAGGCTATGCTTCACTATCGCATCAATTTTCGAGATTGGAAAATGAAGGCATGGGCGGGTTACGCTAATCAGGTGAGTTCAATAGAGGGATTTAGTGCCTCCGTCACCCAATTCTTATACAATCAACCTGGTTTTCATGGACTGGATTTTGGGGCTAACCGGACATCGGTTAATAGTTATCGCACCGATGATCAATTGGTTTCGTGGCAAGCAGGCGCGGAGATCATCTGGAAGAATATCTATTCCCTTACCTTACTCGGTCGTACCGATTCCTACAGTGGGTTTGGTGCGAATGAAAACGCTGGATTTTTTCCAGCATTGGGTGTAGGTATTGATCTCGACCAACTGGCAGGCAAAACCCCTTCCGACTGGCGCCTGAGATTTTCTTATGGAAGAACGGGCTTATTGCCGGTCGACCCGCTCCTGGGAATCCGCACATTTCTCCCCCTGCCCACAACGCAACCTGACGGATCGGTCGTTGTCAACATCGTTCCCACCCGCGATTCCAATCCCACCCTGAAATGGGAAGAAAAACGAGAGCTCAATCTGGGGTTTGATTTTTCTTTTTTCAAAAATCGGTTTCTGGCATCAGTCGACTATTACAAACGTACTATGGATGACCTGATCTACTTCGCCAATACACAAGTCGGTGAACAAAATATCTTTCTCCCGGAAGAGAGTTCAATCGGGCTGGTTTACGCCAACCTGGGATCGCTCAATAGCTGGGGATGGGAATTTCAGGTAAGCTACCGCGATGCCCATCTGGGTAGTGTTCGTTGGAACTCCACTCTCGTAGCTACGGGATACAAACGCGCCCGCGTGGAATCGCTCAGCAAAAACGGAGTCGGTCAACGTGAGTTGACTGCAGGTGGCCAGGGCTCCGTTGGTTGTTGTGGCCCTCAAATTTTTCGGATAAAACCAGGTGAGGAGCTAGGCGAAATGTACGCCCCCTGGTACACCGGGCTGGATGGTAATGGACAAATGCAAGTTTCTACAGACGATTGGGACAAGTACGAGGTGGTTGGCAATGGGCTGCCCCAGTGGGAGTTAGGGTTTACCAACCAGTTTACCTGGCGAAATTGGGATCTTAATTTTCTGTTTCGGGGCGCTTTCGGGCACTCGTTATACAACAACTTTCGGAGGACTTATGAAGTCAATTACACGACAGTCGTTCCCTGGAACAGCGTGACTACTCCAAAAAACATAGGATCAACAGGCTTTAATCATTATGCGTCTGTTTTTTTTGAAAGGGCTTCATTTCTTCGATTGGACAACATAACCTTGTCCTACCATTTTCCGGGCATGGCGAAGAATTACGTACGCGTTAAAGCCTACGTTACCGCTCAGAACCTGTTTACGATCACGTCCTATGCAGGTATGGACCCTGAAGTGCGATATGCCGATAGCCTGGAGATTTTTGCCCCCGGAAGTCATCAGTTGACGCCAGGCCTTGATCGGATGAATCAGTACTATCCCTCGCGCACTTTCCAATTGGGTTTGCAACTTTTTGTTCGGTAAGTCACCATGCAGCGGGTAGAAAAGGTGAACCTCAAGGTTGGGGATGAGTCGGTTTCAGCTGAATGGACTATTCCCCAGCGATTGTTGGGCGTTTTTACCCTTGCCCACGGAGCGGGTGCAGGTATGCATCACCCTTTTCTCAAGGGGCTGGCTCATGAGTTGGCGTTGCACCAAATGGCATCCCTTCGGTTCAATTTTTTTTACATGGAGAAAGGCAGCAAGCGGCCCGATCTGCCAGCGCGGGCCCACGCGGTGATCGAGGCAGCCGTGGAGGCGGCTGCAACCGCGTTTCCCGATAAGCCACTGTTTCTCTCCGGCAAATCATTTGGCGGGCGCATGAGCTCACAATGGCTTGCGGCTCATCCTGATGCTGCGGTAAAGGGGATCGTATTTTTTGGATTTCCGTTACACCCACCCGGCAAACCCACCATCGACCGGGCCGACCATCTGAAAAGAATTTCCCGGCCGATGTTGTTTCTGCAGGGTACACGTGATGAATTCGCCACCGGCCATTTGTTGAATAGTGTAATCCAGCATCTGCCCCAGGCAACCGTGGAATGGTTTGAGGGTGCCGACCACTCCTTCAAAGCGGGCAAAAAAAACCTGTTGCCTGACCTCGCTGCTGTAACCGCTCAGTGGTTGGCCAAAATCTAAGGCCCTTTTAATCAGAAGTTTGTATTATTTGCTAACAATTGTTAGCCTGTGCCGTTTATCTTTCGGGAAATTTTAATCATGACTGAAACTCAGACCATCGCCATACAGCGGACAGCCGCCTCCCGGCTTGCGGAGGTGGACTTTGCAACGGTGCCCTTCGGTAAAGTATTTGCCGATCACATGTTCATAGCCGACTTCCGGAATGGCGAGTGGAAGAATCTCCGCATCATTCCGTATGGTCACTTGCCGATGAGTCCGGCCACACCGGCCATCCATTATGGGCAAGCGATCTTCGAAGGCATGAAAGCCTTTCGCGGAGGCTCAGGTGAAATCAATTTGTTTCGTCCGCTCGACAACTGGAAACGTCTCAACATTTCAGCCCAGCGCATGTGCCTGGCGCAAGTACCTGAAGAGATTTTCATGGACGGACTCACCGCTTTAATTACGCTCGACCGCCAATGGGTGCCGAGCACGCCCGGTGGTTCCCTGTACATACGCCCGTTCTTGTTTTCAGCCGATGAGTACATCGGCATACGGCCGTCTGAGAATTTCACATTCATGATCATTAACTGCCCGGTTGGCCCGTATTATTCTACTCCCGTTAAAGTTTGTATCGAAACGCATTACACGCGAGCTGTTGCCGGGGGCACGGGGTACGCCAAAGCTGGCGGCAATTATGGCGGTGCGATTTACCCGGCCAAGTTGGCGCAAGACAAAGGGTATCACCAACTGATCTGGACCGATGGTAAGAATCATGAGTACATTGAAGAATCAGGTACCATGAATGTGATGTTTGTGATGGATGGCGTGCTGGTAACCCCCGCTCTGAGCGACTCCATCCTGGCCGGTATTACGCGCGATAGTGTTTTGAAACTCGCCCGCCACTGGGGCATGAAGACGGAGGAGCGGAAAATATCGGTTAACGAGTTGCTGGCCGCATTAAAGGAAAAGCGTGTGCAGGAAGCCTTTGGCGCTGGCACAGCCGCTACCATAGCGCCCATCGAACTGATCGGTTTCGAGGGAACAGATTACTACCTTCCACCCGTGAGCGAGCGCCCCTTCTCCGGCCGTGTGCTTCGTGAGATGGATGCCATCAAGCGTGGCCAACAACCCGACCCGTTTGGTTGGATTCACAAAGTCTGATTTTATTTGTTTCAAAACGTGTACCTTTTCGGCATGCGGACTGCCTTGGTTATTCTGTTGTTCAGTATCGCGGTGCCCGTGATGGGTCAGGAACAACTGGTGTTGCTGAAACGCGACCGTGTGATCGGTCGGCTTACCGAAGGCGACTACATCTACTGCAAAATGAAAGATGGCGCGCTTCGCCAGGGCATCATCAACGAGCTGGAAGAGTTCAGCATTATTACCAATAACGACACCATCCCGTTTCCGAAAATCGCAAGCATCAATCTACGCCATAGACGGGGAGCTTTGCCCACGATCGGCCGTGGATTGATAACAGCCGGAGTATTGTATTTCGCGGTTGACCAGGTGAACACCTTGATTGTGGATGGGCAGGAAGGCATTGACTCCGGTGTCGTCACGGCATCCGCAGCCCTGGTGGGTACCGGCTTGATCTTGATTTACTCGAAAAGCAAGTACCAGCGTGTGGGTGGGGGAATTGTCTTGAGAACGATTGATTACACATCACGTTTCTATAAATTGAACTAAGGGATCGCTATATTTGCAGCTTCTTAACTTACCATGACTGCAGAACAATTGAAAGACTTGAAGGCCCGTGTGGCTGCCTTGAGGAGG
>DAIPHR010000147.1:0-7887 GCA_036771215.1 Cyclobacteriaceae bacterium
ATGGCCGCTGGATGGTAGCGGCCGTGGCCTCGCTCCGCGCCATCACCCACCCCACGCCTGTGCTGATCCTGGAAACTCCGTTTGACCAAATCGCAAGCGTGGTTTACCCCGCGGTGTTTGCCCCGTTGCGCGGGCTGCCCGCCCGGCATTTCTTTTCCAACAGTCACCACCTGGCCCAGGTAAACAGCCGCAAAGTGATTATTGCCGGGGAGCACGACTGGATTGTGCCGCTGGCCTGTACGGAACGCCTGAAAGCGCAGTTATCACCCGAAGATCAGTTTATCGTGATCCTCGAAGGTGGCCACCACAACCTGCGCGAGTTTGACGAATACCACCAGGCCCTTCGGCAGGCGCTGCCATAACCGTATTTCTTACTACCTTCGGTGGCATGATCTGGATTGCCCTGCTGGCCGGCCTATATATCGGCTTTTGTCTGTTCTTCTATTTTTTCCAGCATCTGTTTTTCTTTCGCCCCGAGCGCCTGTCCCACACCTTTGAATACAAATACCCGTTCCCCTTCGAAGAAGTGGACTTTGAAATGGAGGACGGTGGAAAAATCAACGGCATTCATTTTAAAGTCCCCAACACACGGGGAGTCGTGTATTACCTGAAAGGCAATTCCAAAAGCATTAAGGGCTGGGGCAAGTTTGCTAAGGATTTTCTCAGCAACGGCTACGACTTTTTCATGATGGACTACCGCGGATTCGGCAAGAGCCGGGGCACGCGCTCACAGGAAAAAATTTTCAACGATGCCCAGCACATCTACAAGTGGCTGAACCAGCAGTACCGCGAAGATCAGATCGTACTCTACGGCCGCTCGTGGGGCAGCGGCATTGCCGCGCGCATTGCCTCGTGGAATAACCCGCGCCTGCTCATCCTCGACTCCCCGTATTTCAGTTTCTACTACAACATCAACCGCTACATCTTCTTCACCCCGCTGCGGTGGATGCTGAAGTACGACATTCGCACAGATCAATACCTGAAAACCGTGCACTGCCCCATCCACATCGTGCATGGCACACACGATCGGCTGATTTCGTTCGCGCAAAGTGAAAAGTTGAAAGCCCTTTACCCGGAAAAAGTATTCTTGCATCCGGTGACGGGGGCCCGGCACAACAACCTGCCGGACTTTGAACACTTTTTTGAAATCCTCTACGAGATTTTATATGTCAAACCGGCTGAAAAACTCTAATGGAAATCACCAAACGCCCGGCTGTTGATTTTACGCGCATCTTCGAATTGCCCGCCTACCAGCAGCAAAAGTACCCCAATGCGCGGGCACTCAACGGCCGCCAGGCGGATTCCTGGAAAGCGTATTCCGTGCAAGAGGTGCAGCAGCGAATTGATTGCATCAGCACCTGGCTTTTAGAAAATGGCTACGGGAAAGGCGACCGGGCCTTGCTGGTGCCATTGGCCGGCAACCCACAGTGGGTACTGCTCGATCTGGCTTGCCAGCAGGCCGGCCTTGTTCCGGTGCCCCTGCACCCGACCTTGCGGACGGAGGAAATCGAAATCATCATTGCGGAAACGCAGCCCCGGTTATGCTTCACAGCCAATCGCGAACTCGCTCAGACCTACGAAGCCATTGTTCAAAATCGGGGAACAAGCACGAGCGTTTTCACCGTGCAACCCGGTGAGCGATTTTTTCTACCCCTGGAAAACCAGCAGAGCCTGACGGTGGCCCAGCAACAACGCCTGCAAGAAAGCCGGGATGCCGTGAGCGAAAATGACTTGCTCACCATTCTCTATACCTCCGGTAGTTCGGGCTCTCCGAAGGGTGTAATGCTCACCCACCGCAACGTGGTGAGCAACATCAAGGCGATTCTTACCCTGTTGCCGCTGGAGCCGAGCCACCGGGTGATCAGCTTCTTGCCGTTCAGTCACATTTTTGAACGAACCACCTGCTACGCCTACCTCGCGTTTGGTGTATCGGTCTACTTCAGCGAAGACCGGGATCACTTCGCTCATGATTTCAAGAGCGCCCGTCCGCATTTCTGCACCTGTGTGCCCCGCGTGCTGGAGAAAATGCATGACTATATGCTCGAAAGGCAACTGCAGCGATCGTGGCTCACCCGCACCATCATTACGTGGGCCATGAACACCGGAAAAAAGTATGGTACCGGCACGGTGCTCAAGCCGTGGCTGTTGCTGAAACTGTTGGCTGCGCGCTGGCTGGTGTTGGGCCGGTGGCGAAAGGCATTGGGTGGCCAAATCAAATACATGGCCGTTGGTGCGGCCGCCCTGCGCCCCGAAATTGCGCGGCTATTCACCGCGGCCGGCATTCGCGTAATTGAAGGCTATGGCATGACCGAGACATCGCCCATTATTTCGATGAACCACGTGGAGCCCGGTATGTTCCGCTTTGGCACGGTGGGCCTCGTACTGCCGGGTGTGGAGGTAAAGCTTGATCAACCCAATGAACAAGGCGAAGGTGAGATTTTGGTTAAGGGGCCCAACGTGATGGTGGGGTATTTCCAGAAACCGGAGCTCACGGCCGAAGTCCTGTCGGGCGAGGGCTGGCTGCGCACAGGCGATGTCGGCATGTGGGTCAACCATCGCTTCCTCAAAATCACAGACCGGAAAAAAGACATCTTTAAAACCAGTGCCGGCAAGTACATTACACCGGCACGACTTGAGCAGCACTTCGCCCAATCAGCCTTCATCAACCGGTGCCTCATACTTGGTTTTCAGCGTCCCTATGTCACCGCGCTGGTGGTTCCCAATTTCGATATGCTGGAGGCCTGGTGCACCCAACAAGGCGTGCATTGGACATCACCGCCCTTTATGGTTCACAACATCCGCGTGCGCACCCGGATGGAAGAAGAAATCGAGCGGCTGAACGAAGAAGTCAACGCGGTGGAGCGCATTCGCAACTTTGTTCTTTGCCCGCAGGACTGGTCGGTGGAAGACGGAGAGGTGACGGCCACCCTGAAGCCGGTGCGTCACCGACTGGCCGAGCGCTATAAAAAAGAAATTGAGGCCATGTACAAATGACCGGCTCGTTTTACCTTTACCGGCATTACGATGAAAAAGATTTTCTCAGAAGGCGCTCCGAAGGCCATTGGCCCGTACGCCCACGCTATTCAGGCCGGTAACCTGGTATTTTGTTCGGGGCAAACTCCGTTGAATCCGCAAACCATGCAGATTGAAGGTGCCACGGTGTTTGAACAAACCCAGCGCGTGTTGGAAAACCTGGAAACGGTATTGCGATCAGCCGGCTGCCATCGCCAGCATGTGGTGAAAACATCGGTGTTCCTGAAAAACTTTGCCGACTTCGAGCGGATGAACCAGGCCTATGCGGCTTTTTTTGGTAACCATAAACCCGCCCGCACCACCGTGGAGGTTAGCCGCTTGCCGCGCGAAGCGCTCGTGGAAATCGAATGTGTGGCCGAAATTCCTGCTCCCTGATGACGAACCGATTGCCCACACCTGCCCCGGGCGTGGAAACCGACATCGCCCTTGAGCAAAAAACGATTGTGATTGAAGAAGGGCACATCTATGTGCACTGTCATTTTCACAACACGTACAAAGACATGCTCATCCGCATCTGGAAAACCACGTTTCTCATCGATCAGCAAGGCGCAAACCGGGCACCGCTCATCCATGCCGAAAACATTTCCTTTGCCCCGGTGTGGACCGCCATACCCGATGGCAAGACCTTTTCGTTTCTGCTCATCTTTGGCTCGCTGCCCAAATCCTGCCGAGTGTTTGATCTGGTGGAGGAAATTGCGCAACCGGGTGGCTTTGAAGTTCGTAATATTGCACGCAATGAAAGCGATGTATACCATGTGGAGCTTTAGACTGATGTTATGCCTGGCGTTTCTACCGGGGCTGGTGGTTGCCCAGGCCCCCACCGCGATGGAAAAAACGGTAGACGAACTCCATCGCAAGAAATTTCAGTGGCTGATCGAAAAGCAATATGATAGCCTGGCGAAGATGCTTGATCCTCGACTACAGTTCATTCACTCGAACGGCTGGATGCAAACGTCAACCGAAGTGATTGATGACCTGAAGAGCGGCAAACTCAATTACACCGGGGTTACGGTCGACTCCGCCCAGGCGCGGCAACTCAACCCGCTCACCATTCGGGTAGTGGGCCGGGGGCGTTTTGCCGGCATCATGAACGAGGGCCAGGCGTTTGAAATTCGCCTGTTGTACACCGAACTGTATGTGCGCACCGGCCGAAGCTGGAAACTCGTGCACCGGCAGTCCACCCGCCTGTAACCTGCTGCTCAGATATCCCGCGAATTCCGTACTTTTCCTATCCGGAAAACCCCATCTGGTATGAAAAGAATGGCAGCCGTGTTGGTTTGCTTCACCTTAGCCTTTCAGGCCCAGGCGCAGGCCAAATATGATAAGATGATTGCTGCGGCCGAGGCCGCCTACAAGTCCGGAGACTACAAAAAGGCAATTGCTTCACTGGCTAAGTTTCAGAAAAAGGCTTCCGGAAAACTCGGCAAAACCAATAAGTACACGCCCGCTTACCACATGATGCTGGCCAAATACAGCCTGGCGTCCGGGCTGGTCAGTGACTTTGAAAAAAACCTGGATGAAGCCTTGCGGACCAGCGCCTCCATCCATGGCGAAAACACCCTGGCCCACTTTCTCAAGCTGTTGGAGGCTGCCGAGTTATATAATCTAAGCGGAAGTCATTTAAATGCCCGCCAAACATTGGACCAGGCAAAACGAATCGGTGAAGCGAACGGGCAGCTTACGGAAGTTCAAAACGCACGCTGGGACCTGGCCTATGCCGAAACCCTCACGGGGCAAGGGTACTACACGCAAGCAATCGATCGCCTCAGCGAACGCGAGAAATTTTATGTCGGGCGGGCCGTAAAACAGGAAACCTATGTCGATAACAACGGAGGCTTGAAAACACGCAAGCTTTCGGAGGAAGAAGCAAAAGCCAGATTCGAGGACTACGCGCGTTTCCTCACCCTGATGACCAAAGCGCTGGGGAAACGCGGCAGTCAGACCGCTGCTGACAGTGTTTACATTTTTGCCGAACCCTGGACGAAGAATAAGCTTGGGAAGTTCAATATGAATAATATCACCTTGCGGTTAGAGATGGCGAAAATACTGATAGGCCATGGTACGAGTTTATCCCGGGAATTAGATCCGGCTGACATTCTAAACGACCTGAAGGCCGAGTACAAAACCTCGCACTACATCAGTATTGAATTATACGAACTCTATCTCGCGCAACTGCTCAAGGCTGGGAATCAATCGAAATATCTGAACATAAAGCTGGAGTACGAAAAAATGATGAAGGCTGCCTTTCCGGATAAAAGTATTTATAATGTGCGCGTAAAGGCAGTCGAATTCGATAGTAAACTTAGCCGCGAAAAAACAAAGGATCTCGAAAACGATGCCATCAAACTCCTCACCGGCAGTCAATCGCTGCCCAAAAACAGTTTACTCACAGCCGAGGTGTATGAATTCCTGTATGGGTTATCCGTATATGACAAGAAGTACGCGAAAGCAGAAGAGTACCGAAAGCAGATTACCGACATCAAAACCACTTTGCTGGGTGCCGATGCTCCGGAGACTCACCTGGCAAGGATAAAAACAGCCAATTACCTGTTGGACTTCACCAACAAAATTTCGGATGCAGGGAAAATTTACGAAGAAAGCTATATCAATATCGTAGCCCCGCAGATCGGACCCTGGCAAAAGGATCACTTGGAAATCCTCAACCACCTGGCGATGTACTACGAGCTGACCGACCGGTACCGCGAAGCCACCGAAACACTTGAAAAAGCCAAATTTGTGGCCAATGCGAAGTATAGCAATAAAGACTATGAATACGCCACCGAGATGACCAACATCGCCAAACTGCAGATTAAGATGGGCCAATACGAAAAAGCGGAGGAAAATCTAGGGGCTGCTATTCCCATCCTGCGCGATGAATCCAAAAAAAACGAATTCGTAAAAGGCCCGTTGGCCAATGCCATTGAAACCAACGCCAACCTCCTCGGCCTCAAGGGACTATTCGAAGAAGCTCAGGATGAACTGGACCGCTCCGCCCGCGTCATCTCCAAAGCCGATGCGAAACTCAACATCGATGAGCTGACCACCGCACAGGAACTCTCCAGCCTGTTTATTCAGCTCGGGCGCTACTCCGTTACGGAAGACCTGCTGGAGAAGCTTCTGGCAGAGTGGGAAAAACTCTATGGTGGTAATTCCGTACGATTAATTGAGCCCCTCGTCAGCCAGGGTAGGTTGCGACTGGCGCAGGGCGACTACACGCAAGCTGAAAAAATTGCCCAGCGTGCTAACCAAATCGCCAATAGCGTGTACGGAGAGAAGTCCACGAAAAGCGCTCCCACGCAAAAACTGCTGGCCGACATTGACTATGCCATTGGTGACTATGACAATGCCGAAGAGCTGCTCCAAAAAGCGATATCCAGCCAGGAGAAGCAGTTCGGGCGCAAACACATCGAGGTAGCCAAATCATTGTCACAACTCGCCTTGTGCAAATTCTACAAGGGTGACAACCGGGCGGAGGTGGAGAAAATCATGACCGAAGCCCAGCAGATTGTAGGCGAGCGCTTGGGGAACAAGACCCCGCTGTATGCCGAACTGCTCAAGAACCTGGCCGTGCTCTACATTGCCGAGCGTAAGTTTGATAAGGCCTTTCAGGCTCTCACGCAAGCCCAGGGCATCTGGCGCGAAAAAACCGGTACCCGGAGTATCAATGAAGCCAGCATCTATGTGTTGACCGGTGACGTGTATTATCAGTTGAAAAACTACAAGCAGGCCGACAACTTCTACAAGCAGGGAATCAAAATCTACGAGGACTACTTCAATAAAACCCACCCCGAGTACATCAAAGTGCTTTCCAAAATTGCACGCGTGTACTACATGGAAAAAGACTACAAATCAGCCAAGCGTAACATTGAAATGGCCCTCAACACCTACGAAAATTTCATTAAGCAATACTTCCCTGCCTTGAGCGAACGCGAAAAAGCAAAATACTGGAATACCATCAAGGTTGACTTTGAGTTTTACAACACCCTGGCCTTTAGCCAGCTCGAAGACTTCCGCGACCTGGCCGGCAAAGTGTACAACTACCAGTTGCTCACCAAAGCCCTGCTGTTGAGTTCATCCATCAAAATCCGCGAACGCATCCTCAACAGCAAAGACGAAAACCTGAAAGCGGCTTACAACTTGTGGGTGGAAAAAAAGGAATACCTGACCAATGCCCTTTCGATGAGTAATCAGCAGTTGACCGACAACGGCATTGACGTAGGCGCGCTGACGACCGAAGTAGAACGATTGGAGCGGGAACTGAGCGAGAAATCGGAATTGTTCGGCCAGAGTTTTGAAAACAAAAAAGTGACGTACGAGAACGTTCAAAAATCGCTGGGCAAAACCGAAGTGGCTGTAGAAATGCTCCGGTTCCGCCACTTTAACCACAGCTTTACCGATAGCGTGATTTACGTGGCGCTGTATGTCAAAGCCGACAACGTGCGGCCGAAGGTCATTGAATTACCCGAAGGTCACCGCATGGAAACCCGCTATTTCCGGTTTTTCCGCAATGCCATCGACAACAAGCTGCCCGATAACGTGTCGTACAAAGTTTTTTGGGAGCCCATCCAGAAAGAGATCGGGCAGTACAGTACCATTTATCTTTCACCCGATGGCGTGTATAACCAGTTGAACCTGGAGGCCATTCGTACCCCGGACGGCAAGTACGTAATTGACAACTCCAACATCGTGATGGTGAACAACCCCAAAGATTTATACTTCCGCAAGGTGAAGGGTACGGCCAGTATGCCCGGCAAAAACGCCACCATGTTCGGCAACCCCACCTTTTACATGACGGCCACCGCCAGCAACAGCGTTTCGCAATTGCCCGGAACAGAAAAAGAAGTACAGGAATTA
>DAIPHR010000148.1:0-7695 GCA_036771215.1 Cyclobacteriaceae bacterium
GTCAAGGATTATGCCATCGGCTTTTTTGTGCCAAAAGGTGACACAATGGCATAGAAACGTATGATTTAGCCCAAAAAAGGGGATAAGGCTGTCATCCACCCGTTCGGTTGTTGGTTGGCATTTTTTTCAGTCTCAGTTCCAGGTTCTCAAGATCTGGGGCATCCAGTTTTTTGAGCCGCTTGAAGGTCTCGGTTGCTTCTTTCTTGCGATTTTGAATCACGAGTATGTCGAAAAGACGGGTGAGTACTTCAACATTATCGTCTTCCACGGATAGATATCGCTGGTACGAAATTCGAGCGACATTCCAATCCTTCTGCCGGCTGGCTACTTCGCCAAACAGCAGATGGAAGCGAAGTTTTTCCGCGATTCCCGCCTTGAGGGTATCACTGATTGCATCCAGTTCCTGGCGGGCCATTGAGATTTTGTTTTGGCAGTAAAGGAGATAGGCGCGTTCCAACCTAGGTAGAGCGAGTTCAGGAAATTTTGATTCGAACTCTTGTAAGGTAGCCAATGCCTCGGTGGTATCCTTCATTTGAAGGTACGTGCTGACTATTCTCGGGTACAAATCTTTTTCGTCAGAGTTCAATTGTAGACTTTTCCGGTAGTCACGAAGGGCTCCGACCGAGTCTTTGACATTTTGCCGACATACTGCACGGGTTTTCCATACCTTAAAATCACTCGAGTCTGTTTTAATTACTTCGGTGAGGTCAATGATGCAACCGTAATAATCTCTTAGATTGGCTTTAATGTAGCCGCGCAAACGATGAGCAAGCAAGGAATGAGGTTCTATCCGTATCATCTGAGAAAAATCATTGAACGAGCCTTTCCAATCCCCCATTTTATATCGATAGATGGCCCTCTTCTTATACGCATCATAGAGATCGGGATCCAATTCCAGTGCGCGTTGGTACATGGTCATCGCCAATTCTTCCTTGCCCTGGTGTTCACATACAAGCCCGCGTAAATAATAACCAACAGCGCTTTGCTGAATTTCAAGTGACAAAAGAATGGAACTCGAGGAAGCTTCATAGTCACCGGCCAGGAGTTCGCAGAGAGCTTTCTTAATATTCAAAAAGGCCTCGTCCTGTAATCCATAGCCATACCGAACCACGTACCGAGTGGCGGTATAGATATCAATTTTCCGGTCGAGAAAGGTTTGCATGGCCGTGAAATTCTCTTCATTCACATTTGACTGGGTCACAACTGTCTTGAAGTCTGCGAACGCACGGTCAAAGTCCCGAATGGAAGAGTAAGCGATTCCCCTCAGGAAAATGAAGGAATGGTTGGAGGGGTCCAACCGAATCAGCGTTGACAGGTCAGCCAGTGCTTTTTCATATTCGCTGCTACCAAGCCAAAACAAGGCTCTCCATAAGTAGGCTTGTTTATAAACTGAGTCCAGGGCTAAGGCTGAGGAGAAATGTTGAAGCACCGTTGTCGTCTCCTTCTTTTTTGTTGCCGAAAGTATGGCGAGTTGAAGATGGGCTGGGGCAAACGCTGTTGCCTCGATGCTTTGGTTGTATCTCCGCTCTGCAATCCCCGGTTGGCCTTGAAGAAAGGCAACATGCCCTAAAAAAAAGTACGCGATGTGGTCGTAACGTGTATTCAGGCATTTTCGAAAATATTTGTCAGCTTGTCCATAATCGTGCATACGAAGGCTAATTTCACCAAGTTGCAGAAGAGTGGGGATGGAAGGGGCACCCCATTTTTGAGCTTCTAAAAATGCAAGTTGCGATGACTTGAAATCCCCGATTTGTTTTTTACACAAAGCCAAATAATAATAGGCAGTGCCAAAATCTGGTTTGCGCTTGATGCAGTCCTCCAACTGACTGGCTGCCTGTAATGTCTTCCCTTCTTCCAGGTTGTTGAGGGCATCATTGAAAAGGGCCTGTAAGGTCCCTTCAAAATTCCAGACAACTTCGATTTTTTCAGAGACTTTGTAGTCGACTAAAAGGTTAGCTGATACCTGGCATTCAGCTTTATAGCTTGCGAAGAAGGCAATGATCAGGCAAAGTCGCTTCAGCATCAGGTATGAAAAGTATCAATTCGGCAGTTCTTTTTCAACCCGAAACCCAACCGAGGGGACCCCCTTTACCGAATCAAGCCTCATCATTTGCGTGAAGGTCAGCGTATAACGGCCAGCACTGCCGAAGCGATAAGCCCGTAGTATTACCTGGTGATGATCGTAAATACTTCCCATGCTGGTCGAGCCCAATGGCTTGCCGCTTTTTTCAAAAAGCCGTATCGACAATAGGCTTTTCTCGATCACTCTGTTGGCGGAATCCTGCAGCATCCAGTTTACATATACCCTATCCCATGGGTAATCACGTGAGTTCCGGAACTGGCAAAAAAGATTATAGGCTCTAGTGGTGTCGGCAATCTGAAAACGGAACTTCACGGTATCGGCCATGGCCCAAACCCGATTGTCAAAATCATGATAGTCACTAAAAACCAATGACTCCGTGCGATCGCAGGAAGCCATTAACGCCAGAACAACTACCGGAACGAGAACTCTCATCCTTGTTTCGGTTGATTAGGGCGGGGACCGCGGTTGTCTCTGCGTCTGTTGCGGTTCTTGTGATTCTTTCTACCCTTGTTCTTGAACTTTTTGTCAAGATTATCGAGGTCCCTGTTCAGCACCTGAACCGGCTCGCGCATTTCTTCCACGTCTACCTCCAGTGAAGCAGGCTTTTTTCCTGCTTCATTCATTTCTAAAATCTGATTCACACGCTGGATGCTTACCGGATACCAGTTGTTGTCATCACGGAACCCAAACCACATGATTTTGCGGAAGATATCGGTCTTCTGTAACGTGGCATCTCCCCGTTCGGTCTGCAAGGGCTTCTCCACATTCGGAATGTCGCGCAAAGCCTCCTTGTACGTCTCCAACTCGTAATTAAGGCAACACTTGAGTCGACCGCATTGGCCGGAGAGTTTGCTGGGGTTGAGGGAAAGATTTTGGTATCGGGCCGCGCTGGTCGCCACGTTCTTGAAATCACTGAGCCAGGTAGAGCAGCAAAGTTCGCGCCCGCAAACCCCAATGCCACCCAGCCGGCCAGCCTCCTGGCGCATGTTAATCTGGCGCATCTCCACGCGTATCTTGAACTCGCCCGCCAGCACGCGAATCAGCTCACGGAAATCCACACGATCTTCGGCCGAATAGTAAAAAGTGGCTTTGGTATTGTCGGCCTGGTATTCGATGTCGGAAAGTTTCATCCCGAGGTTCATCTGGCGGATGATTTCGCGGCTCCGGTACAGCGTAGGCAGTTCGCGCTTTTGCACATCCTCAAACTTTTCCAGGTCCTTGGCGTTGGCGAGGCGATATATTTTTTTGATTTCGCTGTCGTTGGCAATCTTCTTCTTTTGCATCTGCAACCGAACCAGCTCGCCCTGCAGCGATACGTGGCCGATGTGGTGGCCGGTTGCCGATTCCACCATGACGGCATCACCGGTAGTCAACCGGATTTTTTCGGTGTTGCGATAAAAATCTTTGCGTCCGTTCTTGAAGCGAATCTCGGCTACGTCAAACCGGTCTTCCACCGGAATGTCCATATTCGACAGCCAGTCGAACACATTCATCTTATTGCAACCCCCGGTGCCACAGGCCCCGTTGTTATTACAGCCACTTACCTGGCCATCTTTTTTTGTTCCGCACGCGCAACCCATACGATTTTAGCTCAGTAAAATCAGATTTTCATTTTTGATCTTTTCAAATCCCGAGTCATACGTAACGAGGGGCAGGTCGAGATAGAGTGAGGTCGCAGCTATAATGGCATCAGGTAATCTTACTTTTTGCTTTTGCTTAAGACCAATCGCCAATTTTTTCACTTCTGATTTTAGCCCCACGATTTTGCAATCGCTCAGAAGTAGGGTAAAAAAGGCAACTTGCTCCTTTGTTATCTTATACCATCCCAACAGCTCAATCTCAGTTATGGAAGAAACATAAAGTCGATTTCCGTTCACGTACTGATCGAGTCCGGGCTTGCCCTCGGCCAGATTAATCAAAACGTTCGTGTCGACAACCAACTCAACTCCATTTATTTCGAACCGAGCGCTGATAGGTTACGCCATCCAAACCTCTAACTAATTGACCAAAATACTTCCCTGCCTTAAATCCTTTCACTTTCTTCTTAACAAGATTTTTCAAAGCCTTGTCGACCTTGGCACGGGACGCATTCGTTGGCATCTTGATAATCATTTTCCAAAATTAATCAAATCGAGGCCAATATCCTTACGGTATTGTGCACCCGGCCAGTGAATGCCAGCCACCGCGCGATAGGCCCGTTGCCGCGCTTCGTCCAGGCTGGCGCCCTTGCCGGTGACGGCCAGCACGCGCCCGCCATCCGTCACCACGCCTGCGTCCGTTTGTCGCGTGCCGGCATGAAACAACCGGGCAACCGATGTCGAAGCCAGGCCGGTGATCATTTGCCCTTTGGCATAATCGCCCGGATAGCCTTCGGCTGCCATGACCACCGTTACGGCAAATTCACCACTGATCTTTAATTTCTTTCCGGCCAGCTCGCCCCGGGCGCAAGCGCTGAGCACCTCAACCCAATCGCTGTCAATGCGGCTCATCACCGATTGCGTCTCCGGATCGCCCATCCGGGCATTGTACTCAATGACAAATGGCTCGCCCTTCACGTTCATAAGCCCGATGAAAATGAAGCCGCGATACGGGATGTTTTCTTCCTGAAGACCGCGGAGTGTAGGTTCAATAACCCGTTGTTCCACTTTCTTCAAAAAGGCCGAGTCGGCAAACACCACGGGTGATACAGACCCCATGCCGCCTGTGTTTGGGCCGGTATCGCCATCGCCAATCCGTTTGTAGTCTTTGGCCTCGGGCAACACAACATAATCTTTTCCATCGGTGAGGATAAACACAGATAATTCGATGCCAGTCAGGAATTGCTCAACCAACACTTTGGCGCTGGCCTCGCCAAACTTTCTCTCGCCCAACATTTCGCGTAGCTCCTGCTGAGCCTCGGCCACCGTTGCGCAGATCAGCACACCTTTTCCTGCTGCGAGCCCATCGGCTTTCAACACGATGGGCGGTTGTTGGCCTGCCAGGTACTGAAGCCCTTCGTCAAGTTCAGCGGCTGTGAACGTCCGCGCCTGCGCAGTGGGAATGCCATGACGAACCATGAACGCCTTGGAAAAATCCTTGCTGCCCTCGAGCCGCGCGCCCGAATGCCCCGGCCCGACAATCGGAATGTTGTGTAAGGCAGGTTGCGCTTCAAAATAATCCCGCAGCCCTTTCACCAGCGGCACTTCCGGACCGATTACCACCAAACCAATTTGGCGGTCAACACAGAAACGGCCGAGCCCGGAGAAATCGTCCACCCGGAGCGCCACATTTTCAGCGACTTGAGACGTGCCCGCGTTACCGGGTGCAACAAAAAGTTTTTCGCAATGCGGGCTCTGGCTGATCTTCCAGGCCAGGGCATGCTCGCGCACCCCGCTGCCGATGATGAGAATATTCATAGCGTGGCAAAGATAACATTTGCTCTGCAGCGACCAGATACTCGACCCGGTTCACGTGGATGTAAAAATTCGGATCAATCACGAGTTCAGTTTCGCGCCACGCGCCTTTGTATTTCTTCCACTCCTGCGAGGGCTTCAGCCAGGTTTTCGTGTTGGCGACCTTCACGGGCAGGTCAAATCCTTCCAACACGTTCGTCCACCGGTAGCTCAGTTTGTTGTTTTCCAGACGATACTCCAAAACGGGGACTTGCGTGGTACGGAGGTACTGATCAAAAATCCGGGAAAGATCCCGGCCCAGGTGAACTGAAAAGAGTTTCTCGATGTCTGCGCTAGAGGCTTGGCTGATGAAATATCGCTTGTTGACATCTAGCAAAAACTGACGAAAGGCGTCATCCGATGAAAATAATTGGCGCAGGGTGTGGATGAGGTTAGCACCTTTATAATACATGTCACCACTGCCTTCCGTGTTTACGCCATAGGGCCCAATCACGGGCTTGTCATGCTGAATTAGTCTGCGTGTGCCAGTGACGTAGTCGGAACCGGCCTCTTTGCCGAAAAGGCATTCCGTATAAAGCGTTTCGGAGTAGGCGGTGAAGCCTTCATGTACCCACATGTCGGCTATGTCGGGGGTGGTGATGGAATTGCCAAACCACTCGTGGCCGCTTTCGTGAATGATGATGAAATCCCACTTCAACCCCCAGCCTGTGCCGGAGAGGTCGCTCCCCAGATAGCCATTCATGAATTTGTTACCATACGCAATGGCGCTCTGGTGCTCCATGCCCAGATGAGGAGACTGGACCAACTTAAATCCATCTGAATAAAACGGGTAGGCCCCGAACCAGTACTCAAAACATTTTAGCATTGACGGTACCTGCGCAAACTGTTTTTTCGCTTTTTCGATTTCATAATCCAGAACATAATAGGAGAGATCAAGCTTTCCCTTTGCACCTGCATAGGAGTCGCTCCAGTCAGCGTAGTACCCGATATACGGCACGAGGTTATAGGAATTGATCTTGTTTGTTACCCGCCAGGTGTGCGCAGTCTTTCCATTTTTTTCTTCTTTTTTGATCAACCGCCCATTGGCCACACCCGCCAACTCATTTGGGGTTACCACGGTGAGGGTTGCCCCCAAGTCGGGCTCATCGCTTTGGTGATCTTTGCAGGGATACCACACGCTGGCACCCAAACCCTGGCAGGCCACCGACATCCAGGGCCGGCCTTTCGCATCGCGGGCCCAGATCCAACCCCCATCCCACGGAGGATTAACCGCTTCCCGAGGCACGCCATGGTAGATGATGCTCAGCGTATCTACCTGCCCGGCTTCGATCGCCTGTGGAAAGGACACCAAAAAGGCCTGTTCATCGCGTTGCGCAGGCAGCGTTCTACCATGCCAGATTACCGAATCCAATAACAGAGGTGTTTGTAAGTCGATTTGCATGATAGACCCGGACCGAACGGTGCGAAAAACCATTTGAAGGTGACCCCGCAGGGACTTGGTCTCATATTCCGGCTCAACGGTGAGGTCGTAATGCTGAACATCCCACCACGAGCGATTCGTGTTCAACGTGCCCCGAAGTGAATCGGCACGGGAAAAACGCTGCGCCATGCCGGTTGCCGGCAGCACCGCGAGTACCAATAACCATAGAATTTTCATTCGGCTAAGCTAGCCGAAAAGCCTGAAATAAATGGTAACCCACCAAGGCAAGCAAGATCAGGCCCAGGCTGAGTATAGCCAGGGGAAAGAAGTCAACGCGAACACCGAGCGCCAGATTAGTGGATTGAATGATGGGTAAACCAACCAATGCCACGACCACAAGCCTGGCCCGCGTGGTAAACCGCACCATGTTTTGTTGTTGCCGGGATTTGTTTTGCTCGGTAATCTCCACCGGGTAATTGAACCAGTTCGGCCGTGCAGCCAGTAACGTCAGCCCTGCATGCGACAGCACCATCAGACCGGCCATAATCCACAGCAGGTGGCGCGGCCCCAGGGAATCAGCCACCCCGGCAAAACTGAAATGGGTGGGCACGAGGTCGGGTAACCGGTTGTAGCGGCCGATCAACAACACCAACACCACCAATACCACGGCACCTGCGGCCGCGTCTATCCATCGCCTGTTCTTCATGTCTGTTTAGTTAGCGTACTCGCTTAGGAAATTGATGCGCATCAGGCGCCCCTCCTCTTCCGAGCAACCCTCCTTTTCAATAAACGCATCTTAA
>DAIPHR010000149.1:0-7655 GCA_036771215.1 Cyclobacteriaceae bacterium
AGGTCTTGCAGGTTTCACTTCTGGTTTTTTTAATGATCGAAGCATTTAATCTTTTTAGTTTCAAACTGAATCTGACGGGCGCTTTGGCAGCGATTGCCCTTGTTGGCACATCTTTTGAGTTGTATATGACTGTGATTAAGTCACTTTTCAAGTATGTGGGAGAAAAACTGCCCTGGCTTACCAAACGGAAGCAAGCGGTATTAATATCCGAGAGTTCCGAATAAATCGTTAACTTTATCCATAAATCATCAGGCAAATACATGAAAACTAAATTGTTAGCAACTGTTTTGGCGTGGGTAGCCGGGTCTTTTACGTTGCTGGCCCAGGACTATGCATTCCGGGTTATCGCCAATAAGGGTGCCGTGGAATACAAGTCGGGCGATGCCTGGCAGCCGGTGAAAACTGGCGCTTCGTTGAAAGACTCTGACGAAGTCAAGTTGGGTGAAAATGCTTATTTAGGCTTGGTTCACAAGTCGGGGAAGCCCATGGAGCTTCGTGAGGCAAAGAGTTATAAGGTAATTGATTTAGCAAAGAATGTCGGAACCGGGAGCAGCGTATTGAACAAATACACCGACTTCATTCTCAGCGCCAACTCCGCTGAAGCAAAAAAGAACCGCCTGGCGGCCACCGGAGCGGTAACGCGTGCCACGTTCACGCCCGACATCAAAGTGTTCCTGCCGGAAAATCAATATGCGGGTATATTCAACAAAATTGTGGTGATCAACTGGGAATCGGCCAAGACAAAAGGGCCGTTTGTTGTTACCGTGATGAGCATGTATGAAGATGAGTTGATGAAGGAGGAGACACCTGAAAACCATTTCCGCCTTGACCTTTCCAATCCTAAAATTGAGAAGGAGTCCAAGCAGGCGCTGCTGGTTATCGTGTCTTCGAAGAGTGACCCCAACATCAAATCCGGCCGTTACCTGGTTAAAAACCTCTCGGATGATGAGTCAGCGAAAATCAAAACTGCCTGGGCTGAGATTAGCGGAGACGTGAAAGATGAAACGGCACTGAATAAGTTTTTGCAGGCGGGTTTCTACGAGGAGCATAAATTGTTTATCGATGCGATTGCAGCCTATGAAGATGCCATACGCATGGCTCCGGATGTTGACCTGTACAAAGATGCGTACGAAGAGTTTTTGCTGCGTAACAAACTCAAGGTGCAGAAGTAGCCCCCAGTAAATGATCATTGAAGGCCTCTTTTCCGAGGCCTTTTTTATGGCTTGCCCCTCCGGATTTATGTCCTATTTTTGTGACCTAACTATTGGTTTATGAGCGTACTCGTCAATAAGAATTCACGTGTCATTGTTCAGGGTTTCACCGGTTCGGAAGGAACGTTTCATGCCGGCCAAATGATCGAGTACGGAACCAACGTGGTGGGTGGAGTGACCCCCGGCAAAGGCGGACAAGAGCATTTGGGCCGCCCGGTGTTTAACACGGTGGAGGAAGCGGTTCGCAAAACCGGTGCTGATGTGTCGATCATTTTTGTGCCCCCCGCGTTTGCAGCCGATGGCATCATGGAAGCCGCTGCGGCCGGCATCAAAGTAATTATCGCGATCACGGAGGGGATTCCTGTAAAAGATATGATGGTAGCGAAGCAATTCATCAAAGACCGCGGTGTACACCTGATAGGCCCCAACTGCCCGGGCGTGATTACCCCCGGTGAAGCCAAGGTGGGCATTATGCCCGGGTTCGTTTTCAAAAAAGGAACTATTGGAATTGTCTCCAAGTCCGGAACACTCACTTATGAGGCCGCTGACCAGATTGTGAAGGCGGGCTTGGGTATTACCACAGCCATTGGTATTGGTGGTGATCCCATCATCGGTACACCGACTAAAGACGCGGTGGAGTTGCTGATGAATGATCCGGAAACCGAGGGCATCGTTATGATCGGGGAAATTGGCGGCAGCTACGAACCCGTTGCCGCACGTTGGATAAAGGAGACCGGAAACAGAAAGCCGGTCGTGGGTTTCATTGCGGGTCAAACAGCACCTCCTGGCCGCAGAATGGGCCATGCCGGTGCCATCATTGGTGGCGCTGAAGATACTGCGGCAGCGAAAATGAAAGTGATGCGCGAGTGCGGAATTCACGTGGTCGAGTCACCCGCCTTAATCGGGGAGACCATGCTGAAAGCTCTCGGCAAAAAGTGATCTGAGTTAGTGTACGGTGTTAAACGCCAGCCGGAAATCCTCCTCCAGATAGGAATTCAGTTTTTCCAGGCTATTGAATACCGTCAGGTTTTCAACTTCCTTCCATTCCTGATCGTTCTTAAATACGATTTGTACAAACAGGTTGCGCACCATGTACACAAAGACCGAACGCCCCTCCTTTAAGCGGCTACCCAGTGAAACACCTTTTGCCCTCACATGCTCAAGCTGACGCTCCTGCGGCCATTTCCGAAAGGTTAGTTTGAACCACATACTCGTAAAATCTTGTTGTTAATCAGCTGAGAACAAGATAGGTAACACGCAACAATTCGATTTGTTTAAGAATTCCGCTGCCGGAGGTCAAAACGCCTCAATTTCAAGGTTTTTCAGGCTTTGCAACCGGATTACCCCTCCTTTTCCGGCCGTCATAAAAGCTCGTTGGCGAGGTTGGCCAGTTCCGAGCGTTCGCCTTTCTCCAGGGTAACATGCGCGTACAGTTCGTGGTCCTTCAGCCGGTCGATGAGGTACGAAAGACCGTTACTCTGGGAGTCAAGGTAGGGGGTGTCGATCTGATAAATGTCGCCCGTGAAGATAATCTTCGTGTTTTCCCCAGCTCTGGTAATAATCGTTTTTACCTCATGGGGCGTCAGGTTCTGAGCCTCGTCCACGATGAAACAAATATTGGACAAACTGCGCCCCCGGATGTAGGCAAGCGGGGTAATCACCAACTTCTCGTTCTGCACCATTTCGGTAATCTTCGAATACTCTTTGTCCGATTCGCTGTACTGATTCTGGATGAATTTTAAATTATCCCACAGCGGTTCCATGTAGGGGTTCAGCTTCGACTTGATGTCGCCCGGCAGGTAGCCGATGTCCTTGTTGCTAAGCGGCACGATCGGGCGGGCCAGGTAGATCTGTTTATACTCCCGTTTTTGTTCCAGCGCGGCAGCGAGTGCAATCAGGGTTTTACCTGTACCCGCCACGCCCTGCATGCTCACCAGTTTGATTTCCGGCTTCAGTACTGCGTGTATGGCAAAGGCCTGTTCGGCATTTCGCGGTTTGATACCGTACGCATTTCGTTTCTCCACTTGTTCGACCATGCCGTTGGCCGAGTTGTAAAACGCGAGCACCGATTTTTTTCCGCTTCTGAATATGTAGTAATGATTTTTTCGCGGAACCTCCTTGCCTAACACCTCCTCGGGCGGGCAGTAGCCTTTATTGTACAGCAGGTTGATCACTTCGGGGTTCACTTCGTCAATCACCGTTTTGCCCGTGTGCAGCGAATTGATGTTTTGGATTTTCCCGGTGGTGTAATCCTCGGCCTGCAGACCCAATGCTTTAGCCTTCAACCGGAGGTTGATGTCTTTGGAGACCAGAATGACCTTCCGGCCTTTTTCTTCCTTTTGCAGTAGTAAGGCCGAGTTGAGAATCCGGTGATCAGCCTTGTCTTCGTTAAAAACCTTGTTGGCATCCACCGAGCCATTGCCACCGGTATCCATCAGCACTTTAAAATCCCCTTTGCCCTTACCATTGATAGGGTTTCACTGGTGCAGCATGTGGTTCTTGGCAAGTTTGTCTATGAGGCGGATGAACTCACGGGCTTCAAAGTTCTTGGTGTCGTTTCCCTTCTTGAAATTGTCTAGTTCCTCCAGCACCGTTATCGGGATGCCGATGTCGTGTTCGTCAAAGTTGAGGATGCTGTTGTGTTCGTAGATGATGACTGACGTGTCGAGAACAAAAATTTTTTTTTCTGTCTTCTTAGTGGTTTTTGACATAGATGAAAAAGTGGGTGAGTGATACCGCGGCTACCGGCTTCTCCGCCTGAGAAGGTTGGGCAACAACGGGCGATTAAAACGAAAATCGCGGAGACACCACCCTCACAATACCACCTGGGGCATCGTTAGGGCACTTGGTATCTTCGCGACAATCCAATCGATGGTTAAACTTACAGAGCCTCCCGAATTTATCCAACCGACAGGCTAAGAATTTACTTTTGTTAGGTAACGATTTGGTAACGATAGCGTCATCTCGGCAAGTACAAGTCGCCCTTCTCGGTCGGTAGAATCTGAAGGACACGCGCCAGCACCAGCAAGATGAGCTTGCGCGATGCCTGGAACCGGCTCAGCCGCGCCAGGGCGCGAAACTGATCGAGTGTGATATGTGGGTTCATACCCAGGTAGGCCATCAGTTTCTGTTCGGCTTCGCCATAGTGAAAGCGGGTGTCCTTTTCTTTTTTCGCTCGCCTTACGATTTCCGCCATTTCGCGACTGGCCCGCAGGCTCATGTCACGTGATCGCACGAAACAGGCGGGGGCGCTCCCCCGCACGATGTAGTAGTGCGGCCTTCGCGGGCTCAGCGGCACTTGCAATTCCAGCACACTTCTTTTATTATTTACCGAAATGAAACGGTGCGCAAAGTTCAACGCGGGTTTGCAATGGCGTACTTCCTGCTGAATGACGAGCAATTCCTCCTCGGGGTATTTCAGACCTTGAATACGTCCGTCATCTTCTACCCCCACCAAAAGGGTGCCCCCGGCCGTGTTCGCAAAGGCCAGCATTTCGCGCACAATTTTGTCGGGGTGTGTGGCTTTCAGTTTAAACTCCAGATGCAGACCTTCGCCAGCGGCAATCAACTGGCGGAGTTCCCGCAGCCCGGTGGCGTTCACCTCGTGCTGTTGCTCTACCCTCACCGCTAGCGCCTGCCTCGTGGCTGGTCCTCGTCATCTTCATCTTCATCATCGGCCTTGTCCTCATCTTCTTCGCCCGCTTGTGGCATGGTGAACATCGAGCTCATCAAATCTTTGAAATGAAGACCGGCCGTAAGGGGATGCTTGCTTAGCATGCTGTATTCGGCCAGGCCATGCAGGGCAAACTCCATCAGAAACAAATTCAACGCGCTATCGCCTTTATAAAAAAACTTGATCAGGTCGGCCAGCCCGGGCACGCTCCTGAGCGCCTTTTCATAATCGGCAGCGGTCATGTCATTCAGCAGGTCCACCGTATTGCCCTCACCAAACCAATTCGTGATTTTTTTGTATGGGCTTTTTTCTTTCTGCTTGCGAAAGGTATCCGGGTCCGGAAAGTATTTGACAAACTCGGTACGCAGCGCTTTGCCAATCAGGTTTTGCGCCACAATGCCGGGCCCTTCCTGCTCGCCCTCGTACACCAGTTCTACTTTACCGGTGATGGCCGGTACAACGCCAACAAAGTCGCTGATGCGAATGGCGGTTTGGTTCTCCTGGTTAATCAGTGCCCTTCGTTCAGCTGCGGCCACCAGGTTTTCAAGAGCCGAAATGGTCAGGCGAGCCGAGACCCCGCTTTTCGCATCTACGTACTCGCTCTTGCGCGCCTCAAACGCTATTTGTTCGATGAGGTCTTTGGCGATGTCGTTTACCGTAACGCGGTGTCGTTGGGCCGCGTCCAGCCGTGCCTCCTGCTCAGTTATCTTACGCCCGATGTCAATGGACTTAGGATAGTGCGTAATGATCTGACTGTCGATTCGGTCCTTCAGCGGGGTTACGATACTACCGCGGTTCGTATAGTCTTCGGGGTTGGCCGTGAACACGAATTGAATATCAAGTGGAAGTCGCAGTTTGAAGCCACGAATCTGGATGTCGCCCTCTTGCAAGATGTTAAACAATGCCACCTGTATCCGCGCCTGAAGGTCTGGCAATTCGTTGATCACGAAGATACAGCGGTGGGAGCGGGGAATCAGACCGAAATGGATAACGCGTTCATCTGAGTAGGGCAGCTTGAGGGCGGCTGCTTTAATGGGGTCTACATCTCCGATCAAATCCGCTATCGATACATCGGGTGTCGCGAGCTTCTCGGTGTACCGGTCGTTTCGGTGTAGCCACGCGATGGGCGTGTGGTCGCCCAACTCTGCTACCAAGTCGCGGCCAAACCGCGAAAGGGGAGCCAGTGGATCATCGTTAAGCTCCGAGCCGTCTATGACCGGTACGTATTCGTCCAGAAGATTAACCATGAGGCGGGCGAGCCGGGTCTTGGCCTGCCCGCGTAAGCCCAGCAGGTTGATGTCATGGCCAGCGAGGATGGCCCGCTCAAGGTCGGGAATCACGGTCTCTTCATATCCCCAGATGCCGGCAAAGACATTTTCGCGGTGCTGCAGTTTTTGAATGAGGTTGTGCCGCAGTTCATGCTTAATACTCCTGGCGTGGTAACCTGCCCCTTTCAGTTGGGCGAGCGTTTTTATTTTGTTGTGATCTTTCATGAAGCGTTAATGAAATACATACAGCCGCAAATCTGGCGTTTACACGCGCTTGGTTCGGTTCCTTTTGAAATCTTCGAAGACCAGGTTGCCCAGTCCCTGCAAACTGCTGTAGTAGGCGTTACCATTGTTGGCCTTCGTAAAATCGCGTACGAACGATTTCAGATAGGGATCAGTGGCGATCATAAACGTGGTAACCGGTATTTTGATTTTGCGCAGCTGGGTGGCGAGGGCCAGCGTGCGGTTCAGGATCTTGCTGTCAAGCCCAAAGCTGTTTTTGTAGTACTTGATTCCTTGTTTCAGGCAGGTGGGTTTGCCATCCGTGATCATAAAAATTTGCTTGTTGCTGTTTTTGCGCCTGCGCAAAATGTCCATGGCCAGCTCCAACCCGGCCACGGTGTTGGTGTGGTAGGGGCCCACCTGTAAGTAGGGCAGGTCTTTGATTTCGATCTGCCATGCGTCATCGCCAAAAACCAGAATATCGAGGGTGTCTTTGGGGTATTTCTTGGTGATCAGTTCGGCCAATGCCATAGCAACCTTTTTAGCGGGCGTGATGCGGTCTTCCCCGTACAGGATCATGGAATGCGAAACATCGATCATAAGCACGGTGGAGGTCTGCGCCTTGAATTCACTTTCCACCACTTCCAGATCTTCCTCGGTTAGGGTGAAGTCTTCAAAACCATGATTGATCTGCGCGTTGCGGATGGAGTCTGTCATCGCGATTTGCTCGAGGGTGTCGCCAAACTCGTAGTCTCTGCGATCGGTATTTAACTCATCGCCCCGGCCGGCATGGGGTGTTTTATGCTCACCGGTTTTGGTCTTTTTCAGCTTTCCAAAGATTTCTTCCAGGGCGGACTGCCGAAGGCTCTGCTCCGAGCGTGCATTTAGCCGGTATTCGCCCCGGGGCCCGTCTTCGGTGATGTACCCGTTCTTCTTCAGGTCTTCAATAAAATCGCCCATTCCGTATTTATCGTTAGTCAGGCCATACTCGCGGTCTACCTCCGTGAGCCACTGCAAAGCTTCTCCCACGTTGCCGGAGGTGATCAGCACCAGTTGCATGAAAATACTAAGCAGGCGCTCGAAATCCGATTTCCCAGATTGGGGCGGAGGTGTATAAAGGGCAAACCGGTGGCCGAGCATGACGTTTCAATTGAATGTTAATCGTTGGAAATATGCCTAAATAACCGATTTTTTCGGTGGTATATTGTTAATTGGCCAGGCTGGGGTAATAAAAATATGGAGATGGTAGTTTTGGGTATTGGAAGCAATTTTTACTTTTGT
>DAIPHR010000150.1:0-7640 GCA_036771215.1 Cyclobacteriaceae bacterium
CTTCCACGGTTTCGGCATTGGCGCCACCGCCCACATCCAGGAAATTGGCAGGCTCCCCACCCGATAACTTTATGATATCCATCGTGGCCATCGCCAGCCCGGCTCCGTTAACCATACAACCCACATTGCCGTCCAGTTTTACATAATTCAGGCCCGATTTGCCGGCCTCCACTTCGAGGGGATCCTCTTCTGAAATATCGCGAAGTTCGGCCAGGTCCTTGTGGCGATACAGCGCATTGTCATCCAGGTTCACCTTGCCATCCACGGCAATGACCTTGTTGTCCGAGGTTTTTAAAACCGGGTTAATCTCAAACATGGAGGCATCAATGCTCACATAGGCATTGTACAGGGCGGTTGTAAATTTCACCATTTCCTTGAAGGCATTCCCCTCCAAACCGAGCGCAAACGCAATTTTCCGGGCCTGGTAGGGCTGCAGGCCAATTGAAGGTTCAATCCATTCCTTTACGATCTTTTCCGGGTGTGTGGCGGCCACTTCCTCAATGTTCATACCCCCTTCGCTGGAAGCCATGATCACCGGCTTACTGGTCGAGCGGTCGAGCAGAATGCTCATGTAGTACTCTTTCGGTTCACTCTCACCCGGATAGTATACATCCTCGGCAATTAACACCTTATTCACTCTTTTTCCGGCTGGCCCGGTCTGGATCGTAACTAGTGTGCCACCCAAGATTGCCTTGGCCTTATCGGTAACTTCGTGGATTCCCTTCGCTAACACCACCCCCTTGGAGCCCGTCTCTTTCACGGTCCCTTTTCCCCGCCCACCGGCATGAATCTGAGATTTTACCACGAACCACTTGGTGCCCGTTTCGGCCTGCAGTTCTTTCGCTGCATCCAATGCTCTATCGGGCGTGTCGGCCACAATACCGCGCTGAACGGCAACACCGTATTTTTTTAGAATGTCTTTTGCCTGATATTCGTGGATGTTCATGCGTAAAAATTTCGGGCAAGGTACTTTTTTTGCCGGTCACATTCAAGGAAGGCAGCTATGCTGAAAGCACAGGGAATCCGTAAGGCCTACAACCAGTTAGTGGTGTTAAAAGATATTCACCTGGAGGTGGCGAAAGGCGAGATCGTTTCGATCGTAGGTGCCAGTGGTGCCGGCAAAAGCACCCTTCTGCATATTCTGGGCACCTTGGATGCACCCGATGCCGGGCAGGTTTGGCTGGATGGGGAGGAAGTTCAGAAGAAATCAGCAAACGCCCTGGCCCGGTTCCGCAACCAGCGGATTGGCTTCATTTTTCAGTTCCACAATCTGTTGGCCGAGTTCAGCGCGCTGGAAAACGTGATGATACCCGGTCTGATCGGTGGAACATCGCGGTCGCAGGTGGAAAAACAGGCTTCCGACCTGCTGGCCCGCCTGGGCCTGGGCCATCGACTTCACCATAAACCTTCTGAGTTAAGCGGGGGAGAGCAACAGCGTACCGCAGTAGCGCGGGCCCTGGTGAATGGGCCGGCCGTTGTTTTTGCCGATGAACCAAGCGGCAACCTCGACTCCCAAAACGCCCGCGACTTGCACCAGCTTTTTTTTGATTTGCGGAAGGAGTTTGGCTACACGTTCGTGATTGTTACCCACAACACCGAACTAGCTGATATGGCCGATCGAAAACTCGAGATTAAAGACGGTAAAATTGTGAATTGATTCGAAGGGCTAATGCGCCAGCACTTCCTGGGCAACCTCATCCACTTCCATCAGTCCATTTTCATTAATGCTGGTCAGTGTAACGGATTTTATGTCGTTGATCAGCAGCGGGTCATAATTGGCGACCACGCGGATGTAATTCTCGGTGAATCCGTGCATGCGCCCGTTTTCAATGTCGTTTTCAAATAACACCCGACCGGTACGCCCAACGTGCTCTTCGTAAAAGGCTCGTTTTTTTTTGTCCGAGAGGATGTGCAACATCCGCGAACGTTCGGCCCGGATGTGGCCGGGCACCACGCCATTCATTTCAGCGGCTTTCGTATTGGCCCGTTCGGAATAGGTGAACACATGGAGGTAGGAGACGGGCAATTCATTTAGAAACTGATAGGACTCCAAAAAATCCTCATGCGTTTCGCCCGGAAAACCGACCATGATGTCCACGCCAATGCACGCCTGCGGCATAACCGATTTGATCTTGTACACCCGGCTGGCATACCGCTCGCGCAGATATCGCCTGCGCATCAGCTTGAGAATCTTGTCGGAACCGGATTGCAGGGGGACATGAAAATGCGGAACAAAACGTTTCGATGCCGCCACAAATTCGATGATCTCATCCGAAAGCAGGTTGGGTTCTATCGATGATATCCGGATTCGCTCAAGCCCGTCTACCTGATCCAGTGCGCGGATGAGGTCAAGAAAGCTTTCCTGGCGTTCGCCCCCCTGAATGCCGAAGTCTCCCGTGTTCACCCCGGTCAGCACAATTTCTTTGACTCCATCCGCTGCGATTTTTTTTGCATTCGCCACTACGTTCGCCACGGTATCGCTTCGGCTGCTGCCGCGGGCCAGTGGAATCGTGCAAAACGTGCATACGTAGTCGCAGCCATCTTGTACCTTCAAGAAGGTACGCGTGCGATCGTGAAGCGAAAACGAGGTGTGGAACTCACTGGCCTTCTCTACTTCCTGTGAAATAACCACGGGCCGGGGCGGGCGTACAAAGCCGTCCAACAACTCCACCAGCCTGAATTTTTCGGACGCCCCTAACACCGCATCCACCCCGGGTATCTCCGAAATTTCCTGCGGCTTAAGCTGCGCATAGCAACCGATAATGGCCACATACGCATCGGGGGAGATGCCGCGCGCTTCGCGCACGATCTTGCGGCATTTCTTATCTGCGGTCTCGGTGACTGAGCAAGTTTTGATGATGAAGATGTCCGGCCGGTCGGTGAAATCGACCTTCTGGTAGCCTTTTTCTTCGAACTTCCGCGAGATCGTGGATGTTTCGGAGAAATTGAGCTTGCAGCCGAGTGTATAAAATGCAACTTTCCGGGCCATGGGGCCGCAAAGATAATGAACGCCCCGCGCTTGTTAGCGCGAGGCCAGCAGCCTTCGGTGGTAGTTGATTTGTCCGAGGTGGTAACTCAAATGACCGGCCAGGTGCACGAGAAAGAACCGGGTGGACATCGGCTCCTTAAAAACATCGATGGGAAAACGGGAGTCCAGCATGGCTTCGGTTAGCTGGGGCAGCGTTTGCGCAACGGCCATTCGCGCAGACTGAATTTGCTTAAGGAGTTCTTCGCGGGGTACATTTTTCAAACTGAATTCCGCCTCGCGATTGCGCTCATAGGCAATATCGCCCAACGTATGTCCGATATAGAACCGGAGATTACCGCACAAATGAAGGCACAAGTTAGCGGCCGAGTTGGCGATCTGGCGCTCAACCACCCAAAGGGCGTGCTCGTTCGGGTACGATTGGATTTCGGTCTCCAGTTTATCAAGGTCGCGGACGATGATTTTTTCGATGGCTGCGGTCAACGAATTCATGCTGTTATCGCTTCGCCCAGCTTCTTAATTCGATCATCCAACTCGCGTTCGGTTGCTTTGAAGTCTCTGGCGGTTTTCAATTCCGCGCTCACGCTGATGTAAAATTTGATTTTGGGCTCCGTACCGGAGGGGCGCACGGAGATTTTGCTGCCCTGCTCGGTATAAAACTGCAACACATCGGACTTGGGTTGTGCGATGGCCGCCACCTCACCGGTGTTCACATTCTTCTCCTGGCTTAGCTGATAATCCAATATCCGGGTTACACGCTCACCGCCCAGGGTTGCCGGGGGGTGCTGCCGAAAGCGCGTCATCATATCCTTGATTTGTTGCTCGCCTTCGGCTCCTTTACGAACCAGGTTAATGAGTCCTTCCTTGTAGAAACCATGCTCAACATACATCTGCAGCAGCCAGTCATGCAGCGTTTTTCCCTCGGCATAGGCCATGGAAGCCATGGACGCATAAAAGGCGCAGGCCGATACGGCATCCTTATCACGCACAAAATCACCCACCATGTAACCATAGCTTTCTTCGCCCGCGGCAATAAAGCGGTGCGTAAGCTCGCGGTCGCGGATGAGCTCGGCAATGTATTTGAAACCGGTGAGCGTGTTGACACATTCCACGCCTTCGTTGGCGCACATGGAATCGATCAACTCGGACGTAACGATGGTCTTGGCGATGTACGCGTTCTTTTTGTCTTTCAGGTTCTTCAGAATAAACCACAACAACAGGCTCAGCGCCTGGTTACCGTTCAACAAAAAGTAGTTTCCATGCGAGTCCGGAATACCGATGCCTACGCGGTCGGTGTCCGGGTCGGTGGCCATGACCAGTGCGGCCTTTGTATTGGCTGCGTATTCCAGCGCGAGTTTCATGGCGGCCGACTCTTCCGGATTGGGTGAGGAGACGGTGGGGAAGTTGCCGTCCGGCTGTTTTTGCTCGTCAACAATATGCACGTGGGTGAATCCCATCTGCCGCAGGCACTCGGGCACCATAGTAATGCCGGCCCCATGCAGGCTCGAATACACAATCGGAATATCCTTTTTGCCGTTTGACCAGTTCAAGAGGTGTTTCACCTCCTGGTAATAGCTGGCCTCCACCTCGGGGCCGAGCGTTTTGATCAAGGCGGGGTTCGGGTTGAACTTCACATTATCAAAGCTTTCGATGGCGTTCACTTCGGTGATCACGTTTTTGTCATGCGGGGGCACTAATTGAGCCCCATCGTTCCAATAGGCCTTATAGCCGTTGTACTCCTTGGGGTTGTGCGATGCGGTGATAACCACACCCGCCTGGCATTTCAAAAAGCGAATGGCATAAGACAGCAGGGGAGTAGGGCGCAACTCAGGAAACAGGTGAACTTCAATTCCGTTGGCCGAGAAAACATCAGCCGTGACGCGGGCAAAAAACGGACTGTTGTTTCGGCTGTCGTGCGCAATGGCAACTTTGATTTTTTGTCCGGGGAAGCTCTTGATCAGATAGTGAGCCAGTCCTTGGGTCGCTACGCCCACCGTGTATCGGTTCATGCAGTTTGAACCCACGCCCATAATGCCCCGAAGCCCCCCGGTGCCGAACTCGAGGTTTTTATAAAAGCGATCAACCAGTTCGCGTGTATCGGGCTGGTTGATCAGCCGGTTGATTTCCTGCCGGGTTTCATCATCAAGGGATGAACTGGCCAACCATTGTTTAGCCTGATCGCGTGATTGTTCAATTAGTGTCCTCATAACTTCAACAAAAGTAATTTATTATGGCTATTCGGTAACTCACGTTTTGATATGCCGTAGATTAGTCAAAAAACAAAAAAACTATGAGATTACTTGTTATCCTCTTCATTTTGGGTTCTTCAACGCTTTCGGCCGTAGCCCAGGAATTCAAGGTGGTTACCGTTGTGGAATCGATTGTGCCAGGCGGTATTGGACGTTCGCGTATGACGGAGCCTAAGGAAAGTGCTGATTACAAAGCACTGACTACTTCCCGCGTTAAGGGCACTAAGAGCGACCAGGGTGACGTTAGTCGCGATGACGTGAAAATTGATGCCTTTGATGAAACGAAGCTTTTGAACTTCTATTCGTTGACGGGTATCAACTTTCAGAACATATCCTCCAACGATGCGGTCATCACGTCCAAGATCAATGATATGATAAAGGATGGCTGGCAATTGGTGTTCGTGACCAGCGGGGTGGAAAGCGATGCCGGAAAAAGTGATGGCAACGGAATTTTCATCACCCGGATGTTCTTCAAGAAGTAACCGTACACAGGCACAATCATCCGTGATTGGTCCGTAACTGGCCTGGTCACGGACGTTCGATTTTTGGGCATCTCAAAAAGCCTCTAGTAAGACAAAAAGTGATTCCGGTCCCGCATTTGCGGGATGCCGGAATCCCATTTTGACCAAGCGAAGGAGATACGGGACCAATCCGGTATTGCTGCCAGAGATTTTTTGAGATGCCTTTTAGAGATTACCACGCAATTCCTGCTCGCGTTCAATAGATTCAAACAAAGCTTTGAAATTGCCTTTCCCGAAACTCTTGGCCCCGTTGCGTTCAATGATTTCGAAGAAAACAGTGGGCCGGTCTTGCACGGGCTTGGTGAATATCTGAAGCAGGTACCCTTCCTCATCCCGGTCGATGAGAATATTGAGTTTCTTCAGCTCTTCGAGCGATTCGTTGATGGTACCCACCCGGTCCATAACATCCTCGTAATACACCTCAGGCACATACAGGAACTCAACGCCCCGCTGGCGTAGTTCGCTTACCGTTTCAATGATGTCGTGGGTGGCGATAGCGATATGTTGAACGCCCGGCCCGTTGTAAAAGTCCAGATACTCTTCAATCTGGGATTTCTTTTTGCCATCGGCAGGCTCGTTGATCGGGAACTTGATGTAGCCGTTCCCGTTGGCAACCACTTTGGACATCAAGGCGCTGTACTCGGTCGAAATATCTTTATCGTCAAAAGTCACCAGGAGGTTGAAGCCCATCACCTTTTCGTAGAACTCTACCCAACGGTTCATTTGGCCGAGTTCAACATTGCCAACACAATGATCGATATATTGAAGACCAATGGGCTTTGCCTGAAAAGATGACCTAACCGGTTTAAAGCCGGGCAAAAATACACCCCGGTAATTCTTTCGTTCCACAAATGTGTGGATGGTTTCGCCATAGGTACCTATTGAGGCCACTACGGCTTCGCCCTGCTCATCGCGTACAACGCGGGGCTCAGCAGCCGGTTTTGCTCCCCGCTTAACTGTTTCCTCGAATGATTGGCGGGCATCGTCCACCCAAAGGGCCAGTACTTTTACCCCATCTCCGTGCTTCTTCACGTGCTCGGCCACTTCTGATTGCTGATGGAGCGAGGAGGTGAGCACCAGTCGCACTTTATTCTGCTGCAGCACGTAGGAGGTGCGCTCGCGGCTGCCCGTTTCGGGGCCTGAATAGGCGACCAACTGAAATCCAAAGCAATGCTGGTAAAACAGAGCGGCCTGCTTGGCATTGCCGACATAAAATTCGATGTAATCGGTGCCGTTAATCGGGAGGAAATCCTGGGTCATACCGGTTTTGTTTCTGCAAAAGTACGAGATTGAAACGTACACTTTTAAAATCACGGCCGTTTCTCTTACCTTGGAAAAAATCAGGGTTATGGATGTGAAAGAAATGGATCGGGCGATACTGGAAATTGTGAGCAAGCGCCTGGAACTGGAGAAAGTCGACTACAACAATCCCCATTACGATGATCTGGAAGAGCAACTTCATGATCTGGAAGATGCTTTTCAGGTTAATCATGGTGAAGCGCTGGAGTCCATCTTACAGGAGGTACATGACGAGTGGTGCCCGGATTCGGAGTTGTTATACCCCATAGCTTACCTGGCCAAACATTATGATGTAAACGGCAACAATGAGTATGTCGTGTCCTCGCAGGAAGGTGTTTATGTTGAGGTTGAAAAGCTCCCCGGCCGCGAAACCAAACTGGTGATTGTGCCCAACCCGCTACGGCTGATTTTGAACATCGGGAAAGAGAAGCAGCAGGTAGTTTGGCCCAAATAGGACCGCTACCGGTAGCCGAGTCGGGTGCGACCGCGGGTCAGAACTTCCCGGGCCACCACACCGGCTTTGCTTTAGCCTTCGGCCAGCTTTCGATCGAGTTCACCGGGGTTTGTCATGGAGTAATAAAAAAT
>DAIPHR010000151.1:0-7579 GCA_036771215.1 Cyclobacteriaceae bacterium
CTCGATCGTTTTGGTCATGTGCCGGTTATGCGCCTGGCTGAAGCCTACCTGACACGCGCGGAAGCCAACTTCCGGTTAGGTACCTCAGTAGGTGACACTCCGCTGAATGATGTTAACCGGATTCGCAACCGGGCAGGGCTGGCTAACAAGGCAAGCATTGCATCGGTTGATGAGATCTTGTTGGAGCGTGACCTTGAATTAGCATTTGAGGGTCATTTCATGCATGACAACAAGCGAAACGGCAAGGCGGCCCCCGGTGGTGTTGGTGGCACTACTTCGGTTCCGTTCAACGACTTCAAGTTGATATTCCCGATCCCTCAGCGTGAGACGGATGTCAATAAGAACCTCGTGCAAAATGCCGGCTATTGATTAGCTGATTTTTCGATCCATAAAAAAGGCTGCCCATGGGCAGCCTTTTTTATTGCTCAGTTGTGGAGTGATCAGCGTAGCGGACGGGAACCCAAGGGTTGGGCTTAATGGGCCAAAAGTTGCAACAACGTAGTCAGCCGTGCCTTCAGGTTTCTTCGATCAACAATAAAGTCAAGAAAACCATGGTCGAGTACAAACTCGGCACTCTGAAATCCTTTGGGTAAATCTTTTCCAATGGTTTCGCGAATTACGCGCGGACCGGCAAATCCAATCAGGGAGCCGGGTTCGGCAATGTTGAAATCGCCCAACATCGCGTACGAAGCCGTAACACCTCCGGTCGTGGGGTCCGTGAGCAGGGAGAAGTACGGTATCTTCGCTTCGTCCAGCAAGGCCAGTTTGGCGGAAACCTTAGCCAATTGCATTAACGATAGCCCGGCCTCCATCATGCGCGCGCCACCCGAGCGGGAAATGATCAGCAAGGGAGTCTTAGTTCTCAGCGCGTGGTCAGCCGCACGCGCTATTTTTTCGCCCACTACACTGCCCATCGAGCCACCAATGAAACTGAAATCCATACAGGCCACGACAATCTCGTGCCCGTTCATCTTACCATAGGCGGTGCGCACCGCATCTTTCAGTTGTGTCTTCGCCTGCGACTCCTTAATTCTTTTCGGATAGGGCTTCGTATCAACAAACTTGAGCGGGTCACCCGATTCCATGTTGGCGTCCAGCTCCGTAAACTCATTGTTGTCGAAAAGAATCTCGAAGTATTCTTTGGATCCGACTTTCACGTGGTAATCCTCTTCGGGTACCACGTAGGCGTTGTTCTTTAACTCGCGCGTGTGTACAATTTTGCCTCCGGGCGATTTAAACCACAAGCCATCCGGAACTTCCCGTTTGGCTTCGGTGGGGGTCAGAATTCCTTTATCGGTTCGTTTAAACCAAGGCATGCTCGTTCGTTTAATCAGGCGATGGTAACAGACTCATCCAGGTATACGTCCTGGATGGCGTTCAGAATTTCTACGCCATCTTTCAATGGGCGCTGAAATGCCTTGCGACCCGAAATGAGCCCCATGCCACCGGCCCGTTTGTTGATCACAGCTGTGCGTACAGCATCGGCCATGTCACTGGCGCCTTTGGAGTCACCACCGGAGTTAATCAAACCCGCCCGTCCGTTGTAGCAGTTGATCACCTGGTAGCGGCACAAGTCGATGGGATGGTCAGAGGTTAGTTCGGTATAAATTCGCTCATCCAGTTTACCGTAGCTGCTGCCACCGGTATTCAGAGCCTTGTAGCCACCGTTGTTTTCGGCCAGTTTCTGCTTGATGATGTCGGCCTGGATGGTAACACCCAGGTGGTTGGCTTGCCCGGTCAGGTCGGCCGACACATGATAATCTTTACCGTCTTTCTTGAAGGCACTGTTGCGGGTATAGCACCAGAGAATGGTGCCCATGCCCAGGCTATGCGCTTCTTCAAAAGCCTTGGCCACTTCCATAATCTGCCGGGTGGAGTTGTCTGAACCAAAATAGATGGTGGCCCCCACGGCTACTGCGCCCAGGTTCCACGCATCGCGCACCGAGCCAAACATGATCTGGTCTGCCTTGTTGGGGTAGGTGAGGAGTTCATTGTGGTTAATCTTGACAATGAACGGAATTCGATGCGCGTACTTCCGCGAGGTCATGGCCAGCGCACCAAACGTGGTGGCCACTCCGTTACATCCACCTTCGATAGCCAGTTTTACGATGTTTTCCGGATCGAAGTAGATTGGGTTCTTGGCGAAAGAAGCCCCTGCGCTATGTTCAATGCCTTGGTCAATCGGGAGAATGGACAAATAGCCGGTGCCGCCCAGGCGACCGGTATCAAATAGCCACTGCAAGCTGCGCAACACCTGGGGCGTACGGTTAGAAGGTCCGAAAACGTGATCGACAAACTGCGGCCCTGGCAGATGAAGTTGATCTTTTGAAATGGTTTTGCAGGTGTGCTGGAGGAGTTGATCTGCGTCTTTGCCGAGCAGGTCGGAGAGGGATTGCTTTGCCATGTTTTGATTTAAAAAGGGAAACAAATATAGCTGCCGGAGGGCGGTCTTCCAAAGAGCTCAAATCACTGTTAATCAAACGGTTGCAAACAAAAAAGCCCGCTGCTGGGCAGCGGGCTTCTTCAAAGGCGGGGTAAATCAGTTGGCGGCCACTTCGGCTACCTGCCCGCTTAATTTTTCTTTTATGCGTGCCGACTTACCCTGACGGCCCTTCATATAATACAACTTGGCCCTGCGCACTTTACCGGACTTAATCAGTTCAATTTTATCGATGCTGGGGGAGAGGAACGGGAAAATACGCTCCACGCCAATGCCGTTGGAGACTTTGCGTACCGAGAATGACTCCCCGTTCGTGCCTTTGCCTCTGCGGTAAAGCACCACGCCTTGAAACTGCTGGATACGCTCCTTGTTTCCTTCGCTGATTTTCACGTGAACATTCACTGTATCACCGGGCTTGAAATTGGGCAGGGAGGGCCGCTTGGCATTCAACTCCTGCTCGGCTACCTTCATGAGGTCAACCTTCTTTTTTGCTTCCGCCATACTCGTATCCGTTAAAAAAGGACTGCAAAGATAGAAAACCACCCCGCCTGAGCAAAGCCGAGGCCCAATAATCCTGCAGATAGCTGATTTTTAGTCGTTTAATAGGTTCGGCCTGCGTTTTCGGGTGCGTTCAACGGCCTGTTCCTGCTTCCATTCCTCAATTCGGGCCGGATTGCCCGAAAGCAGCACTTCGGGCACGCTCCATCCTTTGTACTCGGCTGGCCGGGTGTACACGGGCGGGGCTACCAGGCCGTCCTGGAAGGAGTCGGTGAGAGCGGAAGTTTCATCGTTGAGGACCCCCGGCAGGAGGCGGATAACCGCATCGGCCACCACGGCTGCCGCCAGCTCACCGCCAGAGAGCACATAATCGCCAATGGAAATTTCCCGGGTGATCAGGTGTTGGCGCACCCGCTCGTCCACGCCTTTATAGTGCCCGCACAGCAGAATCAGGTTTTGCTTCAGGCTCAATTCATTGGCGATCGACTGCGTGAGCAACTCGCCATCCGGGCTCATGTAGATAACCTCATCATACGAGCGCTCGGCCCGGAGTGCCGTCAGGCAACGGTCGATGGGTTCAACCATCATCACCATGCCGGCACCACCGCCAAACGCGTAGTCATCGGTACTGCGGTGTTTGTTCGTGCTGTACGCGCGCAGGTCGTGTACGGCTACCGTCACCAATCCTTTTTGCTGCGCCCGTTTCATGATGCTGTCGCTGAACGGTCCTTCCAGCAATTTAGGCAGCGTGGTGATGATGTCGATGCGCATTTACCGGCAACTTACTATTTTGAGGTGAGAAAGGTAAGAGTTTCGCAGCCGTACCCCGAAGCCGAAACAGCATGGGTTCATGCCGGTTTTCGACAAATTCATCGAAAATATTACATGGGCTATGGTTGACTGAAGAGGCGTTATAGTTTAGAGCTTAGTTGGAAGGGTCAAATTAGCTGATGCGAAAATTTCCAATGTACATTCAATTGGATGCCATGGACTGTGGCCCCACCTGCCTGCGCATGGTGGCCCGCCACTATGGGCGCAGTTACCAATTGCACGAGTTGCGCGAAAAATCGTACATCACCCGCGAGGGTGTATCTCTGCTCGGCATCAGCGATGCAGCCGAAGCCATCGGCTTCCGGACCATCGGGGTGAAGATCCCGTTTGAGAAATTGGTCAAAGATGCGCTGCTGCCCTGTATCGCCCACTGGTACCAGCGCCACTTTGTGGTTGTCTATAAAATCACCAAAAAGGAAGTCTTCGTAGCCGACCCCGCTGCCGGCCTGGTAACCTACTCCCACGATGAATTCAAAAAAGGCTGGCTTTCTTCACAAGACAATGGCCAGGAGACCGGCATCGCCCTGCTGCTGGAACCCACCCCGGAGTTTTACAACCGGGAGCCTGAATCTGAAGCCACCCGCAAGCGCAGCCTCGGGTATTTGTTGGGCTACCTTGCCCAACACCGTAAACTGGTGGTTCAACTGGTTCTGGGGTTGCTAACCGGTAGCCTTATTCAATTAGCGTTGCCTTTTCTCACGCAGTCCATTGTAGATGTTGGCATCAACACCCAAAACATCCAGTTTGTCTATCTGGTGCTGGCAGGTCAATTTGTGTTGCTCACCAGCCGTCTGGCGGTGGATTTCATACGCAGGTGGATTTTACTCCACCTCAGCACACGCATTAACATTTCGATCATCTCCGATTTTCTCTCGAAGCTGTTTAAGCTGCCCATGTCGTTTTTCGAGGGAAAGATGATTGGCGACATCCTCAGGCGTGTGGAAGATCACAGCCGCATCGAACGGTTCTTGAGCACCTCGTCCCTCAATATCCTGTTTACCTTTTTTAACCTCGTCATCTTCGGCATCGTGCTGGCCATTTACCACATTCCCATCTTTTTGGTTTTCTTCGGGCTTAGTGCGGTTTATGTTTTGTACATCCTGCTATTCCTCAAGCGCAGGGCCGAACTCGACTATAAACGGTTCCAGTAGATGGCCGAAAACGAAAGTAATCTCATTCAGACCGTGCAGGGAATTGGGGAGATCAAAATCAACAATTGCCAAACCTAAAAGCGTTGGGAGTGGGAACGGATTCAGGCCAAGCTTTTCCACATCAGCGTGTCCTCAACGCGTTTGCAACAGTATCAAGACGCGGGCAGTTTGTTTTTGAACGAGTCCAAGAACATCATGATCAAGGTGATGGCTGCACTGGCAGTGATGAAGGGCGACATGACACTGGGTATGATGCTGTCCGTGAAGTATATCATCGGGCATTTGAATGCGCCCGTCAATGAATTCATTGCCTTTACGCGCGATTTTCAAGATGCGCGCCTCAGCCTCGAGCGCATTGGCGAAATCCATGCGGCCGAAGAGGAAGAGCCCGCACACGATCATCTGCAGCGAATTGAACTGCCCGAAAGCAAAACCATCATGATCAAAAACCTCTCCTTTCAGTATGAGGGCCCGCATTCGCCCAAGGTGCTGGAGGATATCGACCTGATCATCCCGGAGGGAAAAGTTACCGCCATTGTGGGGGCCAGCGGCAGCGGCAAAACCACCCTGATGAAGCTGTTGCTCAAGTTCTACCAACCCCAGGGCGGCCAGATTGAGCTGGGGGGTTTGCCACTCAAAAGCATACCGGCCTCAACCTGGCGGCAGCGGTGCGGCACCGTGATGCAGGATGGCTTCATTTTTTCGGATACGATTGCCCGCAATATTGCGTTGAGTGACGAGAGCATCGACCGGAAGAAATTACGGCATGCTGTTACCGTGGCCAACATCCGCGAACATATTGAATCCCTGCCGCTGGGCTATAACACCAAGGTGGGGGCCAACGGCATTGGATTAAGCCAGGGCCAAAAACAGCGGCTGCTGATTGCCCGTGCCGTGTATAAAAACCCGGAGTTCATCTTCTTCGATGAAGCCACCAGTGCATTGGACGCCAACAACGAAAAGGTGATTATGGAGAACCTCGACCAGTTTTTTGCCGGCAAAACGGTACTGGTGATTGCCCATCGGCTGAGCACCGTAAAGAATGCCGACCAGATTGTGGTGCTGGAAAAGGGGAAAATTGTAGAGGTAGGCACCCACGAGGAACTCACCTGCACAAAAGGTAAGTATTTTGAGTTGGTGAAAAATCAGTTGGAGCTTGGAAACTAATAACGACAATAAGGTAAGCAGGCGTCAGACGGCTGATGGCGGAAGTGAACGAGCCGTTAGACGCCTTTTTAATCGTAATTCGGAAATTATAAAACTGAAATAGGTATGAGTTTATTAAAGTACATCGAACGGTTGAATCGAATGGACGACCTCATTCGAAGGAAGGCCACCGGCACGCCTGAGGAGTTTGCAGCCAAACTGGGCCTGGGCAAATCGGTGCTGATGGAAGAATTGAGCGAATTGCGGGAGTTGGGCGCCAAAATCGCCTATTGCCGCGAAAGGCGCTCGTACTACTACGAACAGAGTTTTTTGCTGGTGGTGGGTGAAAAACCGGGGCAAAATGCCGGTTTTTTAAGAGGCGGAAAATATTTTTCGGTTTTTGACCTTCATTCCGGTATGGCCGGACTGCCCCGATTTATGTTTGAATTGTTGATTGCAACAAAGCAACAACCGCGGATGCCGAAAAGCGAATGAGTAGGTGAAGAATTATTTCCAGAAATTTCTATGAGCGCATTTGAAAAATTCAGAGAATCACAATTTTCCCTTGACAGAGAACATCTTAAAGATGTGAAGGGTGGGTCACAATGCTTGATCAGAGCAACGTTAGATGATGGTGACATTTTGGCGATCAGCGGTGCTTGTCCCGGTAGACCTGGTGAATGTATGGTTTGGGGTCTCCAAAATTGTCGTGTTCTTGATGTCAGCGCTTGCAGAGTTGACTGCTGGTAGCTAGAATGTTGGTCTCAATGAGTATAAATTACACATTGAGACCAATCCTTTGAATGTTAGATAAGATATGGGAAAGCATTTTTTGCCATTTTTGATAAGTGTTTTTGGGCAGTTTGTTTCAAATGCGCAAGCAGGGATCCTCATCAGACAACAATCGTGCGCTAACGGAATCGATGATGCTTTTTTCGCATATTATGATGATTTTGGTGAGTCAGTAACTTTGTTTGATTTCGTGAAGAATGGGACTATTACCCCAGACTCAAAGTCCGTGTTTGTAAAAATTACAAGTCAGACTTTCTTTCATTTCTCTCGAGATTTTGACATTTACCCGATGTATTTATTGCCTGGCGACACAATAGATGTGGAATGTGCAAGCAGTGGAGAGTATAAGTATAAATTTGGCGGAAGTCGATCTCATGCCGAATTAATTTTGTTGGCCCTGGTTAACAAGAAATTCGGCTATGTTTTCCCGAATAATAGTAACCTCGAAATATCTGAAAAACTGGACTATGAATATATATACCAAAGGAGTAAGGAAAAGTATGTTAAGTCAATTGAATTTGTTACTGAGTATTCAGAACAAAACGCAATAACCAAGAGCTACTATGATATCGTGACTAACGACCTACGATTCAATTTCTACTTTGCCTTGCTATTTCCCTATTTGTCGACAAAAGTAAAGGATGAAACTCCTCGACTAGTGCCTGAATCATATAAGACTATTTTTAGAAAACTCATAGTTGAAGTTGAAGATCAATACATT
>DAIPHR010000152.1:0-7554 GCA_036771215.1 Cyclobacteriaceae bacterium
CCCCGAGGATGAACTCCTCCGGGATAAAATCGGCCAACTCATTTTTCCGGGCCTTCTCAAATAAATCACGCGAAGCATCTCCGGCCAGCTCAAAGGCAAGTTGAGCACGCGCAATGCGATCTTCCGGATTTTTCAAAAAAAGAAAAGCGGTAGTGAGTACATTCACCGACCATGCCGAATCCAGGCGCAGTGAATCGTTGGAGACCACATCGTACCGGAAGTCCGGCTTTGCTTCCGGGGATTGCTGATGTTGCAGCAGAAAATAGGCGATGCGCTGGCCCTCCTGATTTTCGCGCACCAAAATCGCAATATCGCTCAGTGCTATTCCATGTGCATGCAGTTCCTCCAGCCAACGGGGCAACTGTTTCAATACGGATTCTTTCCAGTCGCCTTCATCTTCTTCCAAAAACTCGATGCGCACATAACCGGCCTCCGGCCATTTCGACACCTGCTGCGCAACATCCGTGTATACCTGGGCGGGAAACTCATCCTCTACCTCGCGCGACACCAGCTTGGCCGCGGCTGCAAAAAAGCGGTTGTTGAACGCAACGATGTGGCCTGCACTGCGGAAATTCCGGTCGAGCGCCTGTACGTTTACCCGTTCACCACCAAATCGCTGGACCACATCACGTTGCAGCAACTGTAAATCGCCCCCGCGCCAGCGGTAAATGGATTGCTTCACATCGCCCACAATCAGATTTTCATGATGCTGGTCGGCTGCTTCGCTGAGCAGCGGAACAAAATTTTCCCACTGCAACCGGCTGGTATCCTGAAACTCGTCAATGAGATAGTGATTGAACCAAGATCCCACCTTCTCATAAATAAAAGGCGTATCGCTGTCGCGGATCAATCGCTGGAGAAATTGCGGAGCATCTGCGAGCAGCATCAGGTTGTTTTCGCTCTTGTAGTGTTGCAGCTTGCGCGTGATATCGGCCAACAGGCCAAAGGCGTAGTAGTTTTTCAAGATCACCTCCGCGGTATGAAAGTCCTTGCCGTACTGCTCATCGTGGGCCGCCATCGCACGGAGAATCGGAAGCAACTGTGCTTCTGCCACGGTCCGCATGTGGTTGCCTTTCGAATTTTTCTTAGCCCAGGCCTCCGCACCGGCCAGGTAGGCTTGCAGACGGGCACCCCGGGTGCCAACGTAGTTGCCCTCGGAAAATGTTCGAAAATATGAATAAGCCGTGCCGATGTCTTTGAAGTTGAAATCCTCCACGGTAAGCCCTTCGGCTGCCAATATAGCCAGGGCCTCATCCGCTTTCTTTTTCATTACCGCTCGAAACGTAGCGCATTCGGCCCGAAGGTTTTTCATTACCTCCTGATGGGTCTCTTTGGTGACGCCCAAAACCCGCTCTTCTACGATCTTGAAATCTTCATTGAAAATCTCGCGTGCAAAGTCCTTTAGCGACTGCGTGATATTCCAGGAGGAACCCTCCTCGAGGCGATCACGCGAAAAGCGTACCACCCATTCCGTCAGTTGCTGGTGATCAGGCCCCAGTTCGTCCAGCAAAGCTGCAATGACCTCGTCCAGTACCAAATCGTTGTCCAGCTCCAGCCGGAAGTTGCCGAGCAAGCCCGCCTCGCGTGTAAAAGACCGGATCACGCGCTGGAAGAATGCATCGATGGTGCTGACGGAAAACTGCGAGTAGCGATGCAGAATCAATGAGAGAACATCTGCGCTTTTTTTGCGCAACTGCTGATCGGTAAATTGCAGTTCCGATTTCAACTCCTGCGTCAGGTTGTTGGAGCGACCTGCCGCGAAATCGGCCAGGTATTCCAAAATGCGTTGCTTCATCTCCTGGGTGGCCTTGTTGGTGAACGTCACGGCCAGAATATGGCGGAAACCTGAGGCATCGGTGGCCAACGCCAGCCGGATGTACTCCTTTGCCAGCGTACGCGTTTTTCCGGAGCCGGCTGAAGAGCGGTAAATGGTGAACGACTTCGTCATTTGAGCTGTACAAGTTACCACCAAAAAAAATTGTTTGAAGAAGTTAACCTCCTATTTTTTTGCACCTGTTTTCTTCCCGGAATTCAATACATTCGTGGGGCCATTACTATGTTTCGTACCCTATACTTCTTTTTCCCGAAGGTCTACTATTCGTTTCCGGTACAGCTATTACTCAACAACTTCAGGCGCAACCAGGTGCTGCTCTTGTGTTGGATCATTGTATTTGCCATGATCACGGGCAACTTCGGCAAGTACCTCGGCATTCCGTACCTTTTTCTCGATCCCGAGTACCTGAACCGGGTTAACTTTACCAGTTTTTTCATTATGGGAGCCGTAACGGCCGGCTTCACTACCGCCTTTCACATCACCAGTTACATCAACGATGGCCATCGGTTTTCCTTTGTGGGGACGTTGCCCAAGCCTTTCACCAAGTTTGCCGTGAACAACAGCCTGATCCCGTTTGTTTTTCTGGCCATTTACCTGTATGAAATCATTGTTTTTCAGGTCAATAACGAATACCGCAGTCAGTACGGACTGATAACGTCTGTGGCCGGGTTGCTGACCGGGTATGGCATGATGACACTGGTATTTTATACCTACTTCCGGCTTACCAACAAAGACATCTTTCGCTATGTTGTTTGCCGGATTGATGAACGCCTGAAATCAAGTGTGAAGATGACACGCGCCAGTGCCATCAAGAAGCTGGACATTGCCCGTAAAAAGCAGGTGCGGGTGGACTATTACTGGGACCGCACACGTTTTAAGCCTGTGGAGAACATAAGCTTTTACGACAAGGCCACCATCCTTCAGGTATTTGACCAAAATCATCTTAACCTCGTGATCATTGAGCTTTTCATATTTGCCCTCGTGCTCGTGCTGGGGTTGTTCAAAGACAATCCTGTATTTCAGCTGCCGGCCGCCAGCAGCTTCGTCATTTTCCTGACCATCTTCGTCATGCTCTCGGGGGCATTCAAGTATTGGTTCGGTGGCTGGTCGGCTACGGTGGGGCTCATCTTGTTTCTGGTGGTCAACTACCTGGTGGGTGAAGATTTTTTCAGCCGCAAGTATGAGGCTTTTGGCCTGAACTACAACACCTACCCGGCTGAATACAACATACGATCATTGCAGCACCTGAACGACAGCGCGCACCAGGAGGGCGACCGTAGGGTTACCTTAATCGGGTTGAAAAACTGGCGTAAAAAATTTGGCGAAGAAAAACCCAAGATGGTCTTTCTCTGCGTAAGCGGAGGCGGCAAGCGCGCAGCACTGTGGGCGCTGAGTGCACTGCAACGGGCGGATAGCCTCACCAACGGTGCGCTGATGAAACAAAGCATTCTGGTTACGGGTGCCTCGGGTGGACTGATCGGTGCGAGTTATTTCCGCGAATTAAAGTTACGAGCACTTTTGGGTGAAAAGATTGAACCCTATGCAGCTGTCCACCGCGATCGGATTGCCACGGATAATCTGAATCCCCTCATCTTCAGAATGATGGCTAACGCTTTGTTTGTAGACTTCACCCAGTTTGCATACGCGGGCATGACGCACAAACGCGACCGGGCCTATACCTTTGAACAACAACTGAACGAGATCACGGAGGGTTTGATGGACAAACCCGTAAGTGCGTATCGGCATTGGGAGTTGTCCGGGGCTATTCCAACCATCATTTTAACACCTACCGTGGTGAATGACGGCCGGAAACTCTTCATTGCAGCCCGGCCCGTTTCCTTTATGAATTATGATGTGGAAAACCTCGAGCGGTATTCTTCGGCCAAATACAGCGGGGTAGATTTCTATCATTTATTTCGGGAGCAAAACGGGGACAGCTTGCGGTTTCTGTCGGCCCTGCGCATGAGTGCCACGTTTCCGTACATCACGCCCAACACCACACTACCTTCGAACCCGCCCATTCAGATTATGGACGCGGGCATCTCCGACAATTTTGGCCTGAGCGATGCGGTGCGTTTTATGTTTGCCTTCAAAGACTGGATCAACGAGAATACCTCGGGCGTGGTGCTGGTGTCCATCCGGGATTCGCCCAAGCTGGGAACCATTGCTCCGAAAAAGGGACAAACCATCATCGATGATATCACCCAGCCGATCAGCAGTGTCTACAACAATTTTGAAAACTTTCAGGATATCACCAGCGACCTGTTGATCGGGCAGGCCAGTGCGTGGTTGCACCAGCCCATCGACCGGGTTGATCTGCAATACCAGGCCGAAAGCTATGTGCCGATTTTGCGGGGTATGGATAGCATACGCCAAAACAGCACGCGGGCCTCGCTGAGTTGGCGATTAACCACGCGCGAAAAGCAAGGGATTTTTACAACGATTAACTCAAAGGCCAACCAGGAGCAGCTGGCGAAGTTGAAGAAGTTGATTCAGCCATGAGGATTTGAATTGATTGCCGGGACAAGTCAAAAAATCGAAATGGATTCCTGAATTTAGAACCTCACAAACAAAGACGTGTAGGGAAACTTTTATTAACCTACCAGTCCAAAATGTTTTGAATGAAGTTTTTTCGGAATATCTACGATGAGATCTGGAACGAGCCCGTGGAGTTTCCTTTTGTCAGGCGATTCTTCGCAGCGGTTGTTGATATCTCGTTGATCTGCCTTGCCGACCTAATCGTGCTTTGGGCAATTTTCGACTACGTTGGTCAATCGGTTTACGGGTTCTATTTCGCAATTGTCTACTTCACGATCTCAAATCATAAATTGACGAAAGGGCAATCGTTGGGAAAACTTGTATTCAAAATTCGCGTGCATGACAAATCCGGGGCCTACTTAAACCTTGTCAAGTCATTTGCGCGTAGTGCACTGATTTCTTTCACGTATTACGGTCCAACTTTGATGATGTACTTGTGGCCGATTTATCCTGATGATGCCCGTGAGCGATATGCATTAGCCATTCTTTTTCTGTTGATTTCTTTTGGGGTGATCTTCTTTGCCGTATTTGACTTCGCTCATCGTGGATTACATGACCTGCTCATCGGTAGCCAGGTGAATTTCAGGAAAGGGTTCGAGCCGATCACAAAAAAAGTGAATTTCTCGCTTGTCATCGTTTATATTGTGGTTTCATTACTCATCGTCACATACCATTATCTTTTGAAATGACATTCCTGCTCACCTCCAAATTTCTCAAAGCCGCTGCCGTTTCGGTGGTTGTTTTCATCCTGCTGGACTACCTGTGGCTGGCCGTAATCGCCAGCAAATGGTATCGGCAAACGCTGGGCCACCTGGCCGAACTGGATGGCGAAGGTAGAATCATCTTCAACATTCCCATGGGCCTCATCGCACAGGTAGTCTTGTCGCTCTGCATCAGTTTTGTGGTGGGGCTTGCCCTGCAACTGGATCAGCGATGGATGGTTGCAATGGGTGTGGGCGCCTTCACCGGCTTTTGCCTGTATGCGGTGTACGACTTCACCAACTTGTCGTTCGTCAAAAACTACCCATTGTGGATAGCCCTGCTCGATGTGGCCTGGGGAACTTTCCAGGGATTGTTGGGCGGCATTTATTTTCACAAACTCTACCACTGGTTTTCCTGAGCTACCGCGGGCCGTTCTATCTTTGCAGCCCCGATGACTGCCCGCGAACAACTGCAACGAACACTGGAACTCACCCGGCTGGAGCGGCAAGCCGATTTGGAATACTATCGCCAAAAAGTGCTGCTGCGCAGCCTCCACCAACGGGTGGAAGAAGGCACCACCTGGTACCCGGTGCGGCTCAAGGAAGATTACATAGGAACGGGGGAACGACTCATCATTGAAGTGGAACGAACCTCGCGCCTGGAAGCGCCCCATGCGTTCCAGAGCGGCAAGTCGGTTAACGTGTTTTGCAATGCTTCGGGCAAACCCGAGAAAGAGCACGTGGGCGGTGTAATCAATTACGTGCGCGACAACCAGATGGTGATCACGCTCAACAGCGAAGAACTGCCCGACTGGCTGGATGATGGTCAGTTGGGTGTAGACGTGATGTTTGATGAGATGACCTACCGCGAAATGGAACTGGCGCTGCAGAAGGTGATCAAGGCGGAGGAAAACCGGGTGGCTGAGTTGCGGGAAACCTTGCTGGGCGAACGAGCACCCCTCGCCCTGGCAGAAAAACCGGCTGCGCAAAACGAACCACACGCGGGGTTGCTGAATGGCAGCCAGTTGGAAGCCTTGCAAAACGTTGTGCGGGCAGCGGATGTGGCCTTCATTCACGGGCCGCCCGGCACCGGCAAGACAACCACGCTGTCGCGCGCCATTGTGGCCATTGCACGGGCAGAGGGGCAGGTATTGGTGTGCGCCCCGTCCAACGCAGCCGTGGATGTGCTGGTTGAAAAACTGGATGAACTTGGCCTTAACGTGGTGCGTATTGGCCACCCGGCCCGCGTTACCGAGCACACGCTGAGCAAAACGCTGGATGCCCGCATCGCGGCCCATGCGCACTTTCCCGAATTGAAATCGCTGCGCAAGCGCATGGAGCAACTCAAAGGCATGGCGGGCAAATACAAAAAACGATTTGGCCATCACGAAAAAGAGCAACGCAGGTTGTTGTACGAGGAGGCCCGTCTTTTGAAAGCTGACGCTGACCTGTTGGAATTCTACATCACCAACGATTTACTGAATTCGGCACAAGCCATCTGCTGCACACTGGTGGGTGCCTCGCATCCGGTGCTGCGTGGGCGCAAATACAAAACCACCTTTATCGATGAAGCCGGGCAGGCCCTGGAAGGAGCCTGTTGGATCCCGATGTTGCGGGCCGAGCGTGTGATCTTTGCCGGTGACCATCAGCAACTGCCCCCCACCATCAAATCCGCGGAAGCGGCTAAAGCGGGCCTGGCCAAAACCTTATTCGAAAAAGGAATTGAACGACATACCGACTGGAGTCGCATGCTCAAGGTGCAGTACCGCATGCACGAAAGTATCATGGCGTTTTCCTCGCGCGAGTTTTACCACCACCAGTTAGAAGCCCATGAGGCGGTGAAGAGCTGGCGCCTGCGGCCACACCAGCCACCGGTTGAATTCATCGATACGGCCGGCTGTGGCTACCAGGAAAAGCAAGACCCGGAGACCCTCAGCCGTTTCAATGAAGAGGAGGCGCAACTGCTCATCCGGCAGGTCGAAAAGCTCATAGACGAGATTGGTCCGGACGCCTGGATGGAAGAAAATATCACCCTCGGCATCATTACGCCTTATCGTGCCCAGGTGGACTACCTGATCAAACTGGCCGAAGCCTCAGCCGTGTTGGAGCCGCTCCACAAGCTGATCACGATCAACACCGTGGATGCCTTTCAGGGACAGGAACGCGATGCGATTGCCATTAGCCTGGTGCGCAGCAACGACAAAGGTGAAGTGGGATTTCTCGCGGACATCCGCAGAACCAATGTGGCCATGACCCGCGCACGAAAAAAACTAATCATGGTGGGCGACAGCGCCACGCTTGGCAGCCATCCTTTTTATACACGCCTGATTGAGTACGTACAGGCAGGAGGCTTTTACATCAGCGCGTTTGAATTAAGTACTTAAGATCATGTGGGATGAAAGAAACATGGCATTCCTGTCGCAGATGACCTATGACTTCAGACTGCCCAAAGGATTTTCGGTCAAGCATCACTACCAAAAC
>DAIPHR010000153.1:0-7431 GCA_036771215.1 Cyclobacteriaceae bacterium
ATGGGTTTCAAAATGGCAGATAAAATTTGCTTCGGTTTGCCTTAAAGGAGGTAAATTTTCCGCATGAAATCCGGCACGGTCATCGCCAGTACCCAAAACCCGAAGATTAAAAGTCTGCTGGCGTTGGAGAAACCCCGCGAGCGCAGGAAGCAGCAATTGTTCGTGATTGAAGGCTTGCGCGAAATTCAATGGGCCCTCGAAGCCGGCTATGTCATCGGCAACTTATTCTACTGCGAGGAGCTGATTTCGCTGCAGCAATTGCCGGCAGCGCTGCAACAGAACAAGCTGGTGATACCCGTTACGCGCGAGGTGTTCGACAAGATTGCTGTGCGCGAAAACTCCGGTGGTGTGGTGGCCGTGGCACAAATGAATACGCACCACCTGCGCGACATCAAACTCAGCGCCAACCCGCTGCTGCTGGTGGTGGAGGCCGTAGAGAAGCCCGGCAACCTGGGCGCTTTGCTGCGCACGGCCGATGCGGCTGCGCTGGATGCCGTGATCATCTGCGACCCGCAGACGGATTTTTACAACCCCAACGTCATTCGCTCCAGTGTGGGCACGCTGTTTACCGTACCTGTGGCCTCGGCCACTTCGGAGGAGACGCTGACGTGGCTGAAGAAAAACAATATCAATATTTTTACCACCTACCTGAAAGGCTCACGGGTCTATCACCAGGAAAACTACCAGGGCCCCAGCGCCATCGTGATGGGCACCGAGGCCACGGGGCTGTCGGACGTGTGGGTGAAAAACTCCCAACATCACATCATCATACCCATGCGGGGCAAAATCGATTCGATGAATGTGTCCACCGCGGCAGCCGTGGTGGTATTTGAAGCCGTGCGGCAACGGAGTTTGAATTCGTAGAAATTCAATACACCAAGCGCACAAAGGAGCACGAAGCCACACTAAGATGCCTGGTGACGGTTGCGCATTTTCTGCGAAACTTTGCGGTAGAGCATGCAAATGCAATTGCGCGGAGAATTTCCTACTTTCGTAACATGAAAACCAAGGAAGCTTTTCATTTGTTGATCGATCAAATAAAGGACGAGGAGCGGTTGCAGTTGTACTACGATCTGGTAAAACGGCTTAGCAATGCCCCTGACGGTCAACTTTGGAACTCCTTGACAGACGATCAACGCGCTGACCTTCTCCTTTCCTACGAACAAAGTTTTAAGCCCGAAAACACCATCAGTCATGAGGAGGTGCGAAAAATGCACGAGTCATGGTTGACGAGATAGTTTGGACCAAGCGGGCGCTGCAGCGATACCAGGAAATTATCGAGTATCTTCAAACTAATTGGGGAGAACAACCCAAGTTATCCTCTTGAATTTCTTCGACACGCGGTCCGGCAAGAAAAAGACATGACCGGTATACCCTGTAAAAGCCAGTTGTGACTTTTTCCGCCCCTCTTGCTTATATTGACGAATGATGTCGGAGGCAGAAATTCGCGAGGAACTCTTAATTCTGGAGCGTGCCCGGAAAGATGCCCGTGAGTTTGGCGCGCTCTACGAAAAGTATTTCGACCGCATTTTCTACTTCGTATTGCGCCAGGTGGATGACGAAGAGCTGGCGGGCGACCTGTGTTCGCAAACGTTCGTCAATGCGCTGAACCATCTGCCCCGCTACGAATTTCGCGGCCTCCCCTTTTCGGCCTGGTTATATCGCATTGCCACCAATGAAGTGAACAAGCACTACCGGAAAACAAAGGGCAAGCGCGTGTTCAGCCTGGAAGAAGCCAAGGTTAAAGAACTGGCCGAGCGCACCGATGACGGGTGGGACGAAGACTTGATTCAGCGCCTGCTTAATTATATGAAAGATCTGCCCACCGACATGCTGCAAGTATTGGAACTTCGGTTTTTTGAAGACAAAGACTTTAAAGAAATTGCCTTCATTCTGGAAATGACGGAGAGCGGAGCTAAAATGCGGACCTATCGCGCACTGGACAAATTGCGCAAACAGTTTAACCTCAAGGTGAAGTACGATGAGTAGAAACGACATTCGTTTGCGCAGAAAACGCTTTACGGCTACCGGGGCCGATCGTTTCCGTAACTACGGAGCCGTACTGGAGCGTCATGCGCGCGAACAGAAACTCAAACGCATCACCCGCATTTTCACCTATGTGTTGCTCATTGGCCTGGTCGTGCTTTTATGGGTAGCAGCCGATCGGTGGCTCACCCCCGAAAAACCGACACCCGCTCCTGTTGAAAAATCTACCTCGCAACCGTGACGAATGGCGGGCGACTGGTTTCTGAGGGTAAATCCGAAACCTATGGAAGCCAAGAAAAATCCTCGCTACGATGTACAAAGGCAGTCCGGCAAGTTTTTTCTCATCGGGCTGGTATTAAGTTCTGCAATGGCGATTACCGCTTATGAGTGGACGAGTATCAAGAAGGTTTATCCGCCACGTCCGCACGACAACAAAGAAGCAATGACGTCCTCCCATGCCGTGCGTACCGATCATCCAAAGCCGGAGGAACCCAAGGTAAAGGCACCGAAAATCGTCATTCGCAATCCTGACATCACCAAACTGACCCTTGTTCAGGATGACCAACCGGAAGATTCCGTCTCTTTCGTAACGCAAAATGAACAAGCCCCGCTGCCTGCGCCACCAATAGAAAAACCGATTGATGATGATCAACCGTGGATCTCGGCCGAAATCCAGCCAACGCCAGTGAACGGGTTGGCCAGGTTTTATGAACAAATCGGCCGTGAGCTGAAATACCCCAAACAAGCTCGCCAAATGAATGTCGAGGGCCGGGTAGTGGTTCAGTTTGTGGTGAGCAAAACCGGTGAGCTCACCGACTTCACCATTCTCCGCTCGCTCGGTGCCGGCTGCGATGAAGAAGCCATCCGTGTGTTATCCAAAACAAAATGGGAGCCGGGCCGCCAGCGCGGCAAACCGGTGCGGGTGCGCATGGCCATGGCCGTCCACTTCCGCCTGCACCACTAACAGCCTGCGAACTTTTTTGTACCTTCACCACATGAAGATTCGTGTGGTCGTTTGTCTGGCTATAGTTTTAATCGCCCGGGTGGCTATGGCCCAGTCCGGTGAGTTCAGGGTTATTACCGTGCAAGGCTCGGTGGAAAACACCAAGACGCGGAAACAGGTGCAACCGGGTGATCGCATCGGTCCATCGGACGCCCTGAAGTTTGGCAGCCGCGAGGCCTACGTCATTGTGATCAGCCCGAAGGTAGGTCGCAAAAAAATCAGCGGTGTACCCGATAACAATCCCCGGGAGCTGGAGAACCTGGTGAAGAGTTTCCTGAGGCCGGACGAAAAATCAACGGCCACGCGCGGGTTAGTGGAGTATTGGGAGACGCTCAACCAAAGCCTGAAAGACACGGTATTGGTTTTGGGCGATGGCATCGTTCCCCTCGATAAAGAGTACATCAACCTGGACAAACCAGCCGTGGTAATCGCGTTCTTCAAAGGTAAGAACAACCAGCATGTCACCCGCGTGATTTCGCGCGGCCAGCAGATATGCCTGGGCGCGAAATGCCTCTATGAAAATGAAAATCCGGAGCGCTACGGATATGTGTTAGTCGAGTATTACGAAAACGAAAAAGAGAGCCGCGATTTACCGGGTTCCGGCAAATACATCGGGTATTTTGTGCCCCACTTTGCCAACGAGACGAACCTGGCAAAAGAAGCCCGCATTATTGCCGAGACGCTGACTGACCACAGCCGCGACCACGTGGTGCGGGAAATCAAGAAGTACTTGTCCGAAGAGTACGGCCATGTGCAGGACGATAACCTGCTGCAATGGTTAAAAGACATTAAACTGATCAATCCATAACCCACCGTGGGTTGGCGTTCATTCTTTTCCCCTCAGCGCAGACGATTGGTGCTCCTTTCACTCGCTCATGCGGGTGTCCTGACGCTGCTCACGCTGTGGTGGATGAGTGTGGGCACGTGGGAGTTTGGTGATGAAGTGGTGATTGAGCGCATCACCCAGTCGCGCTACCTGTTGTTTGGCACCGAAGATCCGCTGGTAACCGAAACCAAACAGAAGCTACTGCTGATCAATTGTTCGTACGACAAAATGCTGGTGCCGTACAAAGATGACTTTGGCGAGGGCACTCGGCCGATCACCGACCGCAAAAAGCTGACGGCCTTGCTCGCGATCATCAACCGGGCGCCTGTAAAACCAGACTACACCCTTTGGGATATTTTTTTGGATTACCCTTCGCCCTACGACTCGGCACTGATCGCGGAGTTACGAACCCTCAACCGCGTTATTCTGTCCACCTACCTCACCGACAGCGGCACGGTGTATCAACCCTATGCCGGGCTGACGTATGCCCTGGCGCAATACGCCACCATGTCGGACACCTTTTTAAAGTACCGCCTGCTATACAACAACGAAGCCAGCTATGTGCCCGCGCGCCTGGCCATGAACCAGCAAGGCTACTCGTGGCGCAAGTGGGCGGGCTTCGCTTTTGGCAACGGCTGGTGGCTCAATTCCTTTATTGTCGACTTGCCCATCAGGCGGGTGCACATGAACAACAACGAGATCACGGTGTGGAACGTGGGCGAGGCGTTGGAGAATTTTACCCCCGAAGAAATCCAGGAAACTGTGGCAGGCCGCCTGGTGGTGTTTGGCGACTTTTACGAAAACGATGTGCACGAGACATTCCTGGGGCAGCAGCCGGGGCCGCTGATTCTGGTGAATACCTATCTGGGCCTGGTCAACGGCAGTGCGCGCATCACCGTGTTATTGTTTAGCTGCATCTTTCTGCTCTACCTGGCAGCCACGCTGTATGTATTTCACCTGCGCGAGTACCGTGAAAAAATCCTCACTCAAAAAATCTATCGCGCCCGCATCGCGCGGTTCCTGTTCAAGTACCTTACCTATATTGTCATCTTCGCCATCTACACCGTGTTGGTTTACCTCATTACGCAGCAGCACGTGCAGTTGCTGCTCTTCGCGCTCTACTTCAACGTGTTCGACTTCCTGATGAGCAAGTATGGCGATGAGGTGAAAGCGTGGCTTCGGCTGGCGCCCTCACCTCCCGCGGAAGAGGCACCGGCCCAGCCTGATTGATTTTTCCTATCTTCACCGCCAATGAATTCTTCTTCGCGCATCACGCGGTGGCTGGCGGGCGCCAGCGGCTTTTGGTTTAGCCTCTTCACCGCAGGCGTAGCCTTCTGTTTGTACACCTGCATTTTTGCCTTGCGTAAAGCTTTTGGCGTTGCCACGTACGAAGGACTCGAATGGGGAGGGGCCTCATTCAAAGTGTGGATGGTCATCTTCCAGATGTTGGGCTACATGCTGTCGAAGTTTATCGGTATTAAAGTGGTTTCGGAACTGGGTGCGCACAGCCGCGCCAAGGGCATTCTGCTGATGGTGTCGATCGCCACGATATCCTGGTTGTTTTTTGCCGTAACGCCAGCTCCCTATAGCCTTATCTTTCTTTTCTTCAACGGGTTGCCGCTGGGTATGGTGTGGGGTATGGTGTTCGGCTATCTGGAGGGTCGCAAATTCACGGAAGTACTCGGAGCCAGCCTTTCGGTTAGTTTCATCTTCTCGGCCGGGTTTGCCAAGACGATCGGTGGATTGACCATGAAGTACTGGGGCACCTCCGAATTCTGGATGCCGCTGGTAACCGCGCTGCTCTTTTTCGGGCCCCTCCTCCTTTTCTTATACCTGCTCAACCAGGTGCCACCCCCCACGGCCGAAGATGAAGCGCTGCGCACGAGGCGCCAACCCATGACGGGAGCCGAGCGCATGAAGTTTACCCTCACCTTTCTGCCGGGGCTCATGTTGCTGGTGCTCACCTACACGTTGCTCACCGCTTACCGCGATTTCCGCGACAACTTCTCGGCTGAGATCTGGGAGAGCCTGGGTTACGGGCAAAGTCCCGAAATTTTTGTGCTCACCGAATCGATTGTAGCCCTGGTCGTGTTGGTGGTCATCGGCAGCCTTATGGTCATCCGCGACAACTTCAAGGCGATGATGATCAATCATCTGATCGTATTGATTGGATTGGTCTTGGTGGGCATGGGCACATTCGCGTTTCAACGGGGCTGGATTGACCCGAAGACCTGGATGATTGCCGTGGGCATGGGGCTGTACTTCGGTTATATTCAGTTTAACAGCATCTTTTTCGATCGCCTGATTGCCACGTTCCGCATTGTGAGCACGGTGGGTTTTCTGATCTACCTGGCCGATTCGGTGGGTTATGTGGGCAGTATGGGCGTGGTCTTGTTTAAAGAATTTGGTTCAGAACTGAACTGGCTCGACTTCTTCATGTCAGCCGGGTACGTGGTATCGGTGGTCGGCACCTTATTAATGCTGATTTCGCTGGCTTACTTCAACTGGAAATACCGGGGTTGGCCAAAAAACGGCTGAACCGGTAAAAAGGGTCAAAATCCTTCAAAAACCCTAAAAAACCCTATTGGCAAAGCGCGTGAAGGCGCTATATTTGCGTTCCTTTTTTAGGAACGCGCTTGTAGCTCAACTGAATAGAGCACTTGACTACGGATCAAGAGGTTCGGGGTTTGAATCCCTGCAAGCGCACTTTGGAAAAGCGCTGATGACCGGCATTGGCGCTTTTTCTTTAAGATTCGCCAACGGGTGAAGGCGCGCCAAAAAATAGATCCCCCGGTCAAGCGTTAAGAAGGCATGAGAATTCTCTTTACAGTCGTTTTAGCCGCGTTGACTTCCGCGGCCACAGCCCAGGAAACACCAGCTACCCCGGAGCCTCAGCCCCGCAAAGTAGTTCGACCGGATATTAACGGCAAGATTTCGATTGAATACGGATTTAACCGCATGACTGAACGGCCCAACCTGCTGAATTATGGCTTTTGGGGATCGCGTTCGCTCAACGTTTACTACCAATACGACCTGCGCATCGCCAAAACCAAGTTCTCCATCCATCCCGGCATTGGATTTGGCTTTGAGCGTTTCAAACTTCAGGACTTTCAGCAACCCAAGAGTAATGGCACGACCACCAGCCGCAGAATTGCCGCCCTGGTGCTCGATGAGCAGGGTAACACGCGTTTTGCCGAAGCCGTTTTTGTCGTGTATGATGGTGACTCGCTGAACTCCATCAATACCTCGCAGTCCTACTCCACCATAAAGAGCATGATGGTGGCCAACTACTTCGACATCCCCTTTGAAATTCGGTTCATGACAAACCCCAGCAACCCCAACCGCAGTTTTCGTATTGCGCTGTTTGGCCGGGCGGGCTTCCTGTTCGATTCGGGCAACAAGATCAAGTACAGTGACGATGGCGAAAACCGCGTAATGAAAAATAAGCAGCGCTTCAACTTATCGCCCATTCGCTATTCGGCCGGATTGAAATTTGGGATTGGCGCTTTTCAGCTATTCGGTTACTACAATTTCAACCCGCTTTGGGAGGCCGGTCGCGGTCCTGATCAAACGGAAGCCCGCAGCTATACCATCGGCCTTTCACTGGCCGCCTTCT
>DAIPHR010000154.1:0-7381 GCA_036771215.1 Cyclobacteriaceae bacterium
GACGTTCTTCCTGAGGGCAATCGCGCAACAACTGAGTGAGGAAGATTTTGTGAGTTCATCTTTGCAGATTTGGGTACTCGGAGAGGGGAGCGATTTGAACGCGCTGCAACAGTGGGTGAAGAACCAGGGATGGAGTGACCGGGTAACTTTTTTGGGTGCTGTTGACCATGCTCAGTTGTTGAATTTTCTCGCTTACGCGGATTTGGTCGTTGTTCCTTCTTTGCAAGAGGGTCTCGGTAATGTGGCTATTGAAGCGATCATGCTTGGGTGCAACGTGCTGGCATCCGATGCCGGGGGGCTTCCGGAGGTCGTTATGCCGGGTCGAACCGGATTTGTTTTTACGGCAGGTGATCCTCGTTCTGCGGCTGACCGCTTTCGTCAAATCGTGACCCAGGGGCTTGGCGTGGATTCGGAGTATCAGCGCAGCCACTTCATTCAGAACTTTACCGTGAAGGCGCATGTTGATGGCCTTCGCGAATGCTTTGATTCTATTCTACGGCATGGCTAAGGTTTTGTATCTCACCTATGACGGGATGACCGACCCCCTCGGACAGGCACAGATTTGGCCTTACCTGTCGCGTCTTCGAGATCGGGGGCATTCGATTACGATTGTCAGTTTTGAGAAGCAGGTTGGTGAAGAAAGGTTAGCTGCGCAGCGCGCACAATTGCAGTCGGCCGGTATAAGTTGGAAATCTTTTCCGTATCACAAACAGCCAGCCATATTCTCAACGCTTTGGGATTTGTGGAGGATGCGTCAAGTCGCAAGCCGAATATTGCGCGAAGAAAAATTTGATATCGTTCATGCCCGAAGTTACCTGCCCGCCATTGTTGGATTCGTGCTTCGGAGGGTATACAAAATCAAACTGGTTTTTGATGCCCGTGGTTTTTGGATTGATGAGCGAATTGAAGGAAAAATCTGGAACTCCCGCAATCCGATCTTTAAACTCGTGATCGGGTATCTCCGCCAGTGGGAGCAGCGGTTGTTCGCCTCGGCTGACCATGTTGTTTTGTTAACCGAACGGGCCAAAGAGCTGGTGACAGCTGGACGGCCAGCGCTGGCCAAACCTGATCGAGTTACGGTTATACCCTGCTGCGTGGATGTTTCGCTCTTCCGGCCGAGCTCAAGTGAAACTTTGCGGAAGAAATGGTTTGATCGCCTCAACATTCCCCCGGCCCGGCAGGTTATTCTTTATCATGGCAGTTGGGGTACCTGGTACCTCACCCGCGAGGTCATGCGATTGATGCGAATCGCTAAACTGGAAAATGAAAATTTCATCTTGCTTGTCGCTACACCTCAACCAGCTGCCCTGGTATTGGCCGATGCGCAAGCGGAGGGTGTCGCAGCCGAAGACGTTCGGGTTGTTTCGGTCGGTCACCGGGAAATTCCGGAGCTACTATCGGTGGCGCGGCTGGCGGTTTTTTTTATTGCCCCGGTTTTTTCAAAACAGGCGTCCTCACCGACTAAGCTCGGGGAGATTGTCGCTTGCGGAGTGCCGCTGATTACCAATACCGGAGTCGGTGATAACGATCGGTTGCTGCGCCAGGAATCAGCTGCAGCATTGGTGGGTGATTTTTCACCCGAAACGCTCAAAGGGGCCGTCCGGAAAATGAATTCGATTGATTTACCGCGGTTTTCGAGTGAACTTGTTGGTTTTTTTACCTTGGGAAAAGGCGTGGATTCGTATGATAAGATTTACAAAGAACTCACCTCGTAAGCGTTTACGGGTTACGTCTTACCTTTGAGGTTAATTCATGCATTGATGCGCCTCTATTTTACCGGCATCGGGTTGCTGATCAGTAGTCTCGTCCTCGCACAGCCTGTTGCGGAGTTTTCCCTTGCTGCGCAGGCTTGCCGTGCTCAGGATATTGGCCTTCAGAATCAGACGGCAGGAGCATCTTCTTATCGGTGGGATTTCTGTTATGGCGGTGCCGAGACAACTCCGATTGGAACAAATTCAACTTTTATTTCGGCAGGCAACTCAACGGAGGGGTTGGTCATCGTTCAGGATGGCACGCAATGGTATGGTTTTATGGCGAACACCAACGCCAACACGCTATTGCGACTGGATTTTGGCACCAACCCGGCCAGCAATCCCACTGTGGTTGATCTCGGCAATCCAGGTGGTTTGCTGGATCGGCCGCGTGATATCAGCCTGGTGAAAACCAACGGTGTTTGGCTCGCCCTGGTTACCTGCTTCAATGTAGGCAGTTCCACCACCCGGTTGATTCGATTGAATTTTGGGACTATGCTTAATAGCCTCCCGGCTGCTCAGAATCTCGCCAACCTTGGCGGCAGGCTTATCCAAGCTTATTCGGTTGATTGGATGGCCGACCGGGGTGAGTGGATTGCGGTTATTGGCGACCGAAGTCAACGGAAAATACTTCTCGTGAACTTCCGTGCCAATCCAACCGGGACCCCTTCGGCATCTGCCGATTTTAAGGAACTGATACTTCCGGGCGGAGGATTTCTGAAAGATGTAGCGCTTTTGCGCGATGGTTTCGGGTGGAACGGGTTGGCCTTGATTGAAAACGGAAATGTTTTTAAGCTGGAATTTCCGGGTGGCCTTTTCGAAGTCCCGTTTACAGTCAATCTGACAAGCCAGGTGTCGCTTACCGGCTTTCCGAATAATGCGGTGCTTTTGCGCGATGTTGACCGATACTTCGCTTTTGTGCTGCAGTTTGAAGGCGACCTTTTCCGGCTTGACTTTGGCAGTAATCTCAGCAATAGCTCGCCACTAGTCACCAATCTGGGCCGGTTGGGCACACTTGCCAACGTGCAGGGTCTAGCCATGACCAAGATGGAAAATAATATCTATGGTTATACTTGCTCCATCGCAAGTCAGCTGAAACGCGTGCATTTTACAGCACCCTGCTCGGGCAGTGCCGCATCATCAAGTCTTTTTGCGCCTGCCGGTAATTTCAACCAGTCCGGCACCAAGCGAATCTCACTGGAGGCAACCGATGATTTTGGCGAGAGCAGTGTGGCAATAGAATCAATACAAATTAAAGAAAAGCCAACAGCATCTTTTTCTTTTTCCAGGAATTGCGCGGCTGACGCGGCCGTGTTTCAGAATACGTCAGTTGACGATGGAGTGATTCTGTCCTGGTCGTGGTTTTTTGATGATCCTTCTAGCGGGCCGGCAAACAGCTCCAATCTGCCGAGCCCCAACCATATTTTCGCGGAACCCGGTACCTATCAGGTCCAGCTAACAGTAACCGATGACTGTGGTGATACTGATACTCTTGTTCGGCCAGTGGTGGTAACGGATCCGGCCTCCGTGTCATTGGCCATCTTGCCCGCTGGACCGGTGTGCTCTTTTCAACCCGTGTCCTTCAGCCCTGCAACTTCTGTTGGCCTTGGCGAGGTTTCGGATGTCCAGTGGAATTTTGGTGACGGTAATTCAACAACCGTTGTTCAGCCGGTTCATCAATATGCGAGTGCGAACACGTTTTTGGTACAACTGGCAGCCCGCGTGGCGCAATGCAGCAAAAATGCCACGGCCAGCCTGGTGGTCAATCCCGGAGTAGACGTTCAGTTTTCTTCCTCGGGCATCTGCAGTCAACAGTCGGTGTCTTTTCTAAATTTATCCTCTCAAGTCGGAATTTCGCATTTGTGGGATTTTGGTGATGGGCAAACGTCAACGGCCTTGAATCCGACACATACTTATTCCAATGCGGGAGAGTATAATGTGTCGCTTGAAATTGTGAGTGCCAACGGGTGTGTGAATCAGCGTTCGGAAAACAAAAAGATATGGAGCCGGCCCGTGCCCGATTTCTCGCTGGCTTTGCCGCCCTTCTCCTGTGCGGGAACACCTTCGCAGTTCACCGACCTCACGCCTCCGCCCACGGATAGCAACATCACATCCTGGTCATGGGCATTTGGCGATGTCGCCAATGGATCATCATCACAACGGAATCCGGCTTACGTTTATACCACCAGCGGCAGCTATTCCGTGACGCTCACAACTACGACCAACACGGGCTGCTCAGCATTTGTGAATAAGACCGTGACCATCGCGGCATCACCAACCGCCACGTTTACCACCGGGCTCGCCTGCGCGGGTTCGCCTACGCAGTTCACCGATACATCGACTGGCATTGTTGCCCGGCAATGGCAAATTCAAAGCACCACCTACACATCTCTGAATCCTACCCATGTTTTTCCGGCTCAAGGCAGCTTCCCGGTGACGCTCACCGTCACAGGCCTGAACGGCTGCCTGAATCAGCGCCAGCAAGTCGTTAACGTGCCGGTGCCCATCCAACCGGATTTTGTTACGCAAAATGCCTGTGCAACTCAGGTCACCACTTTTCAGGATGCTTCGAGTGCATCTCCGTCTGACCCTGCGGTGAATTGGCAATGGAATTTTGGATCACTCGGTTCGGCCCAGGGCACGGCTGCATCGCGGATTTTTCCAACACCCCAAAACTATGCCGTTCAACTGGCGGTAACCAGCCAATCAGGTTGCCAGTACACCCGGGCCCGGACCCTTGCAATTAATACAACGCCCGAGGCCCGTTTTGTGGCAACACCGGTTGCCGGGGCTGCGCCACTTACGGTTGATTTCACCAACACATCCTCCGGAGCCACTTCGTACCTGTGGCTTTTTGGCGATGCGGGCAACTCGCAATCAACGGTCACATCACCTGCGTTTACCTACCTGTCGCTGGGTACATATCCGGCAAGGCTGATTGCCGGGCTTGCCAATGGCTGCCGCGATACCACCACGGTGCACATCAACGTGCTTGTACCGGCTATCGACCTTTCCATCGATCGTTTTGATTTGGTCGTGCAACCCGATGGTACCCGCCTGCCAAGGGTCACAATCACCAATCGCAGTAATGTACCCGTCCGAAATCCTAATCTGCAATTGCAGTTGGGCAGTGAGCAGTCGGTTGTCGAGACGGTCGTGCAGACGCTTCAGCCGGGTGAACGATTGGTGCGTTTGATGAATGCGCGAGTTGGTGCCGGCCAAACGAACTTTGTGTGTGTGAGCGCCTCAACAGCCAATGATCAAGTGGCGGATAACGACCGGCAATGTGTATCCATCGGTGATCCCTGGCTCTTACTTCCTCCTCATCCCAATCCTGCCCGGGATATCCTCTGGATTCAATGGACTTTGACATCATCACCCTTTGAAGTCGAAGTCTGGAATTCCACCGGCCAACGTGTGGCCGCCTTTACCGATGTGGAATCAACCGGAGGGCAACGTGGCATAGATGTATCGCGATGGGCCCCGGGTGTATACATCATTCAACTGCGGGCCGAGGGGCGTGTGGAGCAGGCCCGTGTCCTGATTGCACGGTAGGTCCGCCTTGGTATTTGTTTCTTTTTTCTACCTTAGTGATTCGCTTGCTACCCCAACTATGAAAAGTAAGTTAGACCAAATCGATCGGAAAATTCTGGAGCTACTCCAGGCAAACTCCAACATCACCAATGCTCAACTGGCGCAGGAAATCGGGCTGTCGCCCGCGCCCACGCTGGAGCGTGTAAAAAAGCTGGAACAGGCCGGTATCATTCGAAGCTATCATGCCTTGGTAGATCCGGCCAGCGTGGGATTGGGTGTGAGCACGTTTGTTACCGTTTCGTTGAAAGGTCACAATAAAGAAAACATTGAAAAGTTTATCAGCGCGATCAGGAATATCGAGGAAGTGGTGGAATGTCACCACGTAACAGGGCAGGCTGATTTTATCTTGAAAGTGGTGGCACCCGACATTCCGGCTTACCAGACGCTGATGCTGGAAAAGGTCACCAATATTGAAGTGGTAGATAACCTCCAGTCCACCATCATTCTCTCCACGTTCAAAGACAGTAAAGCCATTCCCATACCATGAGTGATTCGACCGAGGAGAAAACCCTGGTTTTAGATCATGCTCAGGTAACCCAGAAGATCAAACGCATAGCATTTCAAATTCTGGAGAATAACCTGGGAGAAAAAGCTGTCTGCCTGGCCGGCATTGACGGTCAAGGGTATACACTAGCTCAACTGTTGGCTCGTGAGTTGGAAAGCATTGCACCCTTCGAGGTACTTGTTTTGAAGGTGCGGATCAACAAAAAAATCCCCTCTTCAGAGCCGGTAACGGTGGACGCAGAAGAGAAAGAATTTCAGAAAAAGAGTATCGTTCTCGTTGACGATGTGCTCAACTCAGGACGAACCCTTGTGTACGCCCTAAAACCCTTTTTGGATGTGCCGGTTAAAAAGTTGCAAGTTGCCGTGTTGGTCAATCGGGCCCATACCGCGTTTCCGATTCACCCGGCCTACACCGGCTATGAACTGGCCACCACACTCAACGATCATGTTGAGGTGACGTTGGGGAAGAAGTCGGCCGTACACCTAGTTTAGTTTGTAAAACGCCCATCGCGCACCATGTCGGTTCATAAAAATCAAGACGTAAAGAAAATCACCACGCACCAGTTGCAGGAGATGAAGAACCGCGGTGAGAAAATTTCCATGCTCACGGCTTATGACTACAGCATGGCACGCATCATCGATGGAGCTGGAATTGACGTGATTCTGGTGGGCGACTCGGCCAGCAATGTTATGGCCGGTAATGAAACTACGCTTCCCATTACGCTTGATCAGATGATTTACCATGCAAGTTCGGTGGTGAAAGCCGTGAGGCGGGCGTTAGTGGTGGTGGATATCCCGTTCGGGTATTATCAGGGAAGTTCTGGCGAGGCCTTGCGGTCGTCCATTCGCATCATGAAAGAGTCCGGGGGACATGCGGTCAAGTTGGAAGGCGGCAGCGAAGTGAAAGATTCCGTCCTTCGTATTTTGAGTGCCGGAGTTCCCGTGATGGGGCATCTGGGTCTAACCCCCCAGTCCATTTACAAATTTGGCACGTACACCGTCCGGGCGCGCGAAGAACAGGAAGCCAACAAGCTGATGGAAGATGCGTTGATGCTTCAGGAATACGGCTGCTTTGCGCTCGTGCTGGAGAAAATTCCTGCGGAGTTGGCGACCCGTGTGGCCCGCACCCTGCACATACCGGTCATCGGTATCGGAGCGGGTTCCGGAGTAGATGGCCAGGTGCTGGTGATGCAAGATATGTTAGGCATCACGCAGGAATTCAAACCACGATTCCTGAGACGTTATGCGGACCTGAATGCGGTCGTTTCAGGAGCCGTTAAACAATATATTCGGGACATCCGGGAGGGGGGATTCCCCAGCGCAGACGAGCAGTACTAACGACAGTTGACATCATCAGCCCGGTCGGCAAACCACACCACGGCAAAGCGCTTCCCTATTCCGATCCCAACCGACTGCCACGTTTTGCTTTTCCAGATTCCCTCGTTTATCATCACCGCATTGTGGCCGGCACTGGTCTTCCACATGTCCAAGGCTTGTTGAGGATTGAGACCAGCCGATCCGAAGCCGGCAAT
>DAIPHR010000155.1:0-7289 GCA_036771215.1 Cyclobacteriaceae bacterium
CCCTGAAATTGTTCGTGAATATTTTCAAGCCTACCATGGGACCCGCCACGGCCAGTTCGTTCAAGCACATGAACAAGCAGGCGCACTTGTCGGTAATCAATCAAAATCAGGAAAAGGAAAACGGGCTGCAGGTGGGCTACACCTTGGATGAAATGGCAAATCGGGTGGAAAGCCTTTTGAAGAGTATTGGATTGGTCAAAAACTTCTCACCGCTGGTTTATGTGGTAGGGCACGGTTCCAGCAGCGTCAACAATCCGCATTTTGCTGCCTATGATTGCGGGGCTTGTTCCGGTCGGCCGGGTTCCGTTAATGCACGCGTGGTGTGCACGATGGCCAACCACTCCGGAGTGCGCGCGCTATTGATAACCCGAGGAATTGTTATTCCGGATTCGACACGCTTTGTAGGCGCCTTGCATGACACCACGCGCGATGACATTGAGTTCTTTGACGAAATCCATTTGTCGGCCGAGCAGCTCAAACTTCATGTGACCAACATCGAAACGTTTAATCAAGCACTGAATGCAAATGCGAAAGAGCGCTCGCGCAGGTTTGAATCGATTAATACACACCTGACCGGACGGGAAATACATGAACAGGTTCGCCTGCGCAGCGTTTCCTTGTTTGAGCCGCGCCCGGAATTGAATCACGCCACCAATGCACTGTGTATTGTGGGGCGGAGAAGTATGACACGCGGCTTATTTCTTGATCGCAGGTCATTCATGAACTCGTATGATTACCAGGTGGATCCGGATGGCCAATATCTCTTTAACATTCTGAAAGCTGCCGCACCGGTATGTGGTGGCATCAATCTGGAGTATTTCTTCTCGCGGGTTGATAACCAGAAGCTCGGTGCCGGCACCAAGCTGCCGCACAACGTCATGGGTCTGTTTGGTGTGGCCAATGGCATCGATGGTGACCTCCGGCCCGGCTTACCCAGCCAGATGATTGAAGTTCATGATCCCGTGCGGCTTTTGATTATCGTGGAGCAGTTCCCGTCTGTTGTTCTCCAGACTATTCAACGCTCAAAAGAAACATACGAGTGGTTCATAAACGAGTGGGTTAACCTGGTCGTAGTTGACCCCGAAACACACGTGTGCTACGCGTTCAGCGATGGCCGTTTTCATCCGTACGAGCCCCTGGCGGGCAAACTTCCGCAGATTGACAACCTTGATCTTTTGCTGGAGACCAACGCTGAAAATTTACCGGTTTATTTAATCCCGTGACATGACCTCCCTGCTCGAAGTATTCATTCTCATTCCACTGGCGGCATTCCTGATCAGCTTAGTCATTCCGGGCCGGAAAGAGACGCTAATGTCACAAGTAGCCTTCGTATCGGTTGGCCTTCATCTGGTGTGTTTCCAGATCTTCCTTCTTTACTGGCTGTGGCACGGGTATCCGGATCTGAATTTAAAGGATATAGTCCTCTACAAAACCGATGGCTATGAGTTCTACCTGGATTTCAGGTTTGATGAAATCACAGCTACCTACGTGTTTGTCGGGTCGCTGCTCACGTTCCTGGTAACGATCTACAGCCGTTACTACCTGCACCGCGAAACCGGATACAAGCGTTTCTTCAATACCATCTTGCTTTTCTATCTCGGTTACAATGCTGTGGTTTTCTCCGGTAACCTCGAGACCTTGTTTATCGGGTGGGAGATTTTGGGCATCTCATCCTTTTTACTGATTGCCTTCTACCGCGATCGGTATCTGCCGGTCAAGAATGCGGTAAAAGTATTTTCAATCTACCGGGTTGGTGATGTTGGCTTACTACTGGCCATGTGGCTGCTCCACCACTTCTGGCATGAGAACATCACGTTTGAGGCGTTGGAAAACGTTGAATCCGTAAGTAAGCACCTCGAAAATCATCACTGGAGTGGCATTTTTATCTCGCTCATGTTCCTGATTTCGGCTGCTGCCAAATCGGCCCAGCTCCCCTTCTCGTCCTGGTTGCCCCGGGCGATGGAAGGCCCCACGCCTTCAACCGCCATCTTCTACGGGTCATTATCAGTGCACATCGGGGTGTTTATCATGCTGCGTACCTTTCCCTTCTGGGAACATCAAACGCTGGTGCGCATAATCATTGGTGTGATGGGCCTGACGACCAGCGTTGTGGCCACCGGTATTGCCCGCGTACAGTCATCGGTAAAGAGTCAGATCGCGTACTCTTCGATAGCACAAATCGGATTGATTTTTATTGAAGTGGCGGCAGGCCTGGAAGCCCTTGCGCTCATTCACTTTGCCGGTAATGCCTTTCTCCGAACCTATCAGTTATTGGTATCGCCCTCCGTAGTCAGCTACCTGATACGCGAACAGTTCTATAATTTCAAGCCGCGTCAGCATACGGTGGAGGATTCGCTGCCCAAACGGCTCGAGTACTCCTTCTACATCTTATGCCTTAAAGAATGGAACCTGGATGCGTTTCTCTACCGGTATTTCTGGAGCCCGATAAAATGGGCCGGGCGCAAATTGAATTTTTTAGCTACTCACCGAATCCTGTTCTTTTTTGTACCGCTGTACCTGGTGGGGCTTTACAGCGTGTATCACAAAGAAATTGTGCCCCCCGGTCTGGTCAGTGCGCTTCCGTATATCTTCAGCACGATCGGCCTCGTGTTGGTACTTAAGTCATTCACGGAGCGAATTCATGCCCGCATCAGCTGGCTCATGGTGGTGATGAACCACTTCTGGGTAGCTCTGGCCGTGGCGTTCAACGAAAACTTTACCTTCACCGAAATCCACATCTACCTCAGTGGCGTTGCCGTGTTTGGCCTGGTGGGGTACTACATCTTGTACCAAATCAAACAACAGGAGGGCACCATCAATCTTGATCAGTTTCACGGCTACTCGCATCAGCACCCGAAATACGGACTTGCTTTTCTGCTTGCCTGCCTGGGTTGTATGGGCTTTCCCATCTCGCCCACCTTTGTCGGGGAGGACCTGATCTTCAATCACATTCACGAAGATCAGATTGTACTGGCCTTCTTCACCTCACTTAGTTTTATCGTAGATGGTCTGGCCATCGTAAGAATTTACGCGCGTGTGTTCCTGGGGCCACACGCCAAATCGGTATACGAAATGGCCTACCGGTCGAGCTAAATCTTGTCAAATCCGGTGTATGGCACCAACACAGGTGGGATACGAATGCCAGCGGGCGACTGATTGTTTTCCAGTAGGGCCGCCACAATGCGGGGTAAAGCCAGCGCACTGCCATTCAGCGTGTGCAGCAATTGGGTTTTACCCTCGCCCGACTTGTAGCGCAGTTTCAGGCGGTTTGCCTGGTAGGTTTCAAAATTGCTGACGGAGCTCACTTCCAGCCAGCGTTGTTGCGCTGCCGAAAACACCTCCATGTCAAACGTCTGGGCCGAGTTAAAGCCCATGTCGCCCCCGCAGAGTAGCAGTTTGCGATACGGAAGCTCAAGTTTTTCCAGCAGACCTTGCACGTGTGCGCACATTTCATCCAGCACGCGGTACGAGTCTTCGGGGCGCGTGATCTGAACAATTTCGACCTTATCAAACTGATGAAGGCGATTGAGTCCGCGTACGTGCGCACCCCAGCTTCCAGCTTCGCGCCTGAAGCAAGGTGTGTAGCCCACATTCTTGACGGGCAGTTCGGCCTCTGTCAGAATGACATCGCGGTAAAGGTTGGTAATGGGCACCTCGGCTGTGGGGATAAGGTAAAGCCCATCTTCCAGCACAAAATACATCTGCCCTTCCTTATCCGGCAATTGCCCCGTGCCATAGCCGCTTGCTTCATTCACGACAATGGGCGGCATAACCTCCACATACCCGGCCTTCGCGGCCTCATCAAGGAAGAAATTGATCAGAGCGCGTTGCAACTTTGCTCCTTTGCCTTTATACACCGGAAATCCTGCTCCTGAAATTTTTACACCCAGATCAAAATCGATGATGTCGTACTTTTTTATCAGCTCCCAATGCGGCAGCGACCCCTCAGGTAATACGGGAATAGCACCGTGCTGGTAGGCCACGATGTTATCTTCCGCTGACTTGCCGGCAGGAACCGATGCTGCCGGTACGTTGGGGATTTTGTACAGGCTGATGCGCAGGTCACTTTCAAGCAAGGCCAGTTTATCCTCGAGTGTCTTCACCTCGGTTTTCCAGCCGGCCACTTCTTCGCGCAAGCGGTTGGCCTGATCATTTTGTTTGGATTTCATCAACTCCCCGATTTCGCGTGACCGGGTGTTGATGTCCGCCTTGATTTTGTCCAGTTGCGTTTGCGTTTGCTTGCGCTCATCATCCAAACGGATTACTTCGCTTACCATCCCCTCGGCATCTTTCAGGTTGCGCTTTCGCAAACCCTCTATGGCCTGTTGACGACTCTCCCGCAGGTAGCTCAATAGCAGCATAAACTGTGATTTTTGAAGGAGCGCAAATTACTTACTTTTTTCAAGGCCGGTTTGATAATCGCCAAATTTACCCTATACTTGCAGTGTCTTTCAGACCCTCCCAGGTCATCAAAATCTAAAGACTCAGCAATAAAATCCGACTTGTACTTTAACCGGTATTGAATCGTTCCATGATAGTTTCTCCCTAAACAGTGAATTTTCCTTTTAACTAACTTTTTAATTTCTGCATGTATACCATTGACGACCTGAATGTCAGGCTCCTTTCTGAGCTGAAAGAGATTGCCGAAGGCATGGGCGTAAAAAACGCCAAGAAACTGGGCAAACAAGAACTCGTCTACAAGATCCTCGACCAACAAGCCATTAGCCCCGAAGGCAAGGACAAAACGCCCGATCCACCTTTGGCTAATGACACCGACCGCAAAATCCGGCCGCGCAGACGCGAGAATGTGGCCCCCAAGCCCGCCAAAGAAAGCAATGCCGAAGAAATCGCGAAGTCGATTGATGATATTGATCTCAGCTCGGCTGTGCCTACGTTTGAGCCCGAACGCCCGGTAGCCCGACCAGCGGAAGCCTCGTCACCCGAGCCACGCGAAGAACGTGTACCTCAGCCCCCTCAGCAAGTAAATCCTCAAATCGCCAGCAGACGCGAGTTCATCAAAGAATTTGATGGTGCCGTAGGCAGTGAAGGAGTTTTGGAAATTATGCAGGACGGGTACGGTTTCCTCCGTTCATCCGATTATAACTACCTGGCCAGCCCGGATGACATTTATGTGTCACCTTCTCAAATCAAGATGCTGGGCCTCAAAGTGGGGGATACCGTGCGCGGCACCATTCGCCCCCCGAAGGAAGGTGAAAAGTATTTCGCCTTATTGAAAGTGGATACGGTTAACGGAAAGACTACGGACGAAATTCGTGACCGGGTCGCGTTTGAATACCTCACGCCTCTTTTCCCCAACGAAAAACTCAGGCTAAGCACTACTCCGGATAACATGTCCACCCGTATTTTGGACTTGTTCTCTCCAATTGGTAAGGGTCAGCGCGGCATGATTGTGGCACAACCCAAAACCGGTAAAACGGTCTTGTTGAAAAACATTGCCAACGCCATTGCCGAAAACCATCCGGAAGTTTACCTCATCGTATTGTTAATTGACGAACGTCCGGAAGAAGTTACCGACATGGCGCGCAGCGTACGTGCCGAAGTAATTGCCTCTACGTTTGACGAACAGGCCGAGCGGCACGTAAAAGTAGCCGGCATCGTGCTGGAGAAAGCTAAACGCATGGTCGAGTGTGGCCACGATGTGGGCATCCTGCTGGACTCCATCACGCGCCTGGCACGTGCTCACAACACGGTTGTTCCTTCCTCCGGCAAGATCTTGTCGGGTGGTGGGGACGCCAATGCCTTGCACAAACCAAAACGCTTTTTTGGCGCTGCCCGTAAAATTGAAAATGGCGGTTCGCTCACCATTATTGCCACCGCCTTGATTGATACCGGCTCGAAGATGGACGAAGTGATCTTTGAAGAATTCAAAGGCACAGGTAACATGGAACTGCAACTCGATCGCAAACTGGCCAACCGCAGAATTTATCCGTCAATTGATGTACCGGCTTCGGGCACCAGACGCGAAGATTTGCTGATGCGCGAAGAAGAAATGCAGCGCGTGTGGATTCTACGCAAGTTCATGGCCGACATGAATTCCGTAGAGGCGATGGAATTCCTGCAATCCAAGATGAAAGGAACACGAAACAACGAAGAGTTCCTGATCTCAATGAACGGATAGATCAGTCAATCCATTTGAATAATCTGCTCCAGCGGACCTTGTCAACAAGGTCCGCTTCTTTTTCCACCGACATCCAGATGAAAAGCGGCTTGCCTACAATGTGATCTTCAGGCACAAATCCCCAATAGCGGGAGTCCAGCGAATTGTGCCGGCTGTCGCCCATCATGAAATAGTAATTTTGTCGGAAGGTGTAAGTAGGCGTGGCTTTCCCATCCACCAATAGCCGCCCTTTTCGAAAAACAACATGGCCGTGCCCTTCGTATTTTGATATGTAGTCTCCGTAGACTCGCCACGTTGAATCATTCACTGCGATCGTCATACCTTCCGCAGGCACTCTTACCGGGCCATACTCGTCACCATCCCATCGGGCAGCGGTACCAATAGGAAAAAGTGGGAATCCCATTCGGCTTGACACCTCGCGATCGGGTTCAACAGATCGTATAAATGGCAGGGCTTCCAATTCGGCCTTTTGCCTTTCCGTGAGCAGCATACGATACTTTACACTGCGATCCGCCTGCCGTCCCAAAAGCGACACATCATCAGTGCCCAGATTCAGACGGTCTCGTGTTCGGGCGCTTAACTCATCATGCGCAGTCACCCAGTAACTGTGCATAAGGCCCTCCGGATTTTCGGCCATCCGGTTATTGATAAAAAGTTGGCGGTTTCGAACCTCGACCACATCGCCACCAATGGCAACGCAGCGTTTGATCAGATACGTCTTGAGATCAACGGGGCGAACCGTGGGATCCAGCAGATCCTGCGGCACGTTGAATACCACCGGCTCACCACGCCTCACGCCCTGCAGGCCTGGAAGGCGATAAGACGGTAACTGAATCCAATCCAGGTATGACGGAATTTCCGTTCCCCAGATTTTCTGGTGCGTCAACGGTATCTGCAGGGGTGTTCGCGGTGTACGGCTGCCATAGTGAATCTTACTGACGACCAGATAATCACCCACCAACAAGCTGTTCTCCATCGAGGAAGTGGGGATCACAAAAGCTTCCGCCAGGGACCACCTGAACAAGGTGGCAACAACAACGGCAAACACGAAGGCATCGCGCCACTCGCGTAGTTTGGTCTTGATTTTCGCAGTTGACGCCATAAAGCAGGGGATTTATCCCGTGTATACGGCTCGGGTAAACGAAAGGTT
>DAIPHR010000156.1:0-7264 GCA_036771215.1 Cyclobacteriaceae bacterium
CGATGGCCTCAATCTTCACGAAGATTATTAACCGCGAGATACCGGCTCATATTGTAGCCGAGAACGAGCACTGTCTGGCATTTCTTGACATTAGTCCCTTGGTCACTGGTCACACGCTGGTCATTCCCAAAAAGGAGGTTGACTACATTTTTGATCTGGACACCTCAACCCTGACAAACCTTCATCTTTTTGCACGCGATGTAGCCGTGGCTATGAAGAAAGGTTTACCCTGCCCGCGCGTTGGCGTGGCGGTCATAGGTCTGGAAGTACCTCATGCGCACATTCATCTGGTGCCGCTTCGGCAGATGAGCGACATGAATTTTGCCAACCCCAAGCTGAGGCCCACACCAGACGAACTGGCGGCCACGGCTCTGAAAATTCGAAGCGCTTTTTAACTATGGACGTGTTGGTGCGGCCCACGTTGTTGATAAATGAGGCCAACACGCGCGCCAATATTGCCCGAATGGTGCGCAAAGCCGCCCGCCATCACCTGAAGTTTCGTCCACACTTCAAAACCCACCAATCCCGACAGGTTGCTCAATGGTATCGTGAAGAGGGCGTAACGTGCTGCACGGTATCGTCCGTTCAAATGGCATCGTATTTTGCCGTAGAGGGTTGGCAGGATATCACCATCGCGTTCCCGCTGAATCCACGGGAAGCAGATTCAATTAACCAACTGGCTTCTTACGTTCACCTCAATCTTCTGGCGGTTAATGCGGAGGCGCTTGAGTTGTTTCTTCCCCAACTGCACGTTGCTGCCTCCATTTGGATCGAAGTTGACACGGGCTATCATCGAACAGGCGTAGATCCCGATGACGCGGCATCAATCGAATCGATGCTACAAACCCTTGGTCAGTATCCGAAAGTTTCCTTCGAAGGATTTCTGAGTCATGCCGGGCACAGTTACAAGGCGCGTTCGACAGCGGCCATTCAGGCGATTCAGGATGAAGAAGTTCAAATCATGACCAAATTGAAAGGTGACTACCAGGCGCGCTATCCCGGGGTTAAGTTGTCGGTTGGCGACACTCCTTCTTGCAGTGTCTGTGAAAATTTCGAGGGTATCGATGAAATCCGCCCCGGCAATTTTGTGTTTTACGACCTCACGCAAGTTGCCATCGGATCGTGCACCCATAAGCAAATTGCATTGGTGATGGCTTGCCCGGTCGTGGCGGTGTACCCGCATCGGCAGGAGGTGATTGTACATGGCGGAGCTGTACATTTTTCAAGAGATTCGCTTGTGGACACTCAGGGGGTTACCCATTTTGGTCAGGTGGTAGTGCTGCAGGGTAACGAATGGCTGCTCCCCCCGCAGCCGGCATTTGTGCGAAGTTTATCGCAGGAACATGGAATTGTTACGGGGCCGCCCGACTGGGTTGCTGCCGTAAAGGTGGGGGATATCCTGGGCATTCTTCCCGTGCATGCCTGCCTGACGGCTGATGCCATGGGCGAGTTCTTGACGACCACAAATTCGCGGATTGCGATGATGTGAAGCGGTCGCATGTCCGTTGATCAAATTCCGCTATCTTTGCGGCCTGTTTTAAAAAAATCAGGGGAATCAGAGTCGTATGGACGTTCAAAAAATCAGGAATATTGCCATTATCGCACACGTTGACCACGGCAAAACTACGTTGGTCGACAAGTTATTGCACGCGGGTCACCTTTTCAAAGATCATGAAAACCCTGGCGAATTGATCATGGACAGCAACGATCTGGAACGCGAGCGGGGAATCACAATCCTGGCCAAGAATGTTTCGGTTCGTTATAAAGACTATAAAATCAACGTTATCGATACCCCTGGCCACAGCGATTTCGGTGGCGAGGTCGAGCGGGTGCTCAATATGGCCGATGGCTGCTTGTTGTTAGTCGATGCATTTGAAGGGCCGATGCCGCAAACCCGGTTTGTGCTGCAAAAGGCGTTGCAGTTGGGCCTGAAGCCGATTGTGGTTATTAATAAAGTAGACAAGAAGAACTGCACACCCGATGAAGTGCACGAATCGGTGTTTGAACTGATGTTCGCATTGGATGCCACCGAAGAGCAGCTTGATTTCCCGACCTTTTACGGGTCGGCCAAGCAAGGTTGGATGAGTTCGGATTGGAAAACGCCCACAACGGATATCACAGCGCTGATTGAGGGCATCATTCAGCATATTCCGGCACCGAAGATCGATGAGGGCACTACGCAGATGCTGATCACTTCGCTGGAGTATTCGAGCTACATCGGCCGTGTGGCGATTGGCCGCGTGCAACGGGGGTCTGTTAAGCCCGGCCAGCCGGTGGCCCTCGTCAAGCGCGATGGCACCATTGTGAAATCGCGTATTAAAGAAGTCTTTGTGTTCGAGGGCTTTGAGAAGAAGAAAGTGGACGAAGTAAAGGCGGGTGAGATTTGCGCCCTGGTTGGCTTGGAAGGATTTGAGATTGGCGACACGGTGGCCGATATCGAAAAGCCGGAGGCGTTGAAATCCATTGCTATCGATGAACCCACCATGAGCATGTTATTTACCATCAACAACTCACCGTTTTACGGCAAGGAAGGTAAGTTTGTCACCTCGCGCCATATTAAGGACAGGCTGGATCGTGAATTGGAAAAGAATCTTGCGTTGCGTGTGGGCGACACCGGATCGGCTGATAGTTTCATGGTGTACGGCCGCGGAGTTCTGCATTTGTCCGTACTGATTGAGACGATGCGCAGAGAGGGCTATGAATTGCAAATTGGTCAGCCGCAAGTGATTTACCGCGAGATTGACGGTGTGAAGTGCGAGCCGGTGGAAGAACTGACGATTGATTTACCGGAGACGGACGCGGGCAAAGCCATTGAATCGGTGAGTACGCGCAAGGGGGAAATGACGAACATGGAACCCAAGGCGGAACGCGTTATTTTGAAGTTCATGATTCCGTCACGCGGTATCATTGGTTTGCGCAATTATCTGCTCAATGTAACGGCAGGCGAAGCCGTGGTAACGCATCGCTTTAAGGAGTATCAGCCGTACAAGGGAGAAATTCCAGGCCGAATCAATGGCTCGCTCATTGCTATGGAGCAAGGCGAAGCTATTCCGTATAGCTTGCACAACTTACAAGACCGTGGCAAGTTTTTTATTGAACCGGGCGATCCGATTTACGAGGGCCAGGTGATTGGTGAACATAGCCGTGGTGGTGATCTGGTCGTGAACGTTACCAAAACGAAGAAGTTGACCAACATTCGGGCATCGGGCTCGGACGAGAAAATGCGCATTGCACCGGCTGTTAAGCATACGCTGGAAGAAGCCCTGGAATACATCCAATCGGATGAGTATGTGGAAGTAACGCCAAAGTCGATACGCTTGCGGAAAATTTACCTTAACGAAAACGACCGGAAACGGGAGCGGAACAAAGCATTGGTGAATGCCTAAGTCTTTTGCCCGGGTAACCAGGATTCTGCTAATGATCCTGCTGAGTGGGCCGTGTTTGCTGGCCCAGTCGGAACTGGCCTGGAAATCGTGGGAGGTAGAGGCCGACACGCTTTACAACCGTCAGGATTTTTCCGGAGCAATAAAACTATACACTAAGGTAATTGAAACCACCCGCCTGAATAGTCAGGAAACCTATGGGTCGTTGTATAAACGCGCGGTGTGTTATCTCAATCTGGGGGAGTTCGAGAAAAGCCTGACGGATGCTGACCGACTATTGACCTTGCTGCCGGGAAATTATCAAGGCCACTTTCTGAAAGCATTCATTTATCGTGAGCAAAGTGATACCGAAAAGCAACTGGAACAACTGCAGATTTTACTTTCGGTTCAGCCATTGAACCCTGATTTATTGCGGTGGCGCGGGTCACTCTATCTTGAAAAAGAAGAGTTTCGCGAGGCAAAACGTGATCTTGAACTGGCGCGATCTTTTGAGTCCGATCCTCAAACCGAAACGCAGCTGGCGTTCGTGTATTTTAATCTCGACCAATCCGACAGCGCCTTTGTATCCGTCAACCGCGCTATCGAGCTGGACGTTACGTATTTCCCCGCTTACCTCTACGGGGGCACGTTTGCCCTGCAGGCGGAACGCTACGAGCTCGCGTTGGAGTACCTCAGCCTGGCGTTGCGCGTGGATGATACCAGTTCCACAGCTCTTTTTTATAAAGGCGTTGCTTTAATCGAACTAAAAAAGACAGACGAGGGATGCAAGTGCCTGAACCGGGCCTTTTATGCAGGCGAGGATGATGCGGCCGACTATCTGGAGCAATATTGCTTCGGCAGCGAAGACGATTGACAAGGCCGCGCGACTGCAAGGTAATTTCGTGCCGTTAGCCTATTTTTACGCATGGCAGAGCAAATTCTGATTCTTGATTTTGGTTCGCAATATACCCAGCTGATTGCCAGGCGGGTGCGCGAGCTTAACGTCTACTGCGAAATCCACCCCTTTAACCATTTTCCTGCATTGACGCCCTCGGTGAAAGGGGTCATACTCTCGGGAAGCCCATGCTCGGTCCGCGACAAAGGCTCACCCGACCTGGATCTCGGGCAGTTCGGCCAGGTGCCGGTGCTGGGTATCTGCTATGGTGCACAATTGATGGCTCACAAAAGCGGAGGCAACGTATTGCCCTCCACCATCCGGGAATACGGCCGTGCCCGGCTCAGCTCAGTTGATCATCACAGCGAGTTGCTCAAGGAAATCTCACTCGACTCGCAGGTTTGGATGTCGCACGGGGATACGATTGCCGCATTGCCGTCAGACTATGAGATCATTGCGAGCACAGCGTCAGTCAAGGTGGCCGCTTTTCGGAAGAAGGGATCGGCTCAGTATGGCATTCAATTTCATCCGGAGGTCACGCATTCGCTGGAAGGAAAAAATCTGCTTCGAAACTTCGTAGTTCATATTTGCCGTTGTTCGCAAGACTGGACCAGCGAACAGTTCATCGAGTCCACGGTAGCGGAACTTCGGTCACGCCTGGGCTCGGACCAGGTAGTCATGGCACTGTCGGGTGGTGTTGACAGCACCGTGGCAGCCATGCTCATTCACAAAGCTATCAGCAAAAACCTGCATTGCATTTTTGTCGATAACGGGTTGCTGCGCCAGGGAGAATTTCAGCAAGTGCTGGATTCATACCAGGGTATGGGTTTGAATATCAAAGGAGTTGACGCCCGGCAGCAGTTTTATACTGCGCTCAATGGGCTGACAGACCCTGAAGCTAAGCGGAAGGCCATCGGGAAAACGTTTATTGACGTTTTTGATCAGGAAGCCCACCGTATACGCGATGTGAAGTGGCTGGGGCAGGGTACCATTTATCCGGATGTCATTGAGTCGGTCAGTGTGAAAGGTCCTTCGGTTACTATCAAGTCGCACCACAACGTGGGCGGCCTTCCGGAAAAAATGAAGATGAAGGTGGTGGAGCCCTTGCGTTCATTATTCAAAGACGAAGTCCGGCTGGTTGGCAAGACACTTGGTATAGACCCGGCCATCCTTGGTCGTCACCCGTTTCCCGGCCCGGGTCTCGGCATTCGCATTCTGGGCGATATCACAGAAGAAAAGGTACGGATATTGCAAGAGGTTGATGGATTGTTCATTTCGGCTTTGAAACGGCACCATTTATACGATAAAGTGTGGCAGGCCGGAGCGGTATTGCTGCCGATCCAGTCTGTGGGTGTGATGGGTGACGAGCGTACGTATGAAAAAGTGGTGGCGCTTCGCGCAGTGGTGAGTGTCGATGGCATGACGGCTGACTGGGCCCACTTGCCGCACGAGTTTCTGAGCGAAATTTCATCGGAGATCATCAACAAAGTGAAAGGAGTAAATAGGGTGGTGTACGACATCAGTTCCAAGCCGCCCGCAACGATTGAATGGGAATGACAAGGCCGCAAAACATCTTGATCGTTCTTTTCCTGTGGTTGCTGACGTCCTCAGCGATCGCTCAGGATTACCGCAGGCAGTACCGGCAGGCCAAAGATCTTTTCCTGGCGGGTAACTACAGCGAATCGATGAAGGCGTTTCAGCCACTCACCATTTACGATCGCGAAAACCCTTACCCCGAATACGCTTCCTATTATTATGCCATGTCGGCCTATCGGTTGGGGTTCGCGGCAGTAGCCAAAGATATGTTGCTGCAAATCCGCAAGCTCTATCCTTCATGGGATCAGCTGGACGAAGTGAATTTCCTGTTGGCCGCTGTCTATGCCGAGAAGGGAGAGGTTTTTCAGTCCTTACTGGTGCTCTCCGAAATTCAACGGCCAACACTCGTGGCCGATGCACTCAACCTGAAACGAACCTTGTTGGCCAACGTCTCGGACACGGAGACCTTAAAGATGGTTTTGGAAGAATACCCGCAGGATTCGATTGTGGCGAAGGCACTGGCCAAAAATATTGTGAAACGATCGTGGCCGGCTGAGGCTGCATTTTTCGACTCACTTATCATGCGTTTCCATTTTTCGCGCCAGCAGTTTTCTCTCCCGGTTGGCGTTACCTCGAAGCGTAAAGCAAAATATCGGGTTAGCGCCATTCTTCCTATACAGGTAACCACGCTTGAGCCTTCGCCCAACCGCAAGCGAAATCAAAATGTTATCGACTTGTACCAGGGTATGATGTTGGCGGCCGATACGCTCGCTATTCAGGGTAAAGCCGTTGAGCTCGTCCTGTATGATTCGGAGCGCAACCCGGAGTCGGTCAAAAAGCTCCTGGAACTTCCTGAGCTGCGGCAAACGGATGTCCTTGTCGGCCCTCTTTTTTCTGAGGAGGCCAAGCCGGTGCTCGAATTTTCGCAGCAACACAAGATCAATCTGTTCGCCAATCCGGTTTCCAACTCTTCAGATTTTTTGAATGGAAGTGATCATGCCTTTCTGTTTGAGCCAAGCCACGAGACGATTGGCCGCAAGTCGGCCGAACTGATTCATACCCACCGGCCTTCAAAACCGGTCATCGTTTTCTACGGAGAAAATCCCCGTGATATTATGATGGCCGGCAGTTTCAATGAACGTGCGCGTGAGTTAGGCTTGCGGGTATTGGCTTCCGAAATGATTGCCAAGGACGCCTACTCGCGGGTCACCAGTGTGCTGGCATCGCCAACGGAGTATGATGAGTTTAAAAAGCCTAAACAGTTCAAACTCCGGCTGGACAGCCTCGGTAGTATCATGGTGTGTTCGGATGACCCGCTCATTTTTTCTAAGGCTGTGAATGCCGTAGAACTGCGCAATGATAAAGTTCTCGTCATCGGCCGTGAGTCCTGGCTCGAGGACCAATCCGTAGCCTTGTCACTGTATGAAAAAATAGGAGCTATTTTTTCCTCGCCTAACTACACACCGCTCTC
>DAIPHR010000157.1:0-7188 GCA_036771215.1 Cyclobacteriaceae bacterium
CAAGTTCACTGGCAAATACACACTCGTGCCCAAGTTCGTGTAAGGCTTTATGAAAACCGCCAATCCCTGCAAATAAGTCTATAAATTTCATTCTGTCTTTATGTCCAATCTTGTTATTATCAATTTCGCAATTTACGATTTTGTCTGTTCATTGTCGGTCGGCAGCGTTGGCAAGATTGTGGCTCTTTTGCAAGCTTTGGTCTGTGTGTTGGCTTTGTGCGGCTTGCAAATGTGCCACAATGTGCGTTGGCTGTCTATGTTTTTTCCGTCAGCCCAATAGTAGCACTGTCGCTCGTCTGGGGTTGCAGGTAACACCCGAATATATGCAATTGCTGGTATTTCCTATATGTCGCACCCGCTTCAATTGCACATAGCCGCCCAAGATGGCGGGATATGTGCAGGAGAACCGTTTTTTTTAATTCTGGCTGAGGGCTTAGTTGGTTGTTAGTTGTTGGTTGTTGGTTGTTGGTTGTTAGTTGGCTGTTGTTAGCTTCATGCGAACTGTGACCCGCAGCCTGTGCCCGGCAACCCGGTACGCCTGCGTGAGCGATGGAGGCAGTTGTTTGAGCCCGCAGGGGCAGGTGCGTGGGGTGGCGAGTGCCGACAGCGCGACCCCGCGGCCGGTGTGCGGTGTTGGCTGCTTCTGCGCTCTGGTGGGGACCATTCGTTTTGTAACACGCAGCCGCGGGGGCACGCCCCCATCATCAACGCTCCACTCCTGGGTTGCGAACCTCCAAAAATGCCCGGCCCGCCTAACGGTTGTGAGTGAAACTTTTAAAAATTTTCTTTTGGCTTCACCACAAACTTGTAGTTTATTCGTGAGTTGAAGTTGTGCTGCCACAACCCACAACACCTAAACCTAAACCCAACTGCCTCCGCTCACTGCGGGGGCAGTTTTATTTCAGGCCATCGCAAACGAACTAACACTTGTTTTGAGTATACCGCAAACAATTTTTGAAAAAATCTGGAACCAGCACGTGGTGAAACGGGCACCCGGCTACCCGGATGTGCTCTTCATCGACCGCCATTACATTCACGAGGTCACCAGCCCGCAGGCTTTTGACGGACTTCGGAAGCGCAACCTGCCGGTGTTCAACATCCAACGCACGACCGCCACGGCCGATCACAACGTGCCCACGAAAGATCAGCACCTGCCCATCAAAGAAGCGCTGTCGCGGCACCAGGTAGAAACACTTCGTAAAAATTGTGCGGAGTTTGGTGTTGATCTGTATGATCTGGGGCATCCCTATCAGGGCATTGTGCATATAATCGGTCCCGAACTCGGATTAACCTTGCCCGGCATGACCATTGTGTGTGGCGACAGTCATACCTCGACTCACGGGGCTTTTGGCAACATCGCGTTTGGTATTGGCACAAGTGAGGTAGAGCAAGTATTAGCCACCCAATGCATTCTTCAATACAAGCCCAAGACCATGCGAATTGAAATCAATGGCCAATTGGGCAAGGGCGTAGTGAGTAAAGACATTATCCTTTACATCATCTCGAAAATCTCAGCTAGCGGAGCCACCGGCTACTTTGTGGAATATGCTGGCGATACCATCCGCAATCTTTCGATGGAAGCGCGAATGACCATTTGCAACATGAGCATTGAAATGGGTGCCCGCGGTGGGCTGATCGCACCGGACGAAACGACCTTTACCTATATCAAAGGCAGAAAGTTTGCGCCCATGGGTGCCGCCTTCGATGAGGCTGTAGCCGCGTGGAAGAAACTCGCAACGGATGAAGGCGCGAAGTATGACGTGGTGCTCACGTTTGACGCGGCCGACATCGCCCCGATGATCACCTATGGCACCAACCCGGGAATGGGCATCAAAGTGACGGATCGCATTCCCACCCCTGCCGAATTAAAAGAAATCAGCGCGCAAGCCTCGTTCACTAAATCACTTGAATACATGGACTTGCAACCGGGCGCCCCTTTGCTGGGCAAGCCCATCGACTATGTATTCATTGGCAGTTGCACAAATGCCCGCATCGAAGACCTGCGGTTGGTGGCCGGCATGGTAAAGGGGAAAAAGAAGGCCGAAGGTGTAGAGGTTTGGGTAATACCCGGCTCACGTCAGGTGGAGGCGCAAGCCCGGCAGGAAGGTTTGGATAAGATTTTTGAGCAAGCCGGCTTCGAACTGCGCAGTCCGGGTTGTTCCGCTTGCCTGGGCATGAACGAAGATAAAGTGCCGCCCGGCAAGTATTGCATAAGTACCAGCAACCGAAATTTTGAAGGCCGGCAAGGGCCGAAGTCGCGCACATTTTTGGCCAGTCCATTAAGTGCTGCGGCTGCTGCCATTACGGGAAAAGTGACCGATGTACGCGAGTTGATGTAAACCCATGAAAGAAAAATTCACCACACTGGTTTCCACGGGCGTTCCCCTTCCTATCGAGAACATCGACACCGATCAAATTATCCCGGCCCGTTTTCTGAAAGCCACGACCCGCGAAGGTTTTGGCGATAATCTGTTTCGCGACTGGCGTTATGATTCGGCACAAAACCCGATTGCTGATTTCGTATTGAACCAATCCCGCTTTGGCGGAAAGATACTGGTGGCTGGCAAAAACTTTGGGTGCGGCAGCAGTCGTGAACACGCGGCCTGGGCCATTTATGATTACGGTTTTCGGGTCGTGGTATCCAGCTTTTTTGCTGATATCTTCAAAAACAACGCCTTGAATAACGGGCTACTGCCGGTCGTGGTCAGCGACTCCTTTTTAAGGTCATTGCTGGAGACCCTTGAGCGCGAGCCCAACACTTCGATCACCGTCAACCTACAGGACCAGAAAATCAAATTCAACGACCGGGAGGAGTGGTTTGAAATCAACGCTTATAAAAAAACATGCCTCACCAACGGGTACGATGACATTGACTACCTGCTGAGTTTGCGAAACGAAATTAAAGAATACGATTTGTCTCACGCCTGATAAGGAATCTTTGAAAAAGAAAATCACGATACTGCCCGGAGATGGCATTGGCCAGGAAGTAACCCGCGAAGGCAAACGCGTACTGGAAAAAATTGCCCAGGCCTTCGGACACCAGTTTGAATTCGATGAGGCGCTCATTGGCCACGCAGCCATTGAGGCCACGGGTAACCCGCTGCCCGATGAGACCCTGGCTAAACTCAAAGCCACCGATGCCATTTTGTTTGGTGCGGTCGGGCATCCAAAATATGACAACGACCCAACGCTGAAGGTGCGACCCGAGCAGGGTCTGCTCAAGATGCGGAAGGAGTTGGGACTCTACGCCAACCTGCGCCCTATCAAGCTCTTTGATGAATTGCTGGAAGCCTCCAGTATCAAGCCGGAAATTCTGAAAGGATCCGACATCTTGTTTTTCCGGGAGCTCACCGGTGATGTCTACTTTGGAGAAAAGGGCCGAAGAGATGAGGGGCAGACGGCTTATGATCTGATGATTTATCAGCGATTTGAAATTGAGCGTATTGCGCACAAAGCCTTTGCCGCTGCCCGCACGCGCAAAAAGAAGGTGACAAGTGTAGACAAAGCAAATGTTTTGGAAAGTTCACGGCTGTGGCGACAAGTCGTAACCGAGGTGGCCAAGGGCTACCCGGATGTGCAGCTCGAACATCAATTTGTTGATGCGGCCGCCATGAAATTAATCCAGAGCCCCAGAAGCTTTGACGTGGTTCTCACCGGCAATCTGTTTGGCGATATTCTCACGGATGAAGCATCCCAAATTGCCGGATCCATGGGAATGCTGGCATCGGCTTCTGTCGGTGATACCGTGGGGTTATACGAGCCCATTCACGGCAGCGCGCACGACATCACCGGAAAAGGAATTGCCAACCCGCTGGCTTCTATCCTGTCGGCTGCCCTCATGCTCGACATTTCTTTTGGTCTCAAAACCGAAGCCCAGAGCGTTATTCGTGCCGTGGAGCAAACGCTGCAACAGGGCTTTCGTACCGCTGACATCGCCAGTGCCGCAACACAACACGAAAAACTTCTTAATACGGTGCAGATGGGCAATCAGGTGGTCAAGGAAATTGACCGAATAATGACTTCGAAATCAATAACGGTTTGATCGTAAACAAAAAAACCATGGCCGACAAGATTCAACTATTTGACACTACCCTTCGCGATGGCGAACAAGTGCCGGGTTGTCAGTTAAAAACAGAAGAAAAACTGATGGTTGCACGCGAGCTTGAAGCACTCGGAGTGGATGTGATCGAAGCGGGCTTTCCGCTCTCAAGCCCGGGCGACTTTCTCTCGGTAGTGGAAATTTCGAAGGCCGTGAAAGAACCGGTAGTCTGTGGCTTGACCCGTGCAAAAAAAGAGGATATTGATGTAGCGGCAGAAGCGTTGCACCATGCTAAACGCGGCCGCATTCATACGGGTATTGGCGCGTCTGATGTACATATCAAACATAAGTTTCGCAGCACCCGCGAACAAGTACTGGAGCAAGGCGTTTGGGCGGTTCAGTATGCCAAGTCCAAGGGCTATGAGGTTGAATTTTATGCCGAAGATGCCGGCCGCGCTGACTTGCCTTTTTTGGCGCAGTTGATTGAAAGTGTTATCGCAGCCGGTGCCGATGTTGTAAACATTCCGGATACAACCGGTTACTGCTTACCTCATTTATATGGCAGGCGCATCCAATACCTGGTTGAGCATGTGAAGAACATTGACCGCGCGGTGATCTCCGTTCACTGCCACAATGATTTGGGCATGGCCACCGCCAATACACTTGCCGGACTCATCAACGGTGCTCGTCAGGCCGAGGTTACGATCAACGGGATTGGCGAACGGGCCGGAAACACTTCGCTTGAAGAAGTGGCTATGGCCATCAAAACCCATAAAGATCTGAACCTATACACCAACATTAAGTCAGAGCGCATTTTTGAAATCAGCAATCTGGTGAGCGAGTTGATGCGCATGCCGGTACAACCCAACAAAGCGATTGTCGGTCGAAACGCTTTTGCGCATTCCTCGGGCATTCACCAGGACGGCTTCCTCAAACATGCAGAAAACTACGAGATCATCAACCCGGCAGATGTGGGTGTGCCGTCTTCCTCTATCGTATTAACGGCCCGCAGCGGACGTGCGGCCCTGCGGCATCGTGTTGAGCAGCTGGGCTATCATGTTCAAGGAGAGGAGTTAAATCAGTTGTACGAAAACTTCCTGCTGGTGGCCGATGAAAAAGGTAATGTGGAAAACGATGATCTGCACGTCCTGATGGCCAACCAGGCTGTACTGGCACGCTGATGTCCCGGGTGGTAAACACCTGCTCACCCTAATGACCGCCAGAAATACAAAGTCGCGTACGCCTCCCATCCTTTGTATTTCTTAAATAGTCTGCGAACCTGTTCAATGGTGGGTTTTGCCCTCATACCCTTCAGGTTACGAATGGCATTGTGCAGCCCGGCATCTTCGGCCGGAAAGGCCTGCGGAAATCGAAAGGTTTTCATCAACGCATAATTGGCTGTCCAATTGCCAATGCCCTTGATTTTACACAACTCTGTTTTTGCGTCTTCAAACGGAAGTTGCCGGATGGATTCGGTCGACAGGCGACCTTCATGAAACGCTCTGGCCACCTCCACAACATAGCGGGCCTTTTGACGGGAGAACTGCAAAGGCAACAATTGCTCGGGTGCAAGCCGGGCAATGGTCGAAGGTTCAGGGAAAAGGAAATAGCGCTGCCCGCCATGTTCCAACGAATGACCATACTGCTCAACAAATCGTTGCTTCAGCGTATACGCAAAACCCAGGTTTATTTGCTGTCCCAGTATTGCCCACGTGAGGGATTCATGTAAGTCCGGTTGGCCAACAATCCGATAGCCGTGGTACTGTTTCACCAGGCCGCCCAACAATGCATCTTTGCGCGCCAGCGCATAAAATGGTTTCAAATCTGTTTCCAGATCAAACCATTGAGCGATGTACTGGCCGATAAACTTTCGTTGCCACTCCGTAATTCCACCCGGGTGATGGCGAACGTCAAGGGCATTATTTCGTTCCTGTATCTCTACCAGAACCAGTCCCCGCTCCACCCCTATCGCCTTGCGGACAACCCCGCCCTCCACCCGATGCAGGATTTCGCGGTGCGACCGCAGGAGGAACGTAAGGCACTCTGAAAAAGAGAATTCGCGTGGAACAGGGATAGTCATGGGTGCCGCCAAAGTAGCGAAACATGCGGAACATTGGCCGGATGGACGACAAGAATATGCGCCAATTCCGGGCAAGGCTATGATCCGAGCCGTGACCCAAACTATGAAAAACGAACACTGCAGAAAGAGCAAGAATCAGGTTGAGCATGTACGCTCATTCACGGTTCTTTGACCCAACCATTAATCGCAACAAAAAAGTAGCTTTGTATGACACTCACCATGAGCCATGAGGTTAACTATGCCCGGATAGCCGAGGCCATTCAGTACCTGGAGGAAAACTTTCAACGCCAGCCTGAACTGGACGAGGTAGCCGAAAAAGTCCACCTGTCGCCCTTTCATTTTCAGCGGCTGTTTACCGAGTGGGCGGGTATCAGCCCCAAACGATTCGTTCAATTTCTTACGATCGACTTTCTAAAGAAAAAAATTCAGGAAAGCAAAAATCTGGCAGAAGCAGCGGAGACCGCAGGCCTTTCGAGTCAATCGCGTGTTTACGATCTGTTCACAACCCTCGAAGCGATGACGCCCCAGGAGTACAAACAAAACGGCAGTGGCCTGCGCATTGAGTATGGCTTTCACGAGACGCCCTTTGGGCAGGCCTTGGTGGGCGTTACGGAACGCGGCATTTGCTGGCTATCATTTATAGCGGTTGATCAGGAGGGGCGTTCCGAGCTGGAACGGATGAAACAACACTGGCATAACTCCCTGTTTCACGAGAATACAGAGCTTACAGGTGTTTTGGCGAATCAGATATTCAATCCACTGAACCGGGCTAAGCCGGGTGACAAACTTCACGTGCTCGTCAAGGGCACCAACTTTCAGATCAAAGTGTGGGAAGCCTTGCTACGCCTGCCGCTCGGGTCGGTAACTACCTACCAGCACATTGCCGGGCAAATCAACAGCCCGAAGGCGCTGCAGGCGGTCGGGTCTGCCGTAGGCAGCAACCACATCGCCTACCTGATTCCATGTCATCGCGTCATCCGGAAGGATGGCATACTGGGCGAATACCGTTGGGGTGCAACGCGCAAGAAAAGTATGATTGGCTGGGAAATGGCTCATCGACAGGCTTAAG
>DAIPHR010000158.1:0-7180 GCA_036771215.1 Cyclobacteriaceae bacterium
TGAGCCAAGCTGCCATGGGGTCGTCACTTTCGCGGCCGGCAAAATTCCACATGAAGTAGCGCACATACATGAAACTAATCTGGTGGCTGAACATGTACGCCAGGTTTTGTGCAAACGTGGGTTGTTGACCTTCCGCCAAATTCATGATGCGCTCGTAGGCTTTCTTGCCGTCCGGGTACCACATCCGCGGAAGCATCGTTTCATTGGCCGGGTCATACTTGTAGCTGAACTTCCGGGTGGAGATTTCGTACCGATCTTTTCCTTTGATGTATACCGGTGAGCCGTATTCAATATCAACCGGGCGGGCGTTGAAATACGCTCCGTAGAGCAGGGGCCGGCTTCCATACTGCTCGCGCTTCAGGTAGCGAACGAAACTCATCACGTCCTTGGGAGCGTTTTCGTTGATGTTTGTCTCGTAGTTCGACCGAATGACAATGGTTGCGTAGGAAAAATAGCCGATGAGGATGAAGGACGTGGCCAACAGAAAGACATTGAGCAATGGCCTGTTCCGGAGATGAGTTTGGCGTATGCCAAACGCTAGGCCCGCAACCACTAACACGGCAAAAAACAAGGCACCGGAGCCAAAGGGAAGTCCCAACGTGTTGACAAAGAAGATCTCGAACGAGCCGGCAATGCTGGGCAAGCCCGGCACAATGAAGTCATTGATGAACAAAACGAGGGCGCCACTGATCATCAGCGTTAGTAAAATGCCCCACCGATTGGGTTCATATTTTTTGAAGTAGTAGATCAGGCCCAGTGCGGGTATGGTTACCAGGTTGAGCATGTGAATGCCAATGGATAATCCCATCATATAGGCAATCATCAGCAACCAGCGGTTGGCGCGGCTTTCGTCCTCAATGTGATCCCACTTCAGCATAGCCCAAACGACAAACGCAGTGAAAAACGATGACAGGGCGTATACTTCGGCCTCGACAGCCGAAAACCAGAACGAATCACTAAAGGTGTAGGCCAGTGACCCCACCAGTCCGGCCCCCACCAGCAACCAGGTTTGCGATTCGGTGACCGAGCCGTCCTGCCGGATACCCATCATTTTTCGGCCGAAGAGCGTGATGGTCCAAAACAGAAATAGAATGGTAAAGGCGCTGCTAAGCACGCTGATCATGTTGATCCAATACGCCACCCGGGTTACATCGCCCATGGCGAGGAACGAAAACAATCGGCCGAGGAGCATAAACAACGGGGCTCCGGGCGGGTGCGATACCTCCAGTTTGTAGGAGGTGGCAATAAACTCCCCGCAATCCCAATAGCTGGCAGTTTCTTCCATGGTTACCCAATACACCACTAAAGCAATGGCAAAGGTCAACCAACCGGTAATGTTGTTCGTTTTCTGAAAATTCATGCGCGTTGCGGCCGTTAGAAGGGGCGAAAATAACTAAAATACCCTATTGAGCCGCCAGCCTATTTGTAAACGATCATGTAGAATACCAGCCACAACGAGAAGATGAGCACGTAGGATGTCGTCACAATCCACCACATCATCTTTTTTTGTTTGCGTGCAAAATAGAACAAACCAGTCACGAGCAGATACACGTACGGGATCTCAAAAACGTTAAGTGATTTTAGCGGGTAGTGGTACCGGACATCCACAGTGGCGAAGTTCACCAGGTTCATGAGCGACAAAGGATAAAACGCCCGGATTTCGGGCAGCGTGGGGTCATTTGTAACGAACAAAAACCAGCCAATTTTAATGAGTTCGGGCAGCAGAAAGACATACTCGGCTGCCAGCGCAACACCCCAGCACTGCCAATAGGTAATCCGAAAGCCAAACATGAAACACCCGATCCACAGAACAAATCCGATTACCGTGAACTTCCAGGCGTAAATCAGCGGGATGGAGATAAACTGGAGTGTGCTGATCAGTCGCAGGATGCCACCCTCCGGCCGGTCCTGAAGAAATTCGAAGGCGGCTGTTTCATATTCGATAAATTGTTTTTTGATATAAAGCAAAAGAATAGCGCTGATGCAGAGTACAATAAATAGCACACGCTTCTGTGCCCCGAACAACGTGCTCCAACCGGATTCCGCTTGCATGGTGCTAATTAACGTGATTTCTTTCAATTAGATTTGTGGTGATCATGAAGAGCCTGGTTGTTTTGCTGGTGATAGCCGCAGTGGGGACCTGTGCCGCCACACCCGGCCATCGGCCCGACAACCGTGACTCCACGCTCATTCTGATTTCAAATCTCGATATCCAGCTGGAGGCGGCTGAGGCCCTGACCAATCTCTACAACTTCGAGTTTGACAAGGCGGAGACCAAATTCCGCTACTTTAAGATTAAATACGGCTGGCATCCGTTGCCCTATTTTTTGCTGGGCCTCAGCGAGTGGTGGAAGATCATGCCCAACACCAAAAGCACGGTCTACGATGATCGGTTTTTAGCCTATATGGACAGCGCCATTTTAGTGGCCGAACGACTGTACGACAAACGACCGGAGTATAAAGTAGAGGCCTCCTTCTTTTTGGCGGCTGCTTATGGGTTCAAGGGCAGGCTATATGCCGATGAGGAGCGTAAGAACTGGCGAAAGGCAGCTGTAGTGTGTAAACGGTCGTTGAACTACCTGGAGGAGAGCAAGGCCGGGAGTGAGCTGAGCCCGGAGCTTTTATTTGGAGATGCCTTGTACAACTACTTTTCAGTTTGGGTTCCGGAGAATTACCCGGCATTAAAGCCGCTGTTGTGGTTCTTTCGCAAGGGTGACAAGAAATTGGGACTGGAGCAACTTAAGGAAGTTTCCTACAACGCATTTTATACGCGCACCGAAGCGATGGTGTGGCTGATGCGAATATTGAACAGCTATGAGAACGATCAGCCGGGCGCATTTAAAGCCGCCCAGTATTTGCGTCAGACGTACCCAGGCAATCCCTATTTCCACCGGTACTATGCGCGGGTCCTGTATTCGCGCGGGTCTTTTCCGGAGATGGCCAAAGAATGCCACCAGATTTTGGCGCTTATCGATAGCGGGCGTTTTGGTTATGAAGCCACCAGTGGCCGGTATGCTGCATTTTTTCTGGGGCAACACTATGATGTTTTACGAAAATATGATGAGGCTAAGACGTACTACGAACTGGCCGTGAAGTATGCGGAAGAGATTGAGGCTACCGAAAGTGGTTACTACCTCTATTCGCTCATAGCCTTGGGCGAAATCAACCAAAGGCAGGGAAACCGCGAGGCAGCAAAACGGTATTTTAAAGACGCGAAGAAGAAAGCCGGCCGGAAGGATGAGGCTTTTAAGGATGCCAAGAAGCGACTGCGCGAGATGGAAAAGAAAAACTCCGATTGACATGGAGCAGCGCGACCTGATTGTAACCCCAATCGTGATCTTTTTGGTGCTGGCAGGCGCTTATGCAGTTCGGCCGCGCTTTACGGATGAAGTCACCCGGAGGTATTTTTTTCCGGCTCTGCTGGTGAAGATCTTTGGTGCCCTGGCGCTGGGTTTTATTTACCAATACTACTACTCCGGTGGCGATACCTATAACTTTCACACGCACGGCAGCCGGCACATTTGGGAAGCGTTTTGGGATAGCCCTGAAAAGGGAGTGAAATTGCTTTTTGGCTCAACGAGTTCAACCGGGGGTGTGTATGACTATGCCTCCAAGATTGTTTTTTATCGTGACCCCAGCAGCTATGCTGTTATTCGCGTGGCCGCTTTTTTTGATTTGTTTACATTCTCCGCCTATAGTGCCACCGCCATTCTCTTTGCTGTGCTTGGATTTTTTGGAGCGTGGCTCTTGTTTTTGACATTTTATAGCAAGTACCCCGAGATGCACCGCGGGCTGGCCGTGGCCTGTCTATTTGTGCCGTCCGTATTTTTCTGGGGCAGCGGGGTGCTCAAAGACACGTTGGTACTGGCTGCTCTGGGTGCCGGAACCTACCTGATCAATCAGATCTTGATCGAACGGAAGCCAACCGCATGGCGGATATTGATGTTAGCTGCGGCACTCTATACCATTTTTCAAATTAAGGTATTTGTACTTCAGGCATTTGTTCCGGCTGCACTTATCTGGGTTTTTGCTGCCCGAATCGTTTCAATTCCTTCAACGATCGTGCGGTGGCTGCTGGTGCCTTTTGTGGCAACCCTTGTGATGGGCAGCACCTTTTTGGCAGTCAAGCAAATTGGCGCGAAAGATAAACGATATGCGCTCGAGAACCTGGCCAATACGGCTCGCGTCACAGCTTACGACATTCGGTTTTGGACGGGTAAAGACGCGGGCTCGGGTTATACGCTGGGCGAGTTGGATGGCTCTTTTGAGTCGATGTTTCGATTGGCACCGGCTGCCATTAACGTAACGTTGTTCAGGCCCTACTTCTGGGAGGTGGTGAATCCGTTGATGTTTTTTTCTGCGCTTGAGAGTCTCTGCTTTCTGGTGTTCACGGTGTATGTTTTCTTTTTGTTTCTTTTTCGGCCTACCTGGCGTGTTGTGGATGGAAACTCCCTGTTTGCATTGGTCTACAGCCTCTCATTTGCATTTGCTGTGGGTGTATCTACCTACAACTTTGGCACATTGTCCAGATACAAGATTACGCTGATGCCCTTCTATGCCTTGGCGTTGGTTGTCGTGTACAGTCAGCTAAACAGCGCCAGAAAGTTGCCGGTATTAGATTCAACGGAGTAGCGGTCGATTACGGTCCTTTGACCCTCTTGCCCAAGGCGCTTACGCAAAGCGCGATCAAAGATCAGGCATTCCAATGCTTCAATCCATTCGGCATTGGTGGTGGCCAGGCACCCATTGGAGTCTGAAATAATTTCAGCATTCACCCCTACCGGTGATCCCACAGCCGGAATACCCAGCGCCATGTATTGTAATATTTTAAACCCACATTTACCGCGTGTCCATTCATCGTCCGGAAGCGGCATCACCCCAATATCCATCTCCAGCAAATCATCAATCTCAGTTTCAAGATTCCATTTCTTGAACACAAACGATTTTAGTGCGAACTCAGGATTGCGATCGGCAATCACCAGAAAGCGAAGGTGGGGGTGACGTTGTTCAAGCTGCTGCACCACACCCACGAACGACTGCAAATACTTAAGTGTGGAATAGGAACCAGTCCAACCAATCGTGATACCTTCTTTGTCCGTTTCGCACTCCGGCTTCAACCGGTGGTGCTGCCGATTTGTGTCAAGAGTGGTGGGGTTTACCACGACAGCCCGATTGTACTTCGAAGCGAAATCGGCAAGATAACGATTGCCACAACTGACCCGATGCGACCAGCGGCAAATCCATTTGACTTTTCCCCGCCATCTCAGAAATGATTCAATTTTTGTTTCGTGACGATTGTCGGTCAGCCATATCGCATCATCAAAATCATAGATAATTTTTTTTCGAAAGATCTGAGCTATGATCCATTCCAATACGGGAGGGCCTACGGGGCAAGCCTCCCGGTAAATGAAAACAAAATCAAAACGCAGCAGCTCGGATAAGGTGCGTAACCGTTTGACGACACCCTTCAGCAACGGCCTAAGAAGAGCCCGGCCCGTTTGTTGGCGAACGTTGCGATAGTCGGGCTCTGAAAAAAAGGAAAAAACCTTGAATCTAATCCTGTGGTTTTGGAGTATGCCGTAATACTGTTCGAATCGAAACCGTGGCCCTGGAGCGGTATTGGTCGGATAGGGCGTCAGAAAGGCGATACTCGGACTTTTGCGCGATGGATCATCGCGTGTTCCCTGCTCGTGAACGAATGACTTAATGTCATGACCATCGCGCAGCGAGGTATGGTAACGATTGTCCTCCATGGAATTCAACGGCAAGTTAGCAGGAAGCATTCAATTCGTACCCCGGTTCCGGTTCGATGCAGTGATTCCAATGCCGTGTAGCGAATTTGAGTCACGTGTCGCCAAAATGTTTCAAATAGCTATATATTTCGAATTGCTGGATCATCATGTCATTCAAAAAGTCGGTCGCCACCACCTTTGGCCTCAATGCTTTTACCTTTCTGGCTGGTTTCCTGAATTCAATCATGGCCGCCCGATTGCTGGGTCCCGAAGGCCGAGGCGTTTTTACGATTTACTCAACTGCGGTGGAGTTAATGGCCATGATGCTCGGACTAGGCCTTCCGCATGCTCTCCTCTACTTTGCCGCCAAAGACCAGTTCGATAGGCCATACCTTTTCAACTTTTCGCTGTCTGCCCTTGGTGCATCAACGCTTGGTTTTGTTACCCTGATTATCATCAGTAGCGGTTGGGGCTTTCAACATCTTTTGCTCCCTGCGCCTTACAACAATATTACCGATCAAGTCATGATGGTTGTTTATTTTTTGGGACTGTCGGGTTGGTATCTTTTTGTTTCCATACTGAATGGCCATCGGCTTTTTCCCCAAACAAATCTGATTAGCTTGGTCAGCATTGGCGGCACGTTGGTAATCTACGCGTTGCTGTTTTTTAATTCTGCCGGCCACACCAGCCCATCGGTTTTCTTTTTTGTTCAAATGCTGATGGCCCTGGTTACTCTTTTCGGCTGCTTCTGGGTTCATCATCGGTATGTTTCCTCATCTTACCGCTGGGGTATGCCACCGCGTGACGGAGTGGTGTCCATGGTCCGGTATAGCATGGTTATTTTTGCCAGTAACATCATGTTTTTTCTAACCATGAAACTGGACTATTGGTTTGTTAATCATTTTGCCGGTGCAGCTGACCTCGGCCTTTATTCTCTGGCATCAAATGTAGGATTGACTATGATGTTACTGCCGAATTCCGTGGGTTTGGTGCTCACCGCCTTTACCGCGAATGAGGGTGCGGGGCGGGTAGACCGGTGGTCAGCTTTCCTTTGCCGGCTCACTTTTTTCATTTCATGTTTAATTGCTCTTGTACTTTGGTTGACCGGAGACCAACTTATTCGGTTTTTGTACGGGAGTGCCTTTGATGATTCGTTTTTGCTGCTGAAAATATTGCTGATCGGTATAGTTCCGTACGCAGTTTTCACCGTGTTGCGAAACTATTTTGCCGGAGCCGGGTTGTTGAAGGACTTGCTTATTGTCTCCACGCTCGGCTTACTCATAACGGTGGTTCTTGATATCATTCTGATTCCCCAAAAAGGAGCTATGGGGGCAGCCATTGCCTCTGTGAGTACCTATGTTGTCTCTACTGCTCTGCTCGTTTGGCGTTTTCATCGGCACACGAGCACACGTTGGTATCAACTTTTTGTCTTGAATTTGGAAGACATC
>DAIPHR010000159.1:0-7084 GCA_036771215.1 Cyclobacteriaceae bacterium
TTTTTTTATACTTTTGATTTTGGAAAAAATGCGACTTTTGGTTTTGCGGTATTAACAAGCTCAGGCTGACAATTGAAAATTGATTTTTGAGATGGCTTCTCGTATTTTGGCGTCCGATGAAAATTTTTTGGGGACTTGCGCTAACCCTTGTAAGTTTTGATTTACTTGGTCAGGGATGCAGCGATGCCGGGTTCTGCACCATGGGTGCGATGAAGCCGGACCAACCGTACAACAAGCGTGCGCAGCTCAAGCTGCGCTCCTTCGACATCAGTTTTTACCGGGGCACCACAACGTTAACACCGATTGTCTATGTTGCCACGGCCGAGTTCAACTTCAGCCTGGGAAACAAGAACTCCTTTCAGGTCAAATTGCCCTATCAGTTCGTCCGTGGCAAACTGGGCGAAACCGCCACAATCAGCGACATCTCACTGTGCTTTACACGAAATATTTTCTCGTCCGATCGATTCGATATCAATGTGTCGGTTGGCGGCAAGCTACCCAGCAATAACGCTAACCTAACATCAACGGCAGGATTTCCGCTACCCATGTACTATCAAACTTCCCTGGGCACCTATGACGTAATATCCGGAATTTCACTGATCAGCCGTAACTGGATGCTCGCTACCGGTATCCAGGTACCCCTCAACCAAAATGAGAACAACTTTCTGTGGCGAAACTGGGCTTCCAGCACAGAGGATCAGAGTTACATTCGGCAATACAATCCGGCAAACGAATTGATGCGGGGTACCGACATTATGCTTCGCGTTGAACGAAACTTTCGCTTTGCCCGGTTTAATACATCGCTGGGCTTGTTGCCCATTTGGCGCCTGAACCACGATGAGATAACGAACGGTGAAGGTAAACGGGTTAAAGTTGCGGAAACCACCGGGCTCGCCTTGTCCGCCATTGCCACCTTCGGGTTTAACTTTGATGTACGCTCCAGCATGAGGTTGCTGCTTGGCCACAAGATCGTGCAGCGAACAGCCGAACCGGACGGACTCACACGGAATCTCGTCTCGAGTCTCGGATACAGTTATCGATTTTAAGCATGCGTACCCTGTTTTTTTTCGCTTGGTGTATGCTTTCGATCGGCTCCTTCGCGCAGTCTCTGGAGGATATGTTAGGCGATGCCCGCTATTTGGAGGCACTCGATCAACTGGAAACCGAGCTACAGGCAAACCCTCATAACACCACCCGCCTCCTCCAAAAGGCAGAGGTCCTTATTCGATTAGGTCGATTCAAGGAAGCATCGAACGTGTTAGCAGTGCTCATGCCAGAAGCAACAGGGCCCCGGTTATTGACGGTGCGCGGCCTTCTGCATATCAACCAGGGCCGGGCCGATCTTGCTTTAGAACAACTGAATTTCGCGCTGGATGCATTCGCAAAAGCGGGGCAACGTGAGTCGCTGGATGCTGCCGAAGCGCTCAGCGTTTTTAGTGCAGTCTATCTTCAGCAGGGAAAAGCAGCGCAGGCTGAACAGCAGATGCAAGTCGCGCTGGCTATCCGCCAAAAACAGGTACAACCCCGGTCTGAATTGATGGCTGCCTCGTACAATGATTTGGGATTGATCTACCTCACGATCGATCCGGATAAATCATTGGACTACTATGAGATGGCGTTGGACATCTACCGCGAGCTGCGGGGGCAAACACATCCCAAGGTTGCCATTGCCTACACCAACATGGGAATGGCCTATCGGCAGCTCGAGCTGTACGGTGATGCGGTAAACAACTTTGAAGAGGCGCGTTCCATCTGGGGAAAAATTTACACCGGTCCCCACCCATCCAAAGGTTTTGTTGCCTACAACCTGGGGCTCACCTATCGAGCCATGGGCAACACGCAGGCCGCCCGCGGCTATTATGGACAAGCCCTGAACGAACTGGAGGAAAGTTATGGCAACCGTCATCCGGAATTAGCTCGTGTCTGGAACTCCTTGGGAGAACTCCACCTGTTTCAGTCACAATTCGACTCTTCTGTTTTAGCTTACCATAGGAGTATTGTGGCCAATGTGGAAGGATTTAATACGACACGTGTGGATATCAATCCACCCTCCGCCAATTTCGATGACGGCTCGGTGCTGTTAAACAGCCTCAACGGGAAAGCACTTGCCCTGGAAGAACGTCACTTCGGCAAATCGCTGAAACAACGCGATCTGGATGCCAGTCTCTCCGCTCTTCAAACAGCCGACACGCTGATTGATCGACTGCGCCAGCAAATCAACCTGGATACCGATAAGATCAATTTGAGTACCAATGCCCAGTTGGTTTATGGTAATGCCGTGCGGGTCTGTTATCAGTTGAGCCTCACCGCACTCAAAAACCGAAAGCAATATGCTGAGATGGCTTTCTATTTCGCAGAAAAGAGCAAGTCAGCCGTGCTTCAGGACGCCATTGCCGAGTCGAACGCGAAGTCTTTTGCCAACATTCCCGAAAGCTTGCTTCGCGAAGAACTTGAGTTGAAGGCCGGCTTGGCCCTGGTGGCGCAAAAGCTGGCCCAAAAGCCAGACCCATCGGCTGAGCAAGCCCTGCGTCAGGACTTGTTTCAACTCAACCGGAACTACAAGCAGTTTGTTGCTGCCCTGGAAAAAAATTACCCGGAATACTACAACCTGAAATTCAGCCGGCAGGCTACCACGGTGCGGCAGGTTAAAGAAAAACTGGAAGAAAATGAGGGCCTCATCAGCTATTTTGTGGATGAGCCCAAAGAGCGGCTGTACATCTTTGTCGTGACGCCAGCTCATTACCGGATCCACGTGCGCAGCTTACCTGCAAATTTTGAACGCTACATTACAGGCCTTCGCAATAGCCTGCAATTTCAAAACTTCGAAACGTTTGAACGAACAGCCGGTCCGTTGGGCAAGTTGCTGATTCCGGTGTTGCCCGGCTCAATCGATCATCTGATCATTTTGCCGACCGGACGATTAAGTGCGATACCTTATGAGGTACTGCCGCTCAGCCGACCCAAGCTCAGCGGATTTCAGGCGTACCCTTATTTGTTGCGCAACTACGCCACATCCTATCTTTTCTCAGCTGGCATGTTGACCGCCTCAACACGTGCCCGCGTAAAGGCAGCCAACGTGCTGATGTGTGCACCCATCGAGTTTCCCGAAACATTTTTGGCTGCGCTGCCAGGCACTGAGCAAGAACTACGGGAAATCAACGCCTTGCTCTCGCAACACCAATTCACGGTTAATCAATGGCTGCGCGCAGAGGCATCCGAACAGGCACTCAAGTCGGAATCGTTATCGCGTTATGATGTGGTACACCTGGCTACCCACGGTGTGGTTGACGAGAACCAGCCCGAACTCTCGCGCATCTTTTTGACCGCAACTGACGGAGAGGACGGGCAGTTGTATTCCGGGGAACTTTACAACCTAAAATTCAACGCCCGATTGGTCACGCTCTCCGCGTGCGAAACCGGTTTGGGTAAGATATCGCGCGGAGAGGGTGTCATTGGTCTTTCACGTGCGTTGTTATACGCAGGAGCAAAAAACCTGATGGTTTCCTATTGGAGCGTAGCCGATGAATCCACCGCTCAGCTAATGACCAACTTCTACCGGCCGGTGGTCATCTCCGGGCATTCCTTCGCCAAGGCATTGCAGGAAGCCAAATTGCAACTCCTGAAGGAAGGCACGAAGATTACCCCCTATCACTGGGCACCCTTTGTACTGATCGGCCGCGATTGAGCATCTACTGCGTTTACTTTATTCTAAACCGGAAACCCGCATAGGCCATTCGTCCGCACACCGGTCCCCACACCAACCTGGTATCGAAATACGGGCTGAAGGGCTCGGAGGCCGCAATGATCGGATTCAACAACTTGAAATTGGTCAGGTTTTCGATACCCACATAGGCGCTCCATCGCTCATTAAAATCCTTGGCTACCTGGGCGTTGACCAGCACATAGTCTTCCGAGTAAGGCGCCAGCCGATACGGTGCCGGGTTCGAGGCTGTGTTAGGTAATCGCTGCTTGCCTAGCCATTGCACCGTCAAGTCAAAGTTCCACTTCGTTTTGGTGGTGTACGCAAAATTGGAGAATGCCCGGTGACGGGAAATCAGAGGGCGCTCCAGCCGACCGTTGAGATAATCCGTTTGCACATCCAGATACCGGTAAGCCAGGCGCACATCAAATCGCCTCACCAACTGATAGTCCAATTGTACCTGCAAACTGTGTGAAAACGAATTCCCCTGTAATCCAAAGAACGAGACGGTTTGAGGGTTGGCATCCAGATCCATAACCACCTGGTTAAGGAACTTGGTGTAGAAATAATCAACACTGAGCGAGCCGGGCCTGTAGTTAAGCGTGAAGTCCTGCTGGAGGTTGGTGCCAACGTTAAGAGCGCGGTCTGGCCTAAAGCCGTATGCGCTATTACTCTGCAAGAACTGACGATTAAATACGCGCGATGACACCAGAAAGCCCGTGTTTTCGGTGATGATGTTGGCCACTCGCGTACCGGTACCTCCGGAGAGCCGCCATGTCGTGGTCTCGGTAATGTTCAGTTTGGTATGGATTCGCGGAGTAACGATGGTGCCGAACAAATTGTGCTGGTCGACCCGAATCCCCGCCACAAGCGAAAAGCGCTTCAGATCATCATAGGAGTATTCAAAGAAGGCACCCGGTACGCGCTCGGCACGATCAAAATCAACAGGCAACATGGCCCCATCGGCACGAGCCAGTCGCTCGGTGTAGTCATCCAAAAGAAAACTCACACCGGTCTTGAACTTGTGTTGCGTGTTGCTGATGATGGACTGATAGATCAGGTTGAAATAACCCGAGTTTTCCGTTGCGTCATGGACATTGAAGCCGTAGTAGCTGTCGTGAGCATGGGTAAGCGCGCTGAACTGAAAGCCTACGCTTTTGTAGGGCTTGGACGGAAACTGGTAGCCCAGCTTACCGACCAATTCGAGTCTGCGGGTATCAATCTCAAACCCATACCGGCTGGTGGTGAATTTGTCCGTTTCGGCATCAAATCCGGTCTGGCCGCCAAGCTTTTGGTCATTAAGATACTTGAAGGAAAATTGCCCCAGCCATCCCTTTCCGGAATTGTAGACCCATCGATTCACGAGGTTCACCTGGGAACCAAGCGGAAAATCCAGGAAAGTATCACCGTTCTGATCCATCTCAAATGGCCTGGCGCTCGCGTGGAGTAGCGTGGTCGTGGCCCACTTAGGCGATACCTGCGAGGTGACAATGGCATTTGCCTCTACCCTGCCGGCATTATTGACGTAACCATTCAGATATACCTTATCGCTCTCCTGAGGTTTTTTTAATTCCACGTTCAGTTGCCCTGCGATGCTTTCGTATCCGTTCACAACCGAGCCCACCCCTTTCGTAACCTGAATTGAGTTGATCCACGTACCGGGAATAAATTGAATACCCTGGCTGGACGCCAGCCCGCGGACGCCCGGCATGTTTTCCAGACTAATCAGGGTGTTGGGACCGGAGAGACCCAGCATCTGAATCTGGCGGGTGCCGGTCACGGCATCCGTAAACGCAACATCAACGGAAGGATTGGTTTCAAAGCTCTCGGACAAGTTGCAGCAGGCGGCCTTGAACAATTCTTTTTCATCCATTACTACTGTGTTGATACTGCTGGACAAATCCACACGTGACGTAGGGCGCCAACCCTCCACCACCACCTCCTGTAGTTGATTGTCTTCGCGAAGCTCAATTTTTACGCTGGTTTGGTCCGTGATCAACAACGTATCAGGCCGGTAACCAACATAGCTCACCACGAGTTTATCGGCACCCGCGAGGCGGTCAATCACAAACACACCATTGTCACGGGTAGTGGTGCCAATCGTTGTCCCCAGCCAGAACACATTAGCGCCCGGCAAGGGTTGATCTACTCCCTTAGCCGTTTTTTCAACCACCAACCCCATTAATTTCTGCGCATTGGCCGTAAAGGCAAAAGCGGCAATCGCTAACGCGATCACAAACCGTTTCATAATGTAAAAGGTTGCGTTTAGCGATTATCCTTCATGCCACTATGATCGTGGTCGCGATACAGGCAACAGAACGGTAGTTCTGAATAGACCTCATCTTTTGCCTTCACTTTGTCCGTGTCGTGGCCGACTGATGCCACAATCTCATGGATCTGCTGCTCGGTGATCTTTGAGGGCACGTAAACCACCTCAAGTTTTTTGGTCTTCGGGCTCCAAACGGCCTGTTTAATTCCCTTGTTGTCCAAAGCTTGCTCAATGCGGTTCTTACACATGGTGCAATTGCCATACACCGTAATCGTGGCTTTCTGAACTTTGCCTTGGGCAACGGCAACGGTAGACGCAGCAAAAAGAAAAAAGAAAAAAATAATATTTGATTTCATGATGTTTTAAATGGTTGAGTTGATAAATGAAAAAAGGGAATACACCCTCGGGTGCAAGTCAACTCACCATTGAATCCAACTTGAGGGAGCAATAAACTTTGAAGAGCGGGATCTGAGGTGGTCGATCGGGCTGAAGACGAATGTCATCTGTAGAACCCGAAACCTCGCCTGCGTCAACTAAAACTGGCCATTCCATGACCTCAATCAGCACCGGAACCAAAGGGTTTATAGAAATCGTTTGGCTCACCGATTGGTCAGCCTCCAAAACCACAAGATCATGCTTATCCTCGCAACAAGGCATGGCATGACCTTCTGTCATATTACAGGCACAATTGGCGGCCGCAAACGTGAAAAACGAGGTACCTTTATCCCTGCCCATACAGTAGTGGGTGGTTTTGGCCACTCCTACTGTTAGGGTCAGGTAAACACAGGCAAACGCTATGGCAAAATAGTTTTTCACTGTGTTCATGAGAACCCAAAATTATGCCGTAAGGTTTCACTTTTCCTATAAGAAATTTCCATACTTTGGAAACGGCTAAAATTTGAGCTTTTTTTAGGGTTTAGAGGGTTGTCGGCCGTTGCTGCCGATGTCCACCGATTGACCGTAAGTATATAATTACCAATTAATTAAAGGAGAGTTATTAAATGAAATCAGACGGTTATCGTGAGCGTGGCTTGCGAAACAAGTTGGTTAAGAAATTGAGGGAAAAGGGCATTCGGGACGAGGCCGTTTTAGACGCCATCGGAAAGGTGCCACGG
>DAIPHR010000160.1:0-7016 GCA_036771215.1 Cyclobacteriaceae bacterium
AAAATGCGCTGTTCGCCTTCAAAAGGAGTCTCGCGGCCACCGGAAAAGAAAAACGTCACGTGCGGATATTTCTCCGTCTCAGCAATACGAATTTGCTTCTTGCCGGCTTTGGCCAAAACTTCACCTAACGTATTCTCCAGATTGTCTTTATCAAAAATCACCTCCACATTCTGGAACGTTTCATCGTAGTTGGTGAGTGTAACATAATGCAGCGGTAATTTTTTCATGCCCTGATCGGGGAAGTCTTGCTGCGTCAGTGCCTGCGTGATCTCGCGGCCACGGTCGGTGCGAAAATTAAAGCAGATGACCACATCGTGAGGTTGAATGGTGGCCATGGGCTGTCCATTTTCACCGGTAATCACAATGGGTTTGATAAATTCATCGGTCACGCCATCCGCGTAAGACTTTTCAACAGCTGCCAATACATCTGTAGCCGGTGTGCCGGTGCCGTTTACCAATAAATCATAGGCTAGTTTCACGCGCTCCCATCGCTTGTCGCGGTCCATGGCATAGTAGCGACCAACCACGCTGGCAATTTTTCCGCCTGTGTGGTCAAGATGATTTTTCAAGTCTGCGAGATAGGCCCACCCGCCTTTCGGATCGGTATCGCGGCCGTCTGTAAAAGCGTGAACAAAAACACGTTTCAGTCCTGCTTCACTCGCCAGTGAGCACAGGCCTTTCAGGTGGCCGATGTGGGAGTGTACACCTCCATCGGAAACCAGGCCGATGAAATGCACAGCCCTTTGGGTGTTGCGCGCGTCTTCAAACGCAGATTGCAACACAGCCTTTGTGGCCAGCTCCCGTTCTTCAATCGCTTTGTTGATGCGCACCAGATCCTGGTAGACCACGCGGCCGGCTCCGATGTTCATATGCCCAACCTCCGAGTTACCCATTTGCCCGGGTGGCAACCCCACGGCCAGGCCCGAGGCCTCCAATTTGCTGTGAGGGTACTTCTTGTACAACGAGTTGATATAAGGCGTTTTTGCCTGGTCGATGGCTGATACGGCTTTGTTGAGCGCGATACCCCAGCCATCAAGAATCATCAACAACACTTTGCGGTTCATCGTCTGGATTTGAAAGAGCTGCAAATATACGGGCAAGGCCGGCTCTCGCCCCGGCAAGTGGCCTTAAATGGTATATTTGTGGCACGTTTTTCGAATACGTAAGAGGATAATGAAAAATTGGTTGTTTTTGGTGCTATTGGGTGTAGCCACTACACAGGCCGTGGCGCAGGCCGAGTGGCACGGACCGATACGTGAGGCCATTAAAGCCGGTGATGCCAAGGCGCTCGCTCGCCATTTCAATACATCCATCGAGATAACGCTGGACGGCAACGTGAGCAGCTACAGCAAAACACAGGGCGAGTTTGTAATGCGCGACTTTTTCAAGAAGAGTCCGCCCGCCAACTTCACCATCATGCACACCGGTGCTTCCAAGGGCGGTCTGCAATTTGCCATCGGCCGCTACGAAAGTGGCGGAAATTCCTACATTGTGGTGATTCGCGTAAAGGACGTGGGCGGCCAACTCCTTATTCACGAAATGAGTTTCGTGAAGGAATGACGCGCCCGGCCTACATTACTCCCGCAGCCCTTCAATCGTTTATTCAATCTGCCTTGGCCGAGGATATCGGGGAGGGTGATCATTCCACACTGGGCAGTATACCGCGTGAGAGAGAAGCGAGCGCCCGGTTGCTGGTAAAGGAAGAATGCGAACTGGCCGGCATCGAACTGGCAGTAGAGATTTTCAGAGCTGTTGACTCCCGTCTTGCAGTCGAGTTGTTAAAGCATGACGGAGATGAAGTTCATCCCGGAGACGTTGCTTTTATTGTCAGCGGCCGGGTGCAATCGATATTACAGGCCGAACGACTTGTGCTCAATTGCCTGCAACGCATGAGTGGTATTGCCACGCTCACGCACCGGCTCGCCCGGCTGATCGAAGGAACCGGGACGGTGTTGATGGACACACGCAAAACCACCCCTAATTTCCGGCTGGCCGAAAAATGGGCGGTGGCCATTGGCGGAGGAGTCAACCACCGTTTTGCGCTCTACGACATGGTGATGTTAAAAGACAATCACGTAGACATGGGCGGTGGCATCACCCGCGCCATTACCTCCACACGCCAATACCTGGCAGCGATCAATAAACCGCTGCGCGTGGAAGTGGAAACGCGTAACCTGGCCGAAGTAGCCGAGGCCTTGCAAGCCCGGCCCGATGTTATCATGCTCGACAACATGTCGCTGGCAGACATGCAAAAAGCCGTAGCGCTCATTGGCGGAGTTTGTAAAACAGAAGCCAGTGGGGGTATCACCGAAGCCACCATACGGGCGGTAGCGGAATGCGGTGTGGATTACATTTCAGTAGGCGCCCTCACCCACTCCGTCAAAAGCGTAGATCTCAGCCTGAAGGTGATAAAGCCTGACCTCGGTACATTGATTAAAAACTAAAATTAGTCCCTATTTTTGCGTCCCTTTCGGGGAAAGTTATGATCGTTAAAACCAAAAACTACCGGCTCGAAAAAAGCGCCTACATCAAGATGGCCCTGAAAGCCGTGCTTCGCCAGCAATGGTGGGTTTCTCTTTTTTTCATTGCCATCTGCCTGAACTACGTGTGGGCACCCAGTATCTGGTGGTTCATTGGGGCGGTTTTTGGCGGATTGCTGTACTTGTTGTTCTGGTGGATACAGTTTTATGGCGTCACCCAACTGGATCAGGGCAAGATGTTGTTCGAACGCTTTTCATATGAAATATCCAGCCAGCAAATTGTGATGAAGCTGAATCCGCGCGAAGGCATGCCGCTGAAATGGGACCAAATCAAGCGCGCGCAGGTGGGTAAGGACTACATGGTGCTCTTCGTCAACAAAGCGCAACTTATACACTGGCCATTCAAAATCTTCAACACCGACAACGAGCGTAAATTTGTTCAGAGCATTCTGAAAACTCGCGGGCTGATGAAGTAAATTCGGGCTATGGATGGCCCGCGCACTAAAAAACTCTCCCCTGCCGAGGCGCTCGCCCGCATCATGCGCTATTGCGCCTATCAGGAGCGCTCGCATCAGGAGGTAAAGCGCAAACTTTTCGACTACGGGCTATTTGCCTCCCAGGTAGACGAAATTCTTAGCCAGCTGATCGCTGCTGGATTTCTTAACGAGGAACGATTTGCCAAAGCGTTTGCCGGAGGTAAGTTCAGGATGAAGAAATGGGGTAAACTGAAAATTGAACAGGAGTTAAAATCCAAGGGACTGACCGACCGCTGCATTCGCTCCGGACTCAGGGAAATTGATGCCGCTGATTACCGAAAATCGCTGGTGCTGGTTGTTCGGAAAAAGATTAAAGAAACACACGAGGGCAATCTGCTGGCCAAACGCAACAAGGTGGCCCGTTTTGCTATTGGAAAAGGATATGAGCCCGAGCTCGTATGGGAAACCGTCAAAGATGAACTACCGGACTAAAATGCCGCCCAGCCGACCAATGGTATAAAACGTTATCCACCGGAACATTTTTCTCCAAGCAAGGGCTCGTTTTTGGGGTATATTTGGGCTTCGACTGACTATATGCAATTGGTAGAGGCCTGCGAAACGATTTTAGGGCAATTGGCCGATCTGGTGGAGCGAATCGAGGAGCGGGATTTTGTAACCCCTTCGGCTGCTCTTAGTCAATCTACGGTGGGCCAACACTTGCGACACACCCTAGAGTTTTTTGTGTGCCTGGAAGCTGGTGTGCAATCGGGCACAGTGAATTACGACAAACGCGCCCACGACAAAATCATTGAATCCGACAAGTTTCTCGCCCTGGCGGCCATCTATCGCATACGTCACTTTGTACGCCAGCAGCCCCCGCACCAACGGCTTAAACTGGAGGTCGGTTACGAACGCAACAGCGAAGAGGGGGTAACGCTTGACACAAACTACCTGCGCGAACTTACCTACAACATTGAGCATGCCGTGCATCATATGGCCATTATGAAAATCGGGGTGCGCGAGGTGGCGCCTTACGTTACCCTGCCTTCTGATTTTGGCATTGCCGTATCCACGATTCGCTATCAGGAAACCTCGATGGCTCCGCGTTCATGACGCGATTGTTTCGTTCACCATTCTTTATCAGATTGTTCAACTGGGAGTTCTGGCCCTTCTGGGCTGTACAGTGGCCCCTGTTTCTCTACTGGTTATGGCTGGCGCTGCGTGCACGAGCCCTTTTTTTCTTTTCGGCATCCAACCCCTCAATACCCACCGGTGGTATGCTGGGCGAATCCAAGTTTGATGTATTGGAGCTCATTCCGCAACCTTTCAAGCCTGCGAGCATCCGGCTATCGCCCCGGTTGAGCGCAGCCGAAGTGATGTCGAAGTTAACCGAAGCAGGTATGGGTTTACCCCTGATTTTTAAACCTGACATGGGTGAGCGCGGCTGGATGGTGAAACGCATCAAAACCGAAGACGATGTGCAGCAGTACCTCGCCCAGATCAAAATCCATTTTATTGCGCAGGAGTTACTTACACTGCCCCTCGAATTCGGTGTGTTCTATTGGCGGCTGCCTGGCACCACGAGTGGTACGGTGAACAGCATTACAGGAAAGGAATTCTTGTCGGTAACAGGTGATGGGCGGCACACACTGGCAGAACTGATCCGGGCCAATCCGCGTGCGTTGCTCCAGTGGGATAAGTTGATAGCACGGCTCGGGGACAAGATGAATTCGATTCCTGCTGCTGGCAACCTCGTTGAGCTTGTCTCCATCGGCAATCATTGCCTGGGCACCAAGTTTATAAACGCCAATCACCTCATCACCCCTCAACTCACCGATTCGTTCGACCGCATCAGCAAACAAATCAACGGCTTCTATTTCGGGCGTTTTGATTTGCGCTGTGCCTCGGTGGAGGATTTGCAAGCGGGGCGCATCAAAATCATGGAACTGAACGGTTGCGGAGCCGAACCCGCCCACATCTATCACCCGGGTGCCTCGCTGTGGGCCGCGTGGCGAACGCTGTTTCGGCATTGGCACACCCTATACCGCGTCAGCGTTGCCAACCATCGGCTCGGTGTCCCCTACTTATCTTTGGCGGAAGGAAAAAAGATCTATCAGCGCTTCAAGGCAGCACAGGCATAATGGAATTACTCTGGGTTTTTCTGGTTGGTTTGGTATTCAGCTTTATTGGCTCCATACCGCCCGGCACGCTTAACCTGTGTGTGTTGCAACTGGGGCTGGAGCGCAAAGTGGCTACGGCCCTTCGGTTTGCTTTGGCGGTTTCCATCGTGGAGTATCCCTACACCTGGATCGGGATTCAGTTCGAATACTGGATTACGAACAACCCCCTCGTGATCGAAAACTTCAGGCTGATAGCAGCCGTGGTGATGACGCTTTTGGGTGCGCTCAACCTCTGGTCAGCCCGCAAGCCTACGGCCTTTGCCAGGCGATTCGAAGAGAGTGGATTTCGCAGAGGGTTTGTCTTAAGCGTGTTGAACCCGTTGGCGATACCGTACTGGATAGGTGTAACGGCTTATCTCAAATCGCAGGGATGGATTAACCTGGGCAGTGTGTGGTTACTGCACAGCTACATTCTGGGCACGGCTGTGGGGGCCATGTTACTGCTCACCGTGTTTGCGTTTATGGCGCAGCGTGTTTCACGCTACGTGAGCGGGGCGTGGGCCAAGCTTGTGCCGGGCTTCGTATTGCTGGCTCTTGGGCTTTATGCTTTCGTGCAGTACCTGTTCCTTTAATTTTTCGTTGTACCTTTCGGTATGAAAGTGGAGAAAACAACTCCCGAAAAGATATCCGCCAAGCGGCAAGCTGAATTTGAAGCCATGAAGCCGGAAGAACGTTTACGCCTGTTGCGCATTTGGCAGGAGCGGTTGCGGAAGCCCGGGGTGAATTATTCCTACGAGGGACTGACTGTAAAAATCGTCCGGCAGGCATGAGCCTTTTCAGTCCTTTTCATTTAAAGCTAATTGTATCGTTGGTAAAACACGAAGTGCGATTCATTGTGGTTGGCGGCTTTGCCGTCATTTATTATGGTGTTTCTCGGGGCACAGGAGATCTTGACTTGTTAGTGGAGCCGACCCGATCGAACGGGGAGCGTGTGCTGAAGGCCTTCCGTGAACTTGGGCTTTCCTTCGAAGACCTGGACGCTTCAGATTTTGAAAATGCAATATTTCTTGCCTTTGGATTTGAGCCCGATGCTGTTGATGTATTGACCTGTACGCCCGCCATTGATTACGCTACTGCGCACGCCCGGGCAAATCAGTTCTCGGTCTCACCGGAAATAAAAGTCCAAATCCTACACATTGATGATCTGATTGCAAACAAGACTAGTTTAAACAGACAAGGCGCCAAAGCACTTCTGGATCAATACGATATTCAGGAGTTAGTCAGAATCAAAAATCAAAAATCCGAAAATCGTAATTCTTAAATTCGAAATCGTAAATTAGAATGCTACTCGCCTTCGACATCGGCAACAGTGATATCACCATCGGCTTGTGGAACGGCCAGGCGTGGAGCCATCATTGGCGCGTTCCGTCACGGCCCGATCAGCCCGAGTTGTTCTATGGCGTGAAAATCCGTGATTACTTTCTCGAAGCATCGCTTCAACGCGAATATATCGAGACGATCGTAATCAGCAGTGTGGTGCCGGGTCTCAATGAAAAGATCAAGAACGTGATTCGCTCGTTGTTTATCCGCGAGCCCATTTTTCTCGGTCCGAAAGTATATGAGCAGTTGCCGCTGGAAGTGCTCAACCCTTATGAAATTGGCAGCGACCTGGTGGCCAACGCCATGGCTGCGTACTCCAAGTTTGGACAAAACTGTGTAGTGGTAGACTTTGGCACCGCGCTTACTTTCACTACGGTGAACCGCAATGGAAAAATTCTGGGCGTTTCCATTGTACCCGGTCTGCGCACCGCCATCAAAGCACTGAGCCAGAACACAGCCAAGTTGTTCGATGTACCGCTGGAAATGCCCCGCTCTGCGCTGGGCACTAACACGGTAACGGCCATTCAATCCGGGATTGTAATTGGTTACGATGGGTTGGT
>DAIPHR010000161.1:0-1988 GCA_036771215.1 Cyclobacteriaceae bacterium
TCCAGCAAACCGGATTCATCGGGCGGAGGTGACTGACAGCCGACTACGAGAGCCACGAGAAGGAAAGCAGTGAGGCGCATGCGATTTGAGAGGATCAAACTTAATCAAACAGGGCTAGAACGAGAAAAGCGATTCGGGTATTGCCAGCCTGCCCACAACCCAAGCGGCAGGGATTGCAGCGGAAATCCTCCCGCGTTTCGCGGGACGGGATTGGAGCGAAAAGCCCGTGGCCGCCCAACTTTGAACAGCCTGTAGTGTATGTGGCATCGCTAAAAGCTCGCCCTGTCATATCGGACTAGTTCCCGTATCTGCTTCGGTGTGGTTTTTATAACTTTACGCCCTTTTACCGACTATGGCTGAGGAGAAGAGTTTGAACTTCATAGAAGAGATTATTGAGGCCGACCTGAAGGCGGGCAAGCACACGACCATTGCCACCCGTTTTCCGCCTGAACCGAATGGCTACTTGCATTTGGGGCATGCGAAAAGCATCTGCCTGAATTTCGGGCTGGCGTTGAAGTATGGAGGCAAAACCAACCTGCGTTTTGACGATACGAACCCGGTGACGGAAGAGACGGAATACGTGGAGAGCATTAAGGGCGATGTGGAATGGCTTGGCTTTCGCTGGGCCCAGGAATTATATGCCTCCGATTACTTCCCGCAGTTGTATGATTTTGCCGTGAAGCTGATCAGCAAAGGACTGGCGTATGTGGACGACAGCACCAGCGAGCAGATTGCCGAAATGAAAGGAACGCCTACACAGCCCGGCAAGGATAGCCCGTATCGCACACGCAGCGTGGAGGAGAATTTGAAATTGTTTGCCGAGATGAAAGTCGGCCAATACCGCGATGGTGAAAAGGTATTGCGTGCGAAAATTGACATGGCGCACACCAATATGCTGATGCGCGACCCGATTCTCTACCGCATCAAGCATGCCCACCACCACCGCACGGGTGATGCCTGGTGCATTTACCCGATGTATGATTTTGCGCATGGCCAGAGTGATTCCCTTGAGCAGATCACCCATAGCATTTGCACGCTGGAGTTTGTGCCGCACCGCGAATTGTACGATTGGTTCATTGAAAAGCTGGAGATTTACCCTTCGCGGCAATATGAGTTTGCCCGCCTCAACATGACGTACACCATGATGAGCAAGCGCAAGCTGCTGCAACTGGTCAACGAAAAGCATGTTAATGGCTGGGACGATCCGCGTATGCCCACGCTGAGCGGTGTGCGCAGGCGCGGTTATACAGCCCAGGCGATCCGCGATTTTTGCGATCGTATTGGTGTGGCCAAGCGCGACAACCTGATCGATATCGGGTTGCTGGAGTTTTTTGTGCGTGAAGACCTGAATACGATCGGAGCGCGCAGGATGGTGGTATTCGATCCGGTGAAGGTGGTGATCACCAACTACGAAGAGACGAAAACCGAGATGCTTCCGAGCGAAAACTACCCGGACGAGGGCAGCACGGTGCGCACGATGCCGTTTGGTCGTGACCTGTGGATTGAACGCGAGGATTTTATGGAAAACCCGCCCAAAAAGTATTTCCGCCTCGCGCCCGGGCAAATGGTGCGGCTGAAAAGTGCCTACATCATAGCGTGCGAAGAGGTCATCAAGAACGATAAGGGTGAGGTGACCGAGTTGCGATGCCGGTATATTCCCGAGAGCCGGAGCGGTTCGGATACTTCCGGTATCAACGTGAAAGGCGTCATCCACTGGGTAAGCGCGAAACACGCCTTACCGGTAGAGGTTCGGCTGTACGACCGCCTTTTTAAGGTGGAGGACGTTAGTGAGATTGAAGGCGACTTCCGTGACTATCTGAACCCGGATTCGCTGAAAGTGCAAACCGCTTATGCTGAGCCCGAGCTGGGCAATGCCAAACGGGGTGAGCACTTCCAGTTTTTGCGCATGGGGTACTTTTGCCTGGATCCGGATTCAACGCATTCAAAAAAGATCTTCAACCGAACGGTTACGCTGCGCGATACGTGGA
>DAIPHR010000161.1:2088-6984 GCA_036771215.1 Cyclobacteriaceae bacterium
CAACTACCAACTAGAGCACCTTCCTCCACCACCACTGAAAGGCAACCAGAGCCCACACCCGCGCGTGAACATCACCCGGGCTGATGGAAAACAGCTGGCGTTTCAGTTTTTTGATTTCGGTGTAATCGAACAATCCTTGTGCGCGAATGAAGTCTTCTGACAGCAAATCTTTCTTAATGGTGTCTTTCAGTTCATGACGCATCCACGCCAGCACGGGTGCTTCAAAGCCTTTCTTTGGCCGATTGTAAAGTTCGGCAGGCAAAAAGTTTCGGAACGCGTCTTGTACAATGCGTTTCCGCATCCCGCGATGCACTTTGTACGCGGCCGGCAAGCCAAAAGCAAAATTCACTACTTCATAGTCGAGGAACGGAACCCGTACCTCCAGGCCATTGGCCATGCTCATCAGGTCGACCTTAGTCAACATATCATTGGGTAACACGAGGCGGCAGTCCGCCAGCAGAATGTCGTTGAGATTTTCCGGGTCGACAATGGGGTTCAGCAAGGCCTGGCGGAATTCATGGTATTGGTTGAGATCGATCTTGTCCCGTACCGCTGATGCGAACAGCCGCTGTACCTTCGGCAAGGTGGCAAAAGAGGCCCAGTGCCAATACCGGTCGCGGGCCGACATGCCGTGACCTTCGGCATAGCGAAGCAGTTGCCGCACGGTGTTGGAGAAGGGTGCGTGGCGTGATTTGGGCAACACTTGCCATGCTGGTTTCAGCGCAGCGGCCAGCGATTCCTTCCATCCACCCTGCATGGCGCGGGCAAACGCCAGGTGTTTGGTATAGCCGCCAAAAACTTCATCTGCACCATCGCCCGACAAGGCTACGGTGGCTTGCTTGCGCGTCTGCTGACTCAGCATGTAAACGTTGACGGCCGAAGAGTCGGCAAAGGGTTCATCCAGGTAGTCGAGCACGGAATGGAGTTGTGCGTATAGATCCTGGGTGGTGAGGGAGAACACGGTATGTTCGGTGCCGAAATGCTTGGCCACTTTTCGGGCGTAGTCCGTTTCGTCAAAGAATTTTTGATCGCGGAACCCAATCGAGAACGTGTGGAGGTTTGGTTTATGTCGTGCGGCCAGCCCCGTAACAACAGACGAGTCGATGCCGCCACTCAGGAATGTGCCCAGCGGCACATCGGCCACCAGCCTCCGCTGCACACTTGCTTCCAGTTTCTGGAAGAGTAGTTGTTGAGCCTGCTCGTAGCTCGTAGCGGTGGGTTGTGGTGCCGGGTAGGGGATGGTGTAGTACGGGTGAATGTGCACATCACCCCGTTTCACCTGAATGTAGTGACCGGGCAGTAACTTCTTAACGACCGCAAACGCGGTGCGGGGTGCCGGGATGTAGTTCAGCTGGAAATAGGTGGTGAGCGCAGTATAATCCAGCGACTTGTCGATGCCATAGTGCAGTAGCGATTTCATCTCCGAAGCGAAGATGAATTTGTCTTCGTCACTCAGAAACAACAGCGGCTTGATGCCGTAGCGGTCGCGTGCGAGGAAGAGACTTTCTTCCTGCTGATCGTAGATACAGAAGGCGAAGAAGCCATTCAATTGGTTGAGGCAGTTCTCTTTTTCGTGAATCCACAGGTTCAGCAGCACTTCGGTATCTGACTCCGTGCGAAACGCGATGCCACGGGTGATCAGCTGCTGGCGCAGTTCGCGGTAGTTAAAGATCTCACCATTGAAGACAATGGCATAGCGGCCGGTGGCATCCCACATGGGCTGGTGTGCAACTTCGCGCGTATCAATGATGGAAAGCCTGCGGTGGCCCAGGCAGACCCACTCGCTCAAAAAAACATCCTGAAAATCGGGGCCGCGTTTTTCGAGCGCACGCGTGGCAGCCGCTACATTGACCTTGTTAAACTTGCCTACCAGGTTGTAGGCAAAAATGCCGGTGATGCCACACATGTGCGCTTAGCCGAGAGAAATTATAACTCCTGTATCATAATGTTTCGGTACCACACTTCATTGCCGTGGTCTTGCAGGTCGATGTGGCCCTTGCGCACCGTGCCATAGCCCGGGAAGTCTTTCCACTTGCTGTTGGCCACACGTTGTTTCCAGTCTTCGGAGTTCAATTCGTACTCCACTACTTTGGTTCCATTGAGCCAATGTTCTACGTGATCGCCTTTGACCAAAATGCGGGCTTCGTTCCATTCGCCCACGGGCTTTAATGTTTTGCCCGTTGCCGCGTGGAGATCATAATTACTGCCGCTTTGGTTCTCCGTCTTCACTTCGCCCGGGTAATTCGCATCGTCCAACACCTGGTATTCCGGGCCGGTGGCGTAGGGCTGGTCATACTCTTCGCTTACGCGGAACATGATGCCGCTATTGCCCTGGCTGGAAATCTTCCACTCGAGTTTCAATTCAAAGTTTTCGTATTGCCCCTCGCTGATCAGGTCACCGCGTTTGTTTTCCGCACCTTCCTGGAATGGTTTGCAGTGGAGCGTGCCGTCCACCACTTCCCACGAATTGATGTCCGCATTCTTAAACGGGCGCCACCCGTTCATCGTCTGGCCATCAAACAGGGATTGCCAGTCTTGTTTTTTATCACCTTCGGTCAAGTTTTTTCCTTGATCGTTTCTGGAGTTGCAGCTCAAAAGAGCAAAAAGAAACAATGCCAAGTACTTCATATGTTTATTTTTTTGTTAGAAAGCCACTAATTCTCTTTCCACTTTCAATTAACGACAGTAAAACCGCTCCGTTTTGAGCCCGTTTACGAGTTTCGTTGTTATCGGAGTCTTCAGTCTGTTTAACAACCGTGAATTCGCGCGTGACGATACTTGAAAAGGGAACCACGCCTGTACGAAGGTCCATGATAATCATCTCACAGGTTGCGTAAGCTTTTGATTCATTTTTTTGAAAAGCCTTGTACTTATAGTACACATCACTATTTAGAGCGAATACAACCAGTAAGTCAACCTGCAATCTCACAGCCGTTTCGCGCAACTGTGTGATGTTTGGATTATTTCCGATCATCAGGGAAGGTATTGCTGTCACCTTTGTGACGCTTCGACTTTGCTTGATGGCATAAAACAAGGTGTCAATAAAGCGCTGTTCAGTTTTGAGATATTCCTCGTCATTCCACCAACTTTCATAATATCTGTTGGTTGTTTGACTTTTATGCTTGAATACAGCAACCCGAACGCTATCGGGTAATTTAATTTGGCCGGTGAGCAATCGTTGAATATTCTCTTCTGAGATTGTTTGATCTTTGGAAAAAAAAAGAGACTGAGTGATATGCTCTGGTTCTTGAGCTACACTTCGCGCCACAGCTCCTGTTGACGATGAATAGTTGAAAGGTGTGCAGCTGATTGTCAGAGCAACAAGAAAAAACAGGCACCAGGTGAAGCGCATCGGTTTAAAATATTTTTCCGGGATTGAGAATTCCGTTGGGATCAAATACGCGCTTGATGCCGCGCATGAGTTCAAGATTGACCTCGCTCATGGCAAGGGGCATGTACGGGCGCTTGGCGATGCCAATGCCGTGCTCACCGCTGAGGGTGCCACCCAGGCTTACGGTTAACTTGAAAATTTCCCCGATGCCTTCATTCACTTTCGTGTTCCAGTATTCTTCGTCCAGGTTTTCTTTCAAGATGTTTACGTGCAGGTTGCCATCGCCCAGATGGCCAAAGCATACCGTATTGAATTTGTATTTCTTGCCAATCTCTTTGATGCCGGATATCAATTTGGGCAGGTTCGCCCGCGGCACCACCACATCATCACTCTTGGTGAGTGTATACCAGTTCACGGCCGGGGAAATGTTCTTGCGTATTTTCCAAAGCTCTTCTTTCTGGGCCGCGCTTTCAGCAAACAAAACTTCTCCGCTCTCGAATTTCTCCACCACGTTCATCACACGCTCGGCATCGCGCATCAGCACTTCCTCATCATTTCCATCTAATTCGCACAGCAGATACGCATTCATACCCTCGGTGAGTTTCGTGGTCACGGGGCTGTTGAGCACCTTCTCGCAATAGTCGAATGTTTTGGCCGCAGCTTCCTTTTCAAAGAACTCCATGCCGGAGGGTGTAATACCTTCAACAAAAATGGCGGCAATGGCGCGGCAGGCTTCCTCGTTTGTGGTAAACGGAATCATCATCAACACGTTCTTCTGCGGGAAGCCCCGCAGTTTGAACACGATCTTGGTGATGATGCCCAACGTACCCTCACTGCCGCACATGAGTTGGGTAAGGTTGTAGCCGGTGGAGTTTTTCAATACGTTGGCAGCCGTCCAGATGATATCGCCCGAGGGCAATACCACCTGCATGTTCAACACATAGTCGCGCGTTACACCGTACTTCACCGCTTTGGGGCCGCCCGAGTTGTTGGCCAAATTGCCGCCCAGAAAGCAGGAGCCCCGACTGGCCGGATCAGGCGGGTAGAACAATCCTTTTTCCTTTACTGCATTTTGAAATACTTCCGTGATGACACCGGGTTCAACCGTGGCTTGCAGGTTGAGCTCGTCAATGTTCAGAATCTTATTAAAACGCTCCATGGAAATCACCAGCCCGTGGCGTACCGGCAAGGCACCTCCGCTAAGGCCGGTGCCCGCACCGCGCGGAGTAACAGGAATGCGGTGGAGGTTACACAGTTTGAGCAGGGCACTGATTTCCTCCGGAGAACCCGGTTTAACGACCACATCCGGAAGGAAGAAATAATCCTCTGTCTTGTCGCGGCCGTAGTCCGTTTTTGCCTCCTCATCCACCATCACGAACTCTTCGCCCACGATGGCCCGAACCTCTCCATTTACCTGCTCGGTCATCGCTCGTTGGCGGGTGGCTACCGGGGTACTCACATTAGCGTATGCCATTTCCAAACCTTAATTTTGAGTATGCATATTTTCAGTTTCAAAGGTACGGGAATTCGCCCGGCCAAATTGATTTTTTTAACTTTTCTGGTGA
>DAIPHR010000162.1:0-6973 GCA_036771215.1 Cyclobacteriaceae bacterium
CTGACCTGGTGGGCGCGCGCAAGTTTATTGAGCGTTTGCCGGGCGGGCTCGATTATAACGTGATGGAACGCGGAGCCACATTGTCCGTGGGTCAGCGACAGTTGATTTCCTTTATTCGGGCTATGGTATACGATCCGAGGATTCTGGTGTTGGATGAAGCCACTTCATCGGTAGATAGCGAGACCGAGTCGATGATTCAGGAGGCCATTGATAAAATGATGAGCCACCGCACATCTATCGTAATTGCACATCGCTTGTCAACCATCCAGAAGGCAGATAAGATCATTGTAATGGAAAAGGGCGAGATTCGCGAGCGCGGTCGCCACGAGGAGTTATTGGAGGCCAAAGGCGCCTATGCCCAGTTGCATCGCATGCAGTTCAAAGAGCTAGCCTGACATTTGGCGGCTGATTTCAGAAGAATATCGCTTTTGACCTCAAAAAAAGGCTATATTTGCTTCAATGGGTAGTGCGAGGTTCGTTTTTTTTGGCGTCATTTTATCCCTTATTACACCTGATCTGGTGGCTCAGACCAAGAGCCCCGTAAGCACTGGCTATCAGGCGTTGAGGATGTCGCGCAACAAGGCTCGGATAGTTTGCCCGATTTTTCACGAAAGCCAATTCCCCTATCAAGGCATTGGATTCAAGTTGGGAGACCCCTTTGGAATCACCTATAAATTCTACGCTAACTCCAAGTGGGCTTTTGCCCTGGATGGCGGTAAGGCCGCCAGCGGGCTGTACAATAAGTATTATCGTGAGATTTTTCCCGAATACATCGACCAGAATTTCACCTTGGTTGGTGATGAAACCATTGACTACCTGACGCACAGAGCTACCCAGGACTGGTTGCTGGAGGCCAAGTTCCTGCGGCAGTGGAGTGCTGAGGCCATATCCAAGGGTCTGCAAGTGTATGTGGGGGCGGGCTGGCAGTGGCGGGGCACCACGTTAAAGTACGATTATCTCTACACACAAGACCCCGGCAATCCTTTCTCCGAAACACGTTCGGGTACGCTAACCGAAAATCGTTTTACCTACGGCCCGGTGGGCGTGCTGGGTTTTGAATATTCCTATTTCTCAATTCCAGCCTCCGCCTTTATTGAGATTGCCTGGTTCACCGATGTGCTCGTTGACCCGGGATACAGCCGCTTTCAGGGCGGTATCGGGCTTCGCTACGTATTCTGATTACGCTGGAGATTCTTCCTGTGGTTCGCCTTTCATCTGCCGCTCATATATATCGGCATACAGGCCTTTAGTGGCCAACAGCGATTCGTGATTGCCGGCCTCGGCCATGCGCCCATCCTCGAGCACCAGAATCTTATCTGCCATACGGGCGGCTGACACCCGGTGGGTGATGATTATGGTGGTACGCCCTTTCATGATTGCGCGCAGGCTCGACAAGATCGCGTTTTCTGTTTTTGTATCTACGGCCGAAAGGGCATCATCCAAAACAAGAATGCGCGGCTCACGCACCATCGCCCGCGCAATGGACACCCGCTGTTTTTGTCCGCCCGAAAGCGTGATGCCGCGTTCGCCCACGCGCGTTCCGAATCCCTGTGGAAATCCCATGATGTTCTGGTAGACATCTGCATGCCTGGCAGCTTGTATGATTTTTTCTTCCACCGGCTGGTCAAGGCCGAAGGCAATGTTGTTGTAAATCGTATCGCTAAACAGAAATACATCCTGTGGCACATAACCCATTTGATTGCGCAGCGCCACCAGATCGTAGTCTTTCACCGATCGCCCGTCAATGCGAACTTCGCCTGTGGTGACATCGTATAACCGGGCCACCAGACTGCCAATGGTTGATTTTCCGGATCCCGTGGCCCCCACAATGGCCAGCGACTCGCCTGGCTCGAGTACAAAGCTGACATCGCGAACGGCCTGTATGCCTGTGTCCGGGTAGGTGAACGAGACATGCTCAAATTCGATTTTGCCCTGAATCGCGTGGATTTCATTTTTTTCGGATACGAGATCGGATCGGGTCATCAAAAACTCATTGATCCTTTTTTGCGATACCTCGGCACGCTTCACCAGGCTGCTTGTCCAACCCAGCGAGGTTACCGGCCAGGTAAGCAGGTTCACGTAAATGACAAATTCGGCAATGTTTCCAAACGTGAGTGTGCCGCTGATGACTTCGCGGCTGCCGGCATAGATGGTGAGTATGGTGCTGATGCCGATAAGGCCCATGATGATGGGGAAGAAAATTGACTGAACACGCGTTAACTTCCGAGATAGCTTCTTAAAGATGTCACTCTAATCGGTGAATTTTTCAGGCGATTCATTTTCGCGCGTGAAGGACTTTAATACGCGGATACCGGAGAACGCCTCCTGCACAAAGGTGCTCAGCCGGCTTTGGCTTTTTTGAATTTCCTCAGCCCGCTGGTCAATGATGTTGTTGACATAAAAAATACTGATCGACAGAACAGGCAAGGGGATGAGGGCATACCAGGTTAAGGTTGGGCTGATGGTAAACATCAGGGGAATGAGCATGACAAAAAGCGTTATCAACTGCAGCCCGTACATAATCGAAGGCCCGAGGTACATGCGCACACGCCCGACATCTTCGCTGATCCGGTTCATGAGGTCGCCCGTGTTATTACGCCTGTAGAAACTCATCGGCAATGTCTGGTAGTGTGCAAAGATTTCGTTTTTCAGGTCGTATTCGATCAGGCGGCTCATCACAATCAGGGTTTGCCGCACGAAGTACAGAAAAACACCACGCAGCAGGGCCATGAGTAATATTAATATGGCATACACAAGTATGCCATTGGCAAACACGTCAAAGAATTCTTTTTGCGATGCCGTGCCTTGAAGCGATTGGTAGGTTGTTGTATTGTCAATCACCAGATCGATCGAGTGCCGCACCATCTGCGCGGGATAGATCTGAAACAAGTTTGAGATAACAACGAACACGAGCCCCAGCACGAGATGCCACTTGTATTTTTTTAAATATTTATTGAGGTAGGCCAGTTCCTTCATAAAATTTAATTGGGTGCTGAATTAGCGGGGCGAAATATTCTTCTAAAAAATTAATGCAATCGATTTAACAAACTAAAAATGGCCTTTTTGGTAATTTTATGCCCGTAAAAGCCGCGTGCGCAGGCAGGCTGTAAAAGTAGAGAATACAACCTTAAAACAATCACCAATGGAGATCAAAGAAATGGAACGTGTGCAAACGGGAGTTTTGGGAAAAGTGATGCAGATGGGTCACGAGCAGGTTGTGTTTTGTTACGATGAGCATACGGGCCTGCGTGCCCTGATCGCCATCCACAACACCACGCTGGGCCCCGCCCTGGGCGGAACCCGCATGTGGAACTACGCCACCGAGGAGGAGGCGCTGACCGATGTACTGCGCCTCTCTCGTGGCATGACTTTTAAGGCCGCCATCAGTGGCCTTAACCTGGGCGGTGGCAAAGCGGTAATCATGGGTGACGCGTCAAAACTGAAGACGGAAGCATTCATGCGCAGGTTTGGCAAGTTTGTGAACAGCCTGGGCGGCAAATACATTACAGCCGAAGATGTGAACATGAAAACCGCTGACATGGAGTTCATTTCCATGGAGACGAAGCATGTCACCGGCTTGCCCGAATCAATGGGTGGCGGGGGAGATCCATCACCCGTAACCGCGTACGGCACGTACCTGGGCATGAAAGCTACTGCGAAAAAAGTTTTTGGTTCAGATTCTCTGGCCGGCAAGCGCGTGGGCGTGCAGGGTGTTGGGCAGGTGGGCATGCATCTGGTCGATCATTTGATTAAGGAGAACGCCAAAGTTTTCATTACCGATATCTCGGACGAGAAGGTAGACGCGCTTGCGGCCAAAACAGGAGCTATTCCCATGCCGATGGAAAAGATTTACAGCCTTGACATGGATATCTACGCCCCCTGCGCATTGGGTGCCACGCTGAACGATGAAACCATTCCGCAACTCAAGTGTGCTATGGTGGCCGGAGCAGCAAACAACCAACTTAAGGATGAAACGCGGCACGGCTACATGCTCATCGACCGCGGTATTACCTATGCACCGGACTTTCTCATTAATGCCGGAGGGTTGATCAACGTTTACAACGAATACGTGGGCAACTACAACCGGCAGCGGGCCTTCGAGCAAGCCGAAAAGATCTACACCACCTGCCTCAACATTCTTACGCTGGCCAGTCGTGAGAAAATCAGTAGTCAGGAGGCCGCTATTCGCACGGCCGAAAACCGGATAACCGAAGTGGGCCGCGTGCGCATACCACGCTGAGTCATTTAGGCATAGGGGCGGAAGGATTATCGGCTTCGTTTGCCGGAGAACTTCCGCCTTCCTTTTCCACCGCCTCTAAAGGCCGATTTCCTTTTTAACTCGGGTTGATAGGCCGGGCCTTCGCCCAGACTTTCGGGTAATGCGATTTTGGGAACTTCCCGTTCAATAAGCTTTTCGATATACGAGAACTTGCGTTGATCTTCTTCATTCACGAAGGTGATGGCGGTGCCCGTTGTTTCTGCGCGGGCGGTGCGGCCAATGCGGTGTACGTAGTCTTCGGGATCGGGCGGCACGTCCCAGTTGATCACCAGACTGATGCCTTCGACATCAATACCCCGCGAGAGCACATCCGTGCCAATCAGCAATTTGATTTGCTTGTTCTTGAATGCCCGCATAAGTTCTTCGCGCTCAGCCTGCTCTAAATCACTGTGAAATGCCCGCGCAGGGAAATTACTTTTCGCAAAAGCGCGGTCGAGTTGTTTCACGGTTTCCTTGCGCGAGGCAAAGAGAATGGCGCTATTCCACGGGTAGGTCTTCAGCACGTGCTTGAGCAGTTCCGGCTTTTGCCGGTCGTAAACCACATACGCCTGTTGCAGTACCCCTGCGGCAGGCTTGGCCAGCGCCAGGGTAATCTCTTCCGGTTCGTGCAGTATTCGTTGAGCTAATTGCCGGATTTTTGGAGGCATGGTGGCGCTAAACAACAGGGTTTGCCGTTGCTTCGGCAGATAACCGATGATCTTGAGGATATCCTCAAAAAAGCCCATGTCAAGCATGCGATCGGCTTCATCTAAAATGAGATGCTGAAGCCGGCTCAGGTCCACACTGTCGCCCGCCAGCAGGGCAATCAAACGTCCGGGCGTAGCAATGATGATGTCGGCCCCATGTTCGAGTGCCCGTTTCTGCTGGTCCCACGTGGCGCCATCGCCACCGCCATACACGGGAATTGAACTCACACCTGTGAAATAGCCGAAACCCTCGATTTGCTGATCGATCTGCTGGGCCAGTTCGCGCGTGGGCACAATGATTAGGGTGTTCAGATGCCGGTGGTCGTTGCGAATCATCTTGTTGATTACCGGCAACACATAGGCAGCTGTTTTTCCGGTACCCGTCTGGGCGCAGCCGATCAGGTCGCGGTTCGCCATAATCACCGGAATGGCCTTTTCCTGAATGGGCGTTGGTTTGCTAAAGCCCATGGCATCCAGGCCTTCCTGGAGTTTGGGATCAAATTGGAAGTCGGTAAAAGTCAAAGTATCCGCGTTAGTGCGCGGCAAAGATAGCAACCCTTTGTTAGCACTCTATGTTAACCCACCAGGCTCAGGCGGCCTTCTTCACCTGAGTGAGGCTCACCTGGCGGGCCGGGTTAAGCTTGATCACCCCGATGAAATCCAGCAAGCGGATGACCGGGTAGGTGGGGTCAAACTCGTGCCAACGCACACCACCAAAGTTGGCGCGCGAGCCATGCTTATGGTGGTTGTTGTGGTAGCTTTCGCCCATCATCAAAAAATCAACCGGTAAGAAATTGCGCGAAGTGTCACCTACCTCAAAATTGCGATATCCATACTTGTGTGCGAACCAGTTGATGATCGCTCCGTGAATAGGGCTCATGAAAAACTGGATGGGTAACAGCAGCCAAAGCCACCAGGCGGTAGCAAACTGCCAGTAAATCAAGGTGTACACCGCGCCCCAGAGGATGCGTGAGGGCCAGGAGCGCGCAAACCGGTCAAAGGCAACCCACTCGGGTGCGCCTTCGGTAAAGCGCTTGTCCGGCACAATGGTCTTGTTTGTAATGCCGGAGTAAATGGTTTTGGTCTTCCACATCATTTTGAAGATCGACTCATCATATTTGGGAGAATGCGGATCATCTTCCGTATCGGCAAAAGCGTGGTGCATACGGTGCATGATACCGTACCCATAAGCGCTCAGGTAGTTTGAACCCTGAAAAATCCAGGTGAGTACAAAAAACACCTTTTCGGTGAACTTGCTCATGGTGAATGCCTTATGGGCCGCATAGCGGTGCAGAAAGAACGTCTGGAAAAACAGCGACAGGTACCAGTGGGCAATAAAAAAGCTAAGGATAACAGCCATAGGTTTAATGTTTTAGGGTACAACAGGACATACATCACCCTGCACAAGACCTAAGACAGGCCAATCCGCGTTTTGTGACAGAACTCAGAAAAAAATCAGATTTATTTTTACCAGGCTGTGGCAATGTCCTTTTTGAGCGTTTCGATCAACTGGCTGGCATTCCCCACCGTGCAAGCCTCCCGAAAGCTCCTCATCAGTTCGCCCGCGTCCGGCAGATCAAGATGTATTTTTGAGGTTTCGTCCGCCAGTTTCTTCTTGGCCCGGCACACGAGTTGACGGCAATGTTCTTTTTTCTTTTCCACCGCATGCTGCAACTCATCGTACTCGTAGTCAAAAACTTCTTTGAGCAGATAGGCGGCACGCTCCAGCGGCTCCAGCTTGTGTTGAAGTACGGCAAACGCTGCTGAAAGTTTAACGTCTAAATCCAGGTGACCCAGATTGGTTTCTTTGAACTTCTTCAGCAGGTCGCTCACGTGCAGGTTATCGAGGTAGGTCTCTTTCTTCTTACGCAGGCTGTTGAGATGATTGAGGCAGGCATTGGTTACTGCCGTAATCAGGTACGCTTTCACATTCTTAACCTTCGAGAGGTCAATGCTTAGCCACTTGACAAACGTGTCTTGCACGATGTCCTCAGCATCCTCCTTGCAC
>DAIPHR010000163.1:0-3190 GCA_036771215.1 Cyclobacteriaceae bacterium
GTTGAGGGCACAAATTTGCCCGCTTCAATGGCATTGATGGCTTGTCGTGAGGATCCGAAGCATACCGGAATTGGGCTGGGCTGAAAAGAAGGACTGCTATCCGTCTGTTAGCTTCTCGTAACCAGCATAGCGGCAAACACGAGAGCATTGTTCGTCATGTGCATCGCTATACCGGTGATTAGCCTTCCACTTTTTTGGGTCGCGTGCCCGGCAAGCATACCAAACGCAATGAAAAAAGGCAGAAGACGCCAGTCCTCGTGTAACAAAGCAAAAACAACGGCTTGCAACCCGTTAGCGATTATGAACTTCATGTTACGTTGGCAAGCAGAAAGAAAGATGCCACGAAACAAGACCTCTTCGTAGAGGGGTACGATAATCGCAACGACAAAGAAACCCAACAGCGGGTGATAGAATTGGTTAACCGATAAAACTTCATCGGTAACACTTACCAGGGTTGCCGCCTGTTCTTTTAAATCAATACCGAATGCACGTAATACAGCATAATAAAATCCCATTCCGAGTCGCAACACGAGGGCCAGCCCTATGCCCTTCCAAATCAAACTCGTGCTGGTCCTCAGCTGTTCAATCACTTCACCGAAATTTACTCTTCGTACCATGGCCAGCGTATACAGCATCACGGTACAGGTAAAAAAGAGGGTGATGTTTGCGGTGTGCTGACTAATTGGCTCATGTACCACGGCATCAAACTTATCATTGAAAAGTGAAATCAATGACGAATAATCAAATACCACTGTCGCGAGCACATCGCACAGAAGCCACAGCGAACACGCCAGCCAGAAATGACGTAAAGTCCACCGAAATGGAGCATTGTCTTCCAGCCGTCCATTTCGCTTAAAAAAGTTACCGATGTAGTGAATCGGTAAAACCCAGAGGTAAGGTGCCAGCGCTATGCCCATCAGTAGCACGAATAACAGCGCCACGCGGCCGATATCTGCGAAGGTCCACCCCATGAAGGGTGACTTCGCGATCATTCGAATTCTGAGGATACCGATCGGGTCGTTAAAAAAATGACTATCAGTCAATTTACGATAAGTAACCCGGGCCGAGTCTGCCTGGCCATACTTCAGATCATACTGCAATAGCTGGTAAAGCTGGTTGTCGACATACCATAAACCCGCTTTATCACGTGCCATCGCCAGATACTGACGTGCCTCGGCAATCAGTCCGTTTTCGATCATAGCCTTGGCCAGATCACTGCTGTTTTCGATGAGTGAATCCTTGGCAGCAACAAGTCGAAAAATCTCAATTGCTTTTGATGCCTCGCCCAGTTCTGCCAGCATTTTTCCTTTCCGATTGAGCGTCCACGTCTCATCCGCAGTATCAAGATGTTGGAGCAAGACCTCGACCGCCCGCTTCTTATTTGATACGTCCAGGTAGGCTTTTGCTAACATCAACGAGAGGTCCAACGTATCGTTGTACTCCTGCGCCTTCTCGGCATACCGAATCACCTTATCGCTTTCCCCATCCTTGTACTGATAGTGGTTGGCGAGTTGTTCAAAAATCTCGCCCCGGTATTTTTGCCAGGCGGGTTCGTTCTCCGAAACTTCCTCCAGGCGGGTGAGGTAGTTGCTAAGCGAGTCACCGTAGATAAAATCCACCGGATACAAAAGTACCTGCGGATCATCGGGGAACGCAGTCAGCAATTCGCGTGCGCATGTTTCGGCCTCCTCGAATTTCGGGTTATACTCGGCATTTTCGTCAAAGTAGGCATATTGAATGAACCGGCATCGCTCTAACCGGGCATTAGCATCAGCAGGATGTGCCAAAATGTAACGATCGTACTGGTCAAGTAATTGTTGGTAGAGCGAGTCTTTGGCACTACCAAGCACTTTTACTTGCCGCTCATGATCTGGATGAAACTGAACGGACTGTGCCCAACACGAAATAGCTAATGAAACGTGTAGTCCAAAAACAAGAGCGAATTTCAAGACGCAAAACTTTTTAGGAAAGTTAGTTATTTTCTTGTCTCAACCATCGGCTTCTAACTTGCTGTGGCCTTAGTCAATGGACCGAACGCGTGTTTACTGACTTCACTGGCTTTGGCCGGATGTTCCGGCCATTCGTGCGTCACGCCAACGCCAACTCGGGCTTAATATCTTGGGCAGCCGCGCGAATAAGATCGTCCACGTTGATTTTCTCCCCGGCCACGGCCTGCTTGAAGGCTTCGAGCGCTTTCTTCTTCTCCCCTTTTTCCAGAAATGCATTCGCCTCGGCAATGGCGCGGTTGTAGTTCATGGGCTCCAACACGTGCGGCACGTTGGTGTTGATGTGGCGCGCGGTGAGCAACTTGCTGATGGTGTAGGCACGCATGGCAGCATCCTGTGAGGGCCGGCAAAGTTCAAGTGCATCTTTTGCCGAGAGATCGCGGCTGAGCCAGGCGGCTTCGTCTTGCCGGTCGATGAACACAGGCATGCGCTGCTTGTGATTGTGCACGTATTCCAAAATGCTGTTGGCCCGCGTGGTGAGCACCGTGTAGCTGTAGTAGTACTGGCTGGTGCGCGGGTCTTTCCAGCGGCTGTAGAGGCCGGCCATAGAGCGAATCTGTTGATCGCGAAAGGTGATGAAGTAGGGAATTTTCACGGTGCCCTGCTCGTCCAGCCAGCGCCACTCAAAAAAGCCAGTGACGGGTATGAGGCAGCGCTGCCCGTTTTTGAGGGCATCGCGGTACGAGGGCTTGTCGTGCATTTCTTCGGAGATGGCGTTGAGCGTTTGCGCACGCAGTTGCAGGGCTTTGTCGGGGGCGTTCATAAAAAACGGGATGAGGCCCCAGCGAAAGAATTTAAATTGGGTGGGGTCGCCTGCCGTGAGTATAGGCATGGGCAGGTAGTCGAATCCGTTTTCGTAATAGCGGTACAGCCCCTGGTGGTGAAAGGCACTGATGGCTTTGAGATAATACTTCATTTCGGCCAGCTCGGGCTTGGTGAAGTGGGCGGGCAGGGCGTCCTTCTGTGAATATTGCGCAAGCACTTCGAAGAGTGCATCGGGGCGCCCAGGCGTGAGTTCGTTAAGGCGACCATCGCGGGCCAGCAGGGTTTGGAATTTCTCCGTCATCAAATCCAGTTCGCTGCGGATGCTGTCGAACGAGGCCTGGTAGTGGTCGAGCAGATCTTGTTCGGATTTGGCAAATGACTTATGAAAGCACATACCGCTGGGGGGTTGGATACTGGAT
>DAIPHR010000163.1:3290-6913 GCA_036771215.1 Cyclobacteriaceae bacterium
CCCGGCAGATGAGGGTCATCAAATCGATCATTGTACTTGAGTTTTTTTCCCGGTTCAAACTCCAGATACGCTCCGCCAAAGGAGTGACTGTTGCCGGTGGAGAAATTCAAAAATGACATCTTAAAGGTGCCCCCTGCGCGGGCGTCAAGAGCATGTACCTGACACACAAATCCGTACGGTGGAAGCCACGAGGCCAGGGCATCGGGGTGAACGAAGGCCTTGAACACGCGCTCAGGCGGAGCGGTAAAAATGCGGTGAAGTCTTACGGTAGACATAGGTGATTATTTTGGCGTGGGGTTAACTTAGTTGCGTGATAATTTGCCCGTGAACATCCAAACATACGACATCACGCGCCATGACGTAAAGGTAAACTTGTCCACGAACAAAGGCCAATCAATACAAAAAGCCGAAGAGCCAAAGGGGTATTTTTTGGCGATACCCGATCTCAATATCATCGGGCACGACAAAAGCATGCGATAGCCCTGTAAGTTGTTTCATCGCTTTACCTTTTCCTCCAATTTCAAAATGGTATTTGGAAGACACGGTGAAGTCCGTTTGCGAAGAGTGTGTAACGGGTAACCCGGCATCGCGCGTATGGGTCAGAAAAAGTGTTTCGCGCAGATTGCCCGAGTTGGGTTTATCTTCGGCCAGAGCATGTATGAAATTGGTGTTATGAAGGTAGATTTTTTCCGGCTTGTTCAGCAAACTGACACCACGCGCAGATGACCGCAACAGGCGAATAAGCTGTGCCTTGTCCAGCATATCCAGCATGTCCAGCACCTGGTTGCGGTTGGTTGCTAACGCTGCCGCAAGCTTTTGAATGTTAGGCTTGAACGGTGCAGCCGTGGAGATGATGTACAGCAGGGTTTTCAATTTTCCCAACGAAGTTTTCTCCAATGGACGTGCCTCCGGCAAATCATAATCAATAATGAGGTTAATCAATTGACTGATACGAGTAGGATAATCGGCCTCCGAAGTGAGGAAGAACGGAAACTGCCCCACGGATTGGTAATGTTTATAAAGCGCGAGCACGGGCGCATGGCGAGCCACAATATCGGCCGCAATCTGTTCATGCTTTTCGAGCAGATCGGGCAGCGTATGAGCTGGCCACTCCACTCCCTGGGTCAATGCCAGATACTCGCGAAACGAAAGCACGGGCAGCGAATACCGGGCCAGCCGCCTCGACAAATCAGCAGGCGATTGCTGAAGAGCAAGAATGGAGGAACCCGAAACAACAATTTGCAGATCGGGATGAAAGTCGTAGATGTTTTTTACTTCTGTCTGCCAGCCGGCATACTTGTGCGCCTCATCGATAAAGAGATAGCGACCACCCAGGCGGTAAAATTCGTTTGTGGTCTCGACCAGACTGTTTTTGCGAAAATACAAGTCATCCAGCGTTACATACAAAGACTGTTCTAACGGCAGGTGTTGCCGGATGTACTGCAGCATGAGGGTGGATTTGCCAACGCCTCGTGGCCCCTCGATGCTTATGCCACGGGACTGCCACTGAATTTTCTTCGCCAAACTGCGGACAAACGGAAAAGCTGCGGACTCAACCAGTCTCCGGTAGCGATTGACCAATACGTCCATTATGTACCATTTAAAGTACAAAAATGATCAAAAAATGTTCTATTTACAGTACATTTTATCTAATGTCACTTTAAATTGTTGATTAGTAGCGTTTTACGATCCATAAAAATTTGCAGAAAGCCGATTATCCTACTGCGCCTCCAGCGCCAGCACGAGGTTGCGCGGCTGCATTTCGGGCGGGCCTGCCAGCAGTATCCGTTTCCCGCTAACTCCAAGAATAGTAAACGCGAATTTCTCGATGCGTTCATCGGGGTAAATACTCACGACATAGAGTCGCACCGTGCGGTCGTTGGCATTCTCCTCCTGCGTGCTGGTGAAATAATAACTCTGCTTTTCTTGTAAACCGAACCCGCTGAGGTGTGCCACATTGCCGGACTGATCATTTGGATTCTTGTTTTCTTCCAGCGCCACCGTGGCTGCGAGGTAAGGCGTTACTATCTCCCGGCTTTCCGGTGATAATTCAGTGGCCGTGCTCAGCCACGTGATGGTGTGCACAAACGGATCGCCTTTTTTCTCGCGGAAGGATGACTCCAGCAAACCGGCATCCGCCACACGCCAGGTTTTGCCCACGAGCAATTCGCGGGCCTCCTCAGCCGAGGCGGGAGGTCCACCCGATTGGCAGGATAAGAGAACAACAAAAAGGATGGCGAAGGAGATCGAAGGAGAGTTTCTCATAAGTAGTTAGTTAGGTTTGGGGTGAGGAAAGGTAATGAAATCTAGACGGCTAACGTAAACGGTTTGCTTGCGCCTGTGCCGCGTTCTGTAACCTTTTGGTGGATGAAACGTCTGTAGACTAACCCCTTGATGATGCAGGATCAGAGAAACGAATCACTTCGTACAGCCCGCGCAGCGGGAATTTGGTATCTGGCGCTGTCCGTTTCGGGCGTCATCGGCTTTCTGGTGCTGCACCCGCAAATCTATGTAACCGACATCACCCAGACGGTTACCAACCTGCAAGAGCAGGAAACGCTGGCCCGCTGGCGGCTGTTGGCCGAATTTGTCATTATCCTATCGCAGGCGCTGGCTGCGGTTTATTTCTACAAGCTTTTTAAAGATATCAACCCCGCAGGTGCCTGGGCGTTGGCTGCCTGGGGTACAATGAACGCAGCCGCCATTATGGTGAGTGCCATCGCTATGGGTGGCGCTATTGATGTGGCCAACGGTGCGGCCATGCCGGGTGAGAAGCTGATGATGATTCAGGTTTTTATTCACGTCATCAAAAATGCATGGGGTGTGGGCAGTCTCTTCTTTGGTTTGTGGCTCATACCGATGGGATTTATAGTCGTGCATTCCAAGCGCATGCCTTTGTGGTTAGGCCGCACGTTGATCATTGGTGGGGTGGGCTACGTGGCCAGCGCCTTTCTAAATTACGCGGGGCTCACATATTCCTGGATTGGCGCGCTAACGCTGCCGGCCACCATCGGAGAATTTTGGATGATCGGCTATTTGCTCATTTTCGGAATACGGTCGGAGGAGTGACGGAGGCAATTCCCCCGGATTATTTCTGATACTCAATTTTGGTGATGCGCCACACAAACTGGTGGGCAGGCGTTTTCACCACTACCTCATCCCCTACTTCTTTTTTTAGCAGCGCCTGCGCCATGGGTGAATCCATGGAAATGTAGTTTTTGGCCCCAATCAGTTCTTCGCTGCCCACGATGCGAAAACGGTTCGTCATGACTTTGTCTCCCGATTTCGATCGGGATTCGATAGAGACCCAAGCCCCGAACATCACCTTACCTTCCTGATTCGGGTGGTAGGGCACCACCTTGAGGTTGTCGATGCACTTGCGCAGGTACAGGATGCGCTTGTCAATTTCACGCAGACGCTTCTTATTATAATGGTAATCGGCATTTTCGGAGCGATCGCCCAGGCTGGCGGCCCACGCCACTTTCTGGGTCGTGTCGGGGCGTTCCACCCTCCACAAGTGGTCCAGTTCAGCTTTTAGTTTCTCCAGTCCCTCCGGAGTGATCATCAGCGTTTTCATGTTCTATTCAGCCCTGCGTCAACATCGCATTTTTTGTACTCTACTG
>DAIPHR010000164.1:0-6896 GCA_036771215.1 Cyclobacteriaceae bacterium
CTTCGATTGAACTTTTGTGCTAAAAATCCGCCACTACGCCAAGCCGCAAAACGTTGGCGGTAATGCCCCAACAGACACTTCAAATAGTATTTTCGACTTTTTAGTAGCAATTTAAAAACAGTAACACATCCTGTATTGAAACAAATCTTAAAATTATGGACATTCATGAAAGAAGTTAAAAAATATTTAATAGAATTCTTTGTTATAGTTCTAGGTGTTTCTGTGTCATTTCTTACTGAACAATGGAGGCAAGAAATCAACGATAGAAAGGAAGTTGAAAACCTTTTTGAGAAAGTCGACAACGAACTAAAACAATTCAAGGAATATGATTCAATATATCAGCTATACGAACCTGCGAACGTTTTAAGGAAAATAGTATTTGAAGATTCTATTGAGGCTAATTGCTTTTTACGATCATTAGCGATAATATATTTTTCTGAGGGAGATATTAAAAACAAGTTTCCATTTTTGTACAATTTATCACAACACAAAGCCTTGACTTTTGATGAATTTCAACTTGTTAAAAATTTAACAGCGAGTGTAGATTTTCTTTCCATTCTACTCGATGACAATAACGCAAAAGTAAATGCACTGTATTGTATATTTGATAAATATGAGATTATGGATGACATAATAAAACTACAGGAAGTGCAATTAGAAATATCTAAAAAGGGAGAATGGGCTGACTGGAATCCTTCAAAATTCGGAGTTGAAAATTATGGAAACTACTCACTGTTAATAAAAGACAAAGAAGCCAGAACTTTGCTTAAGTTGATTTATTCAAACCTAGTGGACAGACAATTAGTTATAAATGAGATGAACGAAAACATTCAAAAAAACACCCAAGTGTTGAAAAAATTTAGCGCCCGGTAAGGGCACTACTGCCAACAAAATGCTTCTGCAATAGCGCGTTGACGTGTAAGCTATAAGTTTTATCTTCGTTCCACGTTTGGTTTCGGGGACAGGCGCGGCTTCGGAAGCGCGCTACTGCAGAAGCACAAACGTTGACACACATTTTACAGAGACAGCGTATGAAGAACAAAAATTATAAAGGCAATTTTATTTCCATCGTGGCGTTTTTTCACATTGCAAGTTTGAAAATTGTATTGGTTTTAACCTGCCTGGGTCTAGCGACCGGATTTGGGTATACCCAACCGTGCTTCGCACCAACGATTACAAGCCCGCGACTGAGTGTTTTTTCGCCAAATGCGATTGCTTTTTGCGACAACAACGACACGGAAGTATTATCCACTCAGGCGTACGATACCTATCAGTGGTACAAGCGCCAATGGTGGGCAGGGCCCGGATTAAACCCCCACCCCTGGGTGGCCATCACGGGTGCAAATGCCCGAACATACCGCATTAACGGCACGGCCGATATGTTGTATTATTTCAAAGTGGCGGCAACGCGGAATGCCTGCACCGAAGAGAGCCCGGCTATACTGGCAGACGGCTACGCGTTTGGCTTGCCTTACATTATTGCCAATTTTCAACCCGGTACTTTTGTAAGTCTGGGCAGTGGAGAGTACAACGTATGTAAGGGGGCATCGGTTTTACTGGAAAATGGATTCGATCAGGTGTATGGCGTGCACACGTGGTATGCCTGTGTGCCATCCGATATTCCACCGGTGGTGGGCGACCCCTGCATACTTCCCGGAGTTACCGGTGATACTTATACCGCCACTACCTCGGGGTTTTATGGGTTCTGGGCTTGCACGGAGTATTGCCCCACCATTTGTTTGTTTTTAGGATTGCCAAGTTTTATCAAACTCAATTTTGGCGATTGGTCCTTTTGTATAACCGGAATAGACGAACCGGTTGAAACAAAACATGTAACTGTTCACCCTAATCCAGCCAGCCGGTTTTTATTTTTAGGACGGGCTGGAGATGACGCGTATGCACGTGTAACGATAACGGACATGACCGGAAAAGTTGCCATTAACCTGACGAATGTTGATTGCCATGAACCGATTGATATTAGTTTTTTACCCGCAGGTAGTTACAGCATACTGGCAACAACGTTTTCCGGACGAGTACTTCGAAATCGATTCATCAAAAAGGGTAATGAGTAGAAAGCAGTTTTTTCCTTTTGATAGACCGGCTTCTGCCGGCTGCTGACCCGAACACAACCCGCATGACCACGCGTAGCACACCGGAGAGCTGTCTGCTGTTGATCTACTACCGCAACCCTGCGTTGGGCAAGGTGAAAACCCGGCTGGCAGCCGGCATTGGTGATGAGGCCGCCTTGGCTGTTTACTACCGGTTGGCCAACCACACGCGCGAAGTATCCAATCTGCTTTCAGCGGATTGTCGGGTTTGCTACTCAGATTTTGTCGACAAGGAAGATGCGTGGCCAAATTCACGTTTCCAGAAGGCGTTGCAGCAAGGCTCCGATTTGGGTGAACGAATGGCGAATTCTTTCCGGGATGCCTTTGCCGATGGCTACCGCCACGTGGCGATTATTGGTACCGATTGCCTTGAGCTTACTACAGCGGTCGTGCAAACGGCATTTGACCAGCTGGCTGCGCATGACGTGGTCATTGGGCCGGCCCGGGATGGTGGATACTATCTTTTGGGCATGAAGCAATGGCATGCTCCACTTTTTCAAAACAAGAAATGGGGTTCCTCTTATGTACTCGCTGATACCCTGACCGATACGGCTCGCCTTCAATTGCACGTTAAACAACTGGTGACGCTCATGGATGTGGACGAGGCGGATGATTTGCCTCCTTCCTGGCATTTATCGTAAACGGTAAATCACGCCAAGTGCAATCAGCGAACCTTTGTTCCGGAAGCGGTCGTTGGGTTCGGGAAAGGTCTGGACCGCGGTGGCCGTGGTATACTCGGTAAACAGAAACTGATACCCGATTTTGAGATGCATTTTTTCCGAAATCCCGTAGGCCAGCCAAAGTTCGGAGTTGAGCGTTCCCAAATCATTGTCGCTGGTGAGCAGCAGGTTGAATCGCGTAGGAGAGGCTGTTGTCTCGGCTGTTTGCGATTCGTTGATGTATTGAGCATTCTTTTCATTGCCTAACGTAAAGCCGATTGCGTCAATATTGAATCCGATTTCCCAACGGGCGGATGGCCGGTAGGCGAGAGAGATCATGGCATTGATGGCCGTGAGGGACGAACTTGCCATTTGAATCGAGTCGATGTTGGCGGCAATCGTTTCGGTAAAGATTACCGTGACGCCCGTTTTTCCGCTGGTGATATTGGCCGGAGCCGTTTCGTAGTAAAGATCGGTGCCGCGGAACGTGGTAATCCGCCCGCCCACTCCGATACTGAATTTTCGTTTTTTGCCCAGGTTCCATTGGTAACGATAGGCCGCAGAGCCACTGAACTTGCGCTGCCCGGCCGCTATCGTGCCTTCCGGAAAACTATTGGTAGACTGGCCAATGGCCAGGTAGCCCAAGCCAGATAACACTGCGGTGAGTATGACTTTTTTCATGCCCCAAAGCTAGGGCAGCCGCCCGTCTCGAAGTGTGAGGCTTCGGACATCTACTGCAGTTTATCTAAATCGCGGATCAAAATGCGTTTGCGATCAAAGTTGATCACGTTGGCTTCTTTCAGTTCGTTGAGGATGGTGGTAACCGTTTGGCGCGAGGTGCCCGTGAGTGAAGCAATATCCTTGTGGGTAAGTTTGGTTTGAATCAACGTTTCGTAACCTACCTTTTTGCCTTTCCAGGAGGCGGCATCTTTCAGGAATTCAACTATACGTGTGCGGGCATCTTTAAAAACCAGTAACTCCAGCTTGCGCTCAAGTTTCATCAATCGCAGGCCCACTAACTTGAGTATCCGAAAACTTAATTCCTTGTTTTCGAACATCAGGTCTTTCAGTTCGCCAATACTCAGCGGGCAAAGGGTGGTGTTGTTGTCCATGGCCTGCGCAAAGTCGTTGCGGGTTTCTTCGCCTGCAGCGGCCAATTCTCCGAATATTTCTCCTTTGGTCAGAATGGACAGCACAATTTCCTTACCATCCTCCAGGTATCGCCCGATTTTCACGCGGCCTTCCGCAATCATATAGATATTTTGTGAAGGCTCATTCGGCAGGTACACAAATTCATCCTTTTTATAGTGGATGAACGAATGCTGCTCCGGCATCTTTTTCACCTTATGCGGGCATAGAATCTGGTACAGATTCACGCTTTCAAAAAACCACAGCGCTGCTTCACGGGCCATTGGGCGAAGATAGCAGATTTGAATGGGGAAGTGTGCTCAATTGTTGCGCAGGACGTGTATTTTTGTGCCTACATGTCGGTCTACACTCTTTCCGAAATCTGGATTTACCCGGTAAAGTCACTAGGGGGTATTCGTGTGCCCGCTGCCCGCGTTTTTAAAAAGGGGCTTGAATTTGACAGACGCTGGATGTTGGTGGATGGCGAAGGACAATTCCTCACCCAACGCACGCTGCCGGTTCTCTCGCAATTTCAACTATCGAAGGGCGAAGGTGGTTTTCGGGTTTCGTACCAGGGAGAGGCCATGGACTTTCCCACGCAGGCGAAGGGTGGCGAGTCGTTTAGGGCTACCGTGTGGGACGATGTTGTTACCGTTCGGGAAGTAGAGGCGGAGCTGAGCGCGTGGTTTTCGCGGCATCTTGGTCAGCCGACACGGCTGGTGGCATTTGAGGAGTCTTCGCCACGTCCGGTTGATCCGGCCTACGCAACGCACCAGGAAAATGTAAGTCTGGCGGATGGTTATCCGCTATTGATTGTGGGGGAAGCCGCGCTGCATGCGCTGAACAGTAAGTTGGCCAGCCCGGTGCCGATGAATCGTTTTCGGCCGAACCTCGTTTTTCGCGGAGGCCAGCCGCACGATGAGGATCAGTGGCGCGAATTCCGGGTGGGCGCCAATCGGTTTCGTGGAGTTAAGCCCTGTAGCCGATGCGTAATGATTACCATTGATCAGCAAACCGGACAGGTGGGCAAGGAACCTCTGGCTACCCTGAGTACCTACCGAAAGCGCGACAACAAAATTTGTTTCGGCCAGAATGTTTTGGCGATAGATCAACTAACCATTGAAGAAGGAGATGAAATTACGTTTTGATTTGAGCGGGGGAGCCAGGCTTCTTGTGCCTGTTTTTTTTGTAGCGGTCGTATCGGTATTGGAATCGTGTAAAACCAAAGAGTTGCCCCTGCCCATTTTTGGCGAACGCAACGTGGTGAATGGTGACACCCTTTTCCATCGCATTGCGCCCTTTGCCTTTATTGATCAGGATAGTGCGATGATCACAAATGAAACGGTTAAAGGTAAAGTATACGTAGCCGATTTTTTCTTTACCAGTTGTCGAACGATTTGTCCGATCATGAAAACACAGATGCTTCGCGTGTATGAAGCCACGCGCGATATGCCGGACGTACAGATTATTTCGCACACGATTGACCCCGAATACGATACGGTGGCGTTGCTGCGCGACTTTGCGGCACGCTTGGGCGTGGAGAGCAGCCGGTGGCATTTTGTGACAGGCGTAAAAGATTCAATCTACAAGATTGCCCAAACCAGCTACTTTGCCACCGCGTTGGAAGATAAATCAGAGCCGGATGGCTTTATCCACAGTGGGGCTTTTTTATTGATTGATCACCAGGGGCGCATTCGCGGAAAGTATGATGGCACCAAGGAGGAAGAGGTGAACCGGCTAATCGTTGACATTAAAAAGTTGAGACGTGAAGGCAGTCAGTAGGGTTGGCGCAATAGTGATGGTGACCCTCATGGCGAGTCAAAGCCTGTACCTACACGGCTGCCAAACCCGTGACACGCGGTTTTCGCAATACTACGTGCAGGGTCAGCAACGCTACGTTCAGTATTGCAGCAATTGCCATCAGAAAGATGGGTCCGGCCTGGGCCGGCTATATCCTCCGATTAATCAATCTGACTTTGTCGATCAGCACTTCCGCGAGGTCGTATGCTCGATGCGAAATGGCCTCCGGGGCTCCATGCTGGTGAACGGCCAGGAGTACAACCAGCCCATGCCCGGCATTCCGTATCTCACTGATCTGGAGGTAGCGGAAATTACAACCTATATCTACAACACCTGGGGCCGCAACCGTGGCCTTGTGACGGTGCAGGAGGTGCAGCAGATTTCTGTAGCGTGTAGCCCGTAGCCTTTTTTTAAACCCGGCAAAAATTCCATTACTTTAAGGTTGCCAAAACCTACATGAAGCGCACCAACTACCGCACTTTCGGGTTTACGTTTGCATTGATCGCCATCGCTTACGGGGCATTGGTACTGGTTATGTTGCATCTGGAGAAAGGTGCACCCGGCTCCAAAATGAATTCACTTCAAGACGCCCTTTGGTTTGTGGTGGCCACGTTCACCTCGGTGGGCTATGGCGACATCACGCCCGTTACGTATTGGGGCCGCACGATAGGTTTTCTTTTCTTGTTTTCTACCCTGGGTATTTATGGTTTTGTTATCGGTCAAATTGCAAACTTTATGAGCACACTCAAAGAGCAGAAGGAAACGGGCCTCAATGGAACCCGTTTTAGTAATCACGTGGTTATCATTGGGTGGAACGATTTTGCCCAATCGGTGATTACACACCTGATAGCAGCGGGCCGCCAGGTAGCGGTCATCACCAAAGACAGGGCCAGCCTCGATATAATCCGGGAGTATTATTCATTCGATCAGGTTTTTACCCTGTATTCCGATTATAACAATTTCGAGTTGTTGGACAAAGCAAATATTTCGGAGGCTGCTATTATTTTCATCAACCTGCAGGATGACACCGAAAAGCTTGTCTACATCATTAACATCAAAAAATATTATGCCAACCTGAACTATGTGGTAACGCTTGACAACGGAAACCTGAAGAGCACCTTCCATAATGCCGGTGTTACCTATGCCATTTCAAAGAACGAAATCTCATCCAAACTGTTGGCCAGCTACATTTACGAGCCGG
>DAIPHR010000165.1:0-6894 GCA_036771215.1 Cyclobacteriaceae bacterium
AACGCGAGGCCGCCCGGTTTCAATACGCGGTGAATTTCTTTCAAAAAAAAGTGATCATCCTCGATGTGTTCAATTACCTGGAAACTCACCACACAGTCAAATGAATTATCGGCCAGGTTGCGCAGGGGCGGCAGGAAGTCATCGATGAAGGTGATAGACGGGTAGCGCTTGCGCAATTCGCCAATCACGTTGGTCAGCTTGTCAATAGCGGTGAGGGCGGTTACGCGTGGCAGCAACAAATCCAGGCCACGACCTTCTCCACAGCCCACTTCCAGGGTATGACCACTCACCAGGTCGGCCGCCCACACATAGGCCTTTAACAAACGCTGGTGAATCGGGTTATCGGATGGGATGGAGCCGGATGTTATCTCGGTAGTAAAGACGGAGGCCATAAAAAATTCGGCTGCAAATTAACCGAATACTCTCAATTGTTCGTTGTAAATTAACCACCGGTTTGTGTGTATGAAAAGACTGCTGATCACGTTACTCGGGCTCATGGCTGCCGTCTCGTTAAAGGCTCAGTCCATTGCCTCCCTAAATCAAAACTATTTGTACGACCCCAATGAAGAGGTGCAGGCATCACTGCATGCACAACATGAGGAGGGTAAGATGCGGGTAGACTATCGCTTATCTTTTAAACCGATAGACAATCTGCAACAGGTTTACCTGGTGCTGTGGGAGACGCGTGAAAGTTATACCCAGCGTGTCGGTACCGAGTTCAAAAAGGATAGCGTTGTGATTGAAGCGCAGAGTAAGCCGGTAACGGGCCTTGTTTCCGTTGATCTGCGGGAAAAGCCCTATCTGCTGGTTTTGATCATCCGCAATCAGAAAACCGGACGGCAATGGACCTTCCATCATTTGATTGAGCCGATTTTTCCGGTCAGGGGCCGCCTGGAAAATGAAAATGGGGTCTGGATGTCCAGCTACGTCTCCGTTGGCGAATCCTTTAAGGTAGTGGGCTCCGGGCCCAACACACCGATGTTTGTGTCATTCTACCGTAATCAAAAGTTTCCTCCCGCTTTGCCACCGTTTGCCGAAAAGCTGGCACCGGTTGAGCGCTTTCTTTTTCACGACTCACTTTTTCAGGTCAGGAGCGGGGAAACGATTCGGTTCAAATCGCCCGGGCTTTACTTGTTTCAGGAGGATACAGCCGCTGCCGAGGGCTTTACCATGATGGCGGTGCCGCCCCCTTTTCCGAAATTCAACCGCGTAGAACAGATTCGCGATCCGCTCATGTACGTGTGTACGCCTGACGAGTACAAGAGTCTGGAGGCGGCCGGCAGCGATAAGGCGCTGTTCGATAAAGTGATCCTGGAAATAACGCGCGATAAAGATCGCGCCCGGAATTTTATGCGTAGTTATTTTCGCAGAGTTGAGCTGGCGAACACGTATTTCACGTCATATAAAGAAGGCTGGCGGTCCGACCGGGGTATGATCTATCTGGTCTTTGGCCCTCCGGACGAATTGCTCTTCAACTCTGGCAACCAGGTATGGCGCTACCGTGCCCTCGATGTATCGTTTACGTTTGTAAAAAGCGGCAGCGTGTATGATCCGGATCACTTTATCCTGCTGCGTGACAAGCGTTTTGCGGAAGCCTGGTACAGCACCATCGACCTTTGGCGCAAAGCGAGGTTTTAGCTCTTGAATTCAGACGTAAAATGAAACTGGATTTCCGGGAAGTTGTCTTGTACCATTTGAAGCCATGCTTTTGACTCAGCCATGAATACCAGTTTGCCTTCCTTATCGCGGGCGATATGCCGCTGTTTGCTGTCAATGAACTCCTGCAGTTTTTGAGGATTGCTGCTGCTGATCCAACACGCTTTGTAAATGTTTTGTGGTACAAACTCCACCGTGGCGCTGTACTCGTGCTTGAGGCGAAATTGAATGACTTCAAACTGCAGCGCACCCACAGTGCCTACCACTTTGCGTTTGCCAATGTCGAATGTGAATAACTGGGCCACGCCTTCCTCCATTAACTGCTGGAGCCCTTTTTCCAATTGCTTGGTTTTCATGGCGTCCTTGTTCAGCACCTCTTTGAATATCTCGGGCGAAAAACTTGGAATACCCGTGTAGAATGTTTTTTCACCTTCGGTCAGTGTATCCCCAATCTTTAGATTACCCGTGTCATAGATACCCACGATATCGCCCGGCCAGGCTTCTTCAACGGTCTCGCGGTCTTGTGCCATAAAGGCGGTAGCAGTGGAAAACCGAAGCGATTTCTCCTGACGCACATGGTAGTAGTTGTTGCCCCGCTCAAATTTGCCGGAGCAGATGCGGATAAACGCGATGCGGTTGCGGTGTTTGGGATCCATGTTGGCGTGGATCTTAAAAATGAAACCTGAAAATTTGGATTCTTCCGGGTGCACCACGCGCAGCGATGTAGCCCTCGGTTGCGGGGGAGGGGCAATACGAATGAACGTGTCGAGTAGCTCCTTCACACCAAAGTTGTTTACTGCGCTTCCAAAAAAAACCGGGGCTACGCGACCCGCCAGGTATTCGTTTACATCGAATTCGGGGTATACGCCTTCAATCAATTCAACGTCAGCGCGGAGTTTGGCGGCATTGTTCTCACCCACGAGGTGATCCAATTCGGTACTATTGATGTCCGTGATTTCAACGCCCTCTTCTACGGTAGTTTTGCTGGGCGTAAACAGGTGTAGCTTCTTCTCGTAAAGGCTGTAGACTCCGCGGAATGTTTTCCCCATGCTGATCGGCCAGCTTAACGGCCGTACCTTGATGTCAAGCTTTTGTTCAATTTCATCCAGCAAGTCGAAAGGATCCTGGCCTTCGCGATCCAGTTTGTTGATGAAACAGAGCACCGGTGTGCTGCGCATGCGGCAAACCTCCATCAGCTTCTCCGTTTGCATCTCCACACCTTTCACGCAATCAATCACCATTATAACGCTATCGACTGCGGTGAGCGTGCGGTAGGTATCTTCGGCAAAGTCCTGGTGACCGGGGGTATCCAGCAGATTGATTTTGAGATCCTTATAGTTGAAGCCCATCACCGATGTGGCCACGGAAATACCGCGTTGTTTTTCGATCTCCATCCAGTCGCTGCGGGCGTGTTCCTTGATTTTGCTGGATTTTACCGCTCCGGCCTTTTGAATGGCACCGCCAAACAGCAGGAGCTTTTCGGTAAGCGTGGTTTTGCCCGCATCCGGGTGACTAATGATGCCAAAGGTTCTGCGCCTGGCAATTTCAGAGGGGAGGTTCATAAAGCGGCCGCAAAACTACTAAAAACAGCCGCAGCGTTACTTTTCTTCCAAAAATAGAAGGGTCAGCTTGCGCTGACCCTTTGGGGCGATTGGTTTGACTGACACAATGGTTCCCCAAAAAAATAAACCTGTACTATGAAAAAACCCGAATCCTTAAACCTCTAAAACCATGCGCAAGGTAGCCTTCCGAGGGTAGTTTGGCCGGAAACGTCAATTAGAAAAAACTTAAAAGGCCCGCTGCGGTATAGTGATCCGGACGCATGTTCCGGGCTGCCGTGGCTCGAAACGGATCGTTCCGCCATGAAGTGCCACAATTCGGCTAACCAGCGACAGACCGATACCATGGCCTTTTGTTTGTGAGGTGGCATTGCTGCGGAAAAATGGATTCAGGATGTTGGCCAAATCTTCGGGTGGAATGCCGGGGCCACGATCCGAAACCAAAATGACGAATGCACCGGGCTCGCGGTTAAGTTCAATCCGGGCGGTATGATCGGGCGAAAACTTGCAGGCATTTTCGATGATGTTTTGGAGCGCCAGCCGGAGAAGGTGGCCATGCCCGGGCAATTCCAGGTGGATGGCCTCGTCCGGTAGCTGCAGGGGCGCCACGGTGACGTGAAAGTGCTCGTTAATTTTGAGCACGTGGTCGCGGGCATCCCACAGTACTTCATCCAATCGAACCGTTTCCATTGGCTGACCATTTCGCACGGCCGAAAGTCGTGCCAATTCCAGCAAACTGTTGGCCAGTTGGTTGAGGTCGCGCGTATCTTCCAGCAGTGACTCCAGCAATTTTTGGTACTCTTCGGGCGGGCGCGGTCGCAACAGCGTTACTTCCAGCTGCGAGGTGATTTTTGTCAGGGGGTTTTTGAGCTCGTGCGAAACATTGCTGACAAATTGTTTTTCGGTTTCGAATGCCCGTTCGATTCGCGTCAGCAGATCATTGATGATGGTGGTGAGGCGACCGATTTCATCCAAATGGCGGGGCGTTTCAAGCCGCGAGGTCAACTCGCTGGGTGAAATTTGCTGAAGATCCCGAATCATTTTTTGTATCGGGCGAAGTGCACGCCCCGCATAGATCCATCCGGCCAATGCGATAATGAGTACCATGCCGGCTCCAAGTGCTACCAGCGTCACGCGCAAACTGCGCAACCGCTCTTCGCCTTCTTCATTAACTGCCCCGGCTACGAGCGTGTAATGCTTCCCCCGATCGTGAAATGGCACTCCGATAACATCAAAATCTCCCTGTTGGCGAGTGGCTCCCCCTTCGTTTTCCACCTGTCGAAAAAAATCCGGGCTTAGTTTGAAGTGAATCTTATCATTGTTGGTGTAGATCTCTTCCATGTTCTCATTAAGATTGGAAATATTTTCCTGGTGCAGGAGGTCACGCTTGGCCAGGTCAATGGTGCGGAGCAATACCGAGTCGACTTCCTCCACTTTCAACAGCAACACCGCAGAAGTTATGGCCTTTTTCCGCAACCGCTCCCGGAAGTCCTCGTGGGTAACCAGCCGCATCTGGGTGTAGATGGCTAGGAAAGCTAATGTGATAATTCCGGTTACCCATAGCGTAAACTGGACGGTGAGGCGGGTGCGGATTTGCACGGACTAGGCTTTTTTCAGGATGTACCCGAGGCCAAAGTGCGTATGAATCAGGCGGGTATCAAAGTCGCGGTCCATTTTGTTTCGCAGGTAATTGACGTAAACCTCCACCATGTTGGTACCGGTATCAAAATCAATGCCCCAAACGTGGCGGGCCAGTTCGGCTTTTGACAGTGTGCGTTCCGGATTGCGCATAAAATGCTCGAGTAGCGCAAATTCTTTTGCGGTTAGCCGGATGATGTTTCCGGCACGCTTGACCACCTTGGTTTCGGTGTCCAGGCTGAGGTCCTCATAGACCAGCGTGCTGTCCCATTGGATATCACCTTTTCTCTTGGTTAACGCCCGTGTTCTGGCCAGCAATTCTTTGAACTCAAAAGGTTTCGCCAGGTAGTCATCGGCTCCGCTATCCAGCCCTGTCACAACATCGTCTGTACTGGAAAGTGCGGTCAACAGCAGAATGGGTGTATTGATTTTGGCTTTTCGGATTTCGCGGCACAATTCAAGCCCACTAAGCCCGGGCATGATGATGTCGGAAATGATCAGGTCATAGGAGTTACGAAAGGCCAGGTGTTTGCCGGTTTTTCCATCGGTGGTGGCATCTACCGTGTAGGCGTTTTCTTCAAGACCCTTCTTAACCGAAATAACGGTTTTCGGTTCGTCCTCAATTAACAAGATGCGCATGGAGCAAAGGTAGGGTGTCACTTATTAAAAATTCATTAGAAGCCCGCAGGCAAAGCGCGTTTCTTTCTTGCGGGCTGCCATCTTTCACCTCACGAATGTAATATGGAAAACCTGATCATCGTGGTCTTCATTATCGGATATCTGGCCATAGCGTTGGAGCATCCGATAAAGATCAACAAAGCTGCGACAGCGCTTATCACGGGTGTATTGTGTTGGGCGCTTTTTGCCTGGCAACCGCCCAATGCCCAATTTGAACAAACGCCAGGTTACTCCTCATTTGTTGCGGCTCAATCGCCAGCAGACGGTGATCTTTATTCCTCGTTCATTCGGGCGGAGTTGTCGCATCACTTGGGTCAAATTGCGGCCATCCTGTTTTTTCTGCTCGGTGCCATGACTATTGTAGAGTTGGTCGATGCGCATGAGGGGTTTCGAATCATTACCGATCGTATCAGAACTACAAGTGTTCGCACGCTCATGTGGCTGGTGAGTTGGGTCACTTTTTTTCTGTCTGCTATTCTGGATAACCTCACCACCACGATTGTCATGGTATCGCTGGTGCGCAAGTTGATACCCGATCAGGATAGGCGGCTCTTCTTTGCGGGAATGATCGTGATTGCCGCCAATGCCGGAGGCGCGTGGTCACCCATTGGCGATGTAACCACAACCATGCTTTGGATTGGTGGCCAGATTACATCGGGGGCTATTATGAAAGGTCTTTTCTTACCCAGCGTGGTATGCCTGCTGGTTCCTTTATTGGTTCTCAATACAAAGCTAAAGGGGTCGATTGGCGAAGCCCATTCTCCTGCCGGTAATCATCAACCCAGGTTTGCCAGCCGGCTGATGCTGTTGGCGGGCATAGGGTCGCTGGTGTTCGTGCCTGTGTTTAAGTCGGTCACTCACTTGCCACCGTACATGGGAATCCTGCTTGGGCTGGGCGTGCTTTGGATCATTTCGGAGATCATCAACCCGGCTGCGGATGAATTTGAGAGGCGGAAGTTTTCGGTGGCTACTGCGCTTTCGCGTGCCGATGTGCCGAGCGTGTTGTTCTTCTTTGGAATTCTTTTGGCCGTGAGTGCGCTGGAGTCGATGCAGACGCTGCATCATTTTGCAGCTACGCTCGACCGCACGTTCGGTGATTCCCGCATCATTGTAAGCCTGATCGGGGTGCTCTCCGCTATTGTGGATAACGTGCCTTTGGTTGCCGCCAGCATGGGCATGTATTCACTGACCGAATTTCCGGTGGACAGCACATTATGGCATTACCTCGCCTATTGTGCCGGAACGGGAGGCAGTTTGCTCATTATCGGATCCGCTGCCGGGGTTGCGGCTATGGGTATGGAACGTATCGAGTTTATCTGGTACGTAAAGCGGATTAGCTGGCTGGCGTTTTTAGGTTATGTAG
>DAIPHR010000166.1:0-6885 GCA_036771215.1 Cyclobacteriaceae bacterium
ACGAGTATCTTGATTTGCTCAGCCGAGATCCAGCACGTCACGGAGTTTTTTCCGTCAAACAACTGATTATCAGGCACCTCGGGTATGAGCTTATAGCAGGGAATGTTCCCGATATCGGTTTTCAGTGTCTCCGTACCCTGAAACGTCACTTTCAGATCGTAGGCCTTGTCCTCGTGAAAGCCGGAAATGGTGAACATGTCACCCTTCTTCATCTTGCTAAAGTCGATTACCCGCAGATAAACAAAACCGCCCACGAGATCGCGAACGTGGTTGGGTACATCGAACACTTTACCCTCTCCATATTCGCCTCTGGCTTCATCCAACACTTTCACTTCAGCTTTTTGCATTACATGGTCATACGTTACCATCTCGTCTTTCCGATACTTTCCCTCCCGCAATATCCGGTAAGAAATATGGGGTATCAGGGCCGCGCTATCGATGTAAGCACCCCAGTTATCGTTGACCTTGGTGATCCACGAGACCATTCCACTTGTTTCTCCAAAGGCGTCAATCTTGTAACAGGAGTTGCCTCTGACGTAATGGATTTTAGGATCAACCACGGTTGAGGCCTTGCCCACGTTGAAAAAGCCAAAGAAGACCTTGTACTGCAGCACTTCGCCATTCTTAAAGCTCCTGTTTTTTAGCTCGGGTTGCTGGCGGGGCATCACCGAGAAAGCGGTAATACCCGCAGCCAGGCTAATGATCAAAATCCCTCGGAACACCATACAAAAATAGGATTCTGCGGCATGAAGGGCAAAGCCTGTGCCATCTTACACCGCCACACGGTTGTCCCGCAGGGCATCATTTAAAGACGTTTTTTTGTCGGTACTCTCCTGGCGCTGGCCGATGATTAAGGCACACGGCACATGAAAAGTACCAGCCGGAAAACCCTTGGGATAGCTTCCCGGAATCACCACTGAGCGCTCGGGTACATACCCCTTGTATTCAACCGGAGCAGGCCCGGTTATGTCAAAAATCTTTGAACTCGCGGTTAGTACCACGTTGGCACCCAGAACAGCCTCACGGCCTACCCGCACGCCCTCCACCAAAATGCAACGCGACCCAATGAATGCATTATCCTCAATGATAACCGGGGCGGCCTGCACCGGCTCGAGCACACCGCCTAACCCAACGCCCCCACTGAGGTGTACATTCTTGCCAACCTGAGCACAGCTCCCCACGGTGGCCCAGGTATCAACCATGGTTCCCTCGTCCACGTATGCTCCAATGTTTACATAAGATGGCATGAGAATAACCCCCTGGCTGACGTAACTGCCATACCGGGCCAAGGCATGAGGCACCACGCGCACGCCTCGTTCGCGGTAGTTTTTCTTGAGGGCAATTTTATCGTGGAACTCAAAAGGCCCCACCTCTATCACCTCCATTTGCTGAATGGGAAAGTAGAGGATCACGGCCTTTTTAACCCAATCGTTCACCTGCCATCCGGAGCCGGTGGGCTCGGCCACGCGCAGCCGGCCCGCATCCAATTGGGCAACCACCTCCCGGATGGCCTCCTGCGGGCCTCTCTCTTTTAGCAACTCCCGGTTCTCCCAGGCTTGCTCAATTTGTTTCTGAAGTTCGCTCAATGTTCTACTTTTAAACCGGCCGCAATAAATGAAAAAACGAACGATCCTCATTGCCTCGGTGCTTAAGCCGGTGGATGATACCCGCGCCTTTGGCAAGCTGGGCGTTACACTGGAAAAGCATGGGTACCGGGTTCATCTGGTTGGCCGCTCTGGCAGCCCCCCGGCCAGCCCAAACCTCACCTGCCACAGCCTCGGCAGCTTTGGTCGTATGAGTTGGAGAAGGGTGTTCGCTCCACTTCAAGTGTTAGTTAAAGTACTTCAAGTAAAGCCAGATGTATTGATAGTTACAACCCATGAATTACTGATAGTTGCGATTATAAACAGAATAATATTTGGGCGGCTTTTCATTTATGATATTCAGGAAAATTACGCGGCCAACATTCGGTTTGGCGATGCTTTTTCCGCTCTACTCCGGGGCGTGATTGCAGGTTGGGGTCGCCTAACGGAACGATTGGCTGCACCCTTGGCTGCGGGGTTTTGGCTGGCTGAAAAATGTTACCGTACCCAACTGAATTTCTTACCGGCCGGCCGGGTTTGGGTGATTGAGAACAAAGCTAGAAAACCGTCTCAGGTGCCCGCGCGTAAACCGCTGAATAAAAATGCTCTATCGCTCCTTTTTACGGGTACCATGTCAGGCAGTACCGGACTTTGGTATGCTTTGGATTTAGCCCGATCCCTTCGTCAGGTTTCACCCGGATTGACCCTGCATCTTGCGGGCTATTGCGCCCGTCAGTCTGAATTGGATCGCCTGCGTGAGGAGCTAAAGCGCCTGGACTACATCACCCTGGAGGGAGGCGATACGTTGGTGCCGCACACTCGGGTATTGGAGTTGATCGGCCAGAAAGATATCGGATTAGTGCTCAATCCGGTAAGCCCCATAAATGAACATCGAATCCCAACCAAACTGTATGAGTATGCAGCCTATCGCCTGCCCATACTCGTCACGCGTCATCGGCCGTGGGTGGAATTCGTGCATTTCTACCAGGCTGGGGTAGCGGTCGACCTGCGCTATCCGGATCCCGAAAAATTGATTGAGTCACTCATCGGCCAGCCGTTTTATGGGCATGAACCAATGGGTATATTTTGGGAGGAAGAAGAGGCAATAGTAATTGAAGCCCTGAAAAGGGCGTTGGAATAGTTGTATTTTACCGCCTGTCAGAACGCGATCTCAGCCGTCACGGCAGGCGGAGTCTGGGAGAACCAGTCGACCACCCACGCCACCACACGCCACCCGGCTACCACCGCCACGCTCAGGATCAGCAGGTAAACAGTCAGAAAATCTGTTCTTCGTGCCGTCTTCAAAACAAGTTAGGTTTACGTTGAGGAAAGCTAACCCATTCGGGGCGACAATGCAACCCTCAGTCTTAAAAAGCACCTAAAATATTTTTTAGGTCAGTCTAAATTTTGTAGGTTTGAGTCATGCTCAGCCTGGCGGAAGAAAACTACCTGAAAGCAATTTACCACCTCTCCCTGCGGGGCCAAGCCGTGCTCACCAACGATTTGGCGGCTCAGTTACACACCAAAGCAGCCTCCGTCACCGATATGATCAAGCGCTTGTCGCGAAAAACGCTGGTGCGCCATGAAAAGTATTATGGCGTAACGCTCACCAAAAAAGGAACACGGGCCGCCCTGAGCATCGTGCGAAAGCACCGGCTATGGGAGACCTTTCTGGTGCAAAAACTCGGGTTCACGTGGGATGAAGTGCACGAGGTAGCCGAACAACTCGAGCATATTCAATCTACCCGCCTCATGGAGGCACTTGACGAGTTTCTGGGCTATCCCTCGGTAGACCCGCACGGGGACCCAATTCCTGACAAAACCGGAAAAATGACAACTTCGGCCGACCGTGCCCTGAGCGAGATGCGTCCGGGGTTTCAGGGTCGGATTCAGGCTGTAAGAGACTCGGACTCCCAGTTGCTGAAGTACCTGGACAAAATGGGCGCCCACCCCGGCACCCCCATCCAACTGGTTGCCATTGAAGTGTTTGATGGTTCCCTGGAGGTGATCATTCGCAAGACGCGCTGCTTCCTGTCGCGCGAGGTATCGCAAAATATTTTGGTGACCCAGCCATGATAACGCCAGGCATATCCCGGAAGTCGCTCAGCGAGGTCAATGCCTCGGTCGAAGTGAGCGGGCGCAAAGGCTGGCGCAAGATGCTGGCCTTTATCGGGCCGGCTTATCTGGTGAGCGTTGGGTACATGGATCCGGGCAACTGGGCTACCGACATTGCCGGGGGAAGCAAGTTCGGGTACGCTTTGCTGTGGGTTCTGCTGATGTCAAACCTGATGGCCCTTCTGCTGCAAAGCCTTAGCGCGCGGCTTGGCATCGTGCGTCAACTTGACCTGGCGCAGGCCTCGCGAACCACCTACCACCCCGTGGTCAACTTTGTGCTCTGGGTGTTTGCCGAGATCGCGATTGCCGCCACGGACCTGGCCGAGGTGCTGGGCATGGCGATAGGCTTGCAATTGCTGTTCGGCTTGCCCCTGATGTGGGGCATCACGCTTACGGTGCTGGACACCTTTCTTCTGCTGGCGCTTCAGAGCTACGGCATGCGCAAAATTGAAGCATTCATCATCGGCCTGGTTGCCATCATCGGCTTTTCATTTTTGGTTGAAATGATTTGGGCCAAACCCAACCTGAGTGAAGTAGCTACCGGATTCATTCCCTCGCTGCCGGGAGAGGGAGCCTTGTACATCGCCATCGGTATCATTGGCGCCACGGTGATGCCGCACAACCTGTATTTACACTCCTCACTGGTGCAAACGCGGAGATTTGATACTTCGCCAGCCGGAATAAAGTCAGCTTTGAAGTACAATCTGATTGACTCAACCATTGCTTTGAACGCGGCCTTTTTTGTGAACTCGGCCATTCTCATTCTGGCGGCTTCTACCTTCTTCCGGGCCGGCATGTTTGAAGTCACCGACATTCAGGATGCCTACAAATTTCTCGCCCCGCTGCTCGGCACGGATTGGGCCTCCCTTTTGTTTGGCATCGCGCTGGTAGCAGCCGGGCAAAGCTCAACCGTTACGGGCACACTGGCCGGGCAAGTGGTGATGGAGGGTTATCTCAACATCCGTATCGCACCCTGGTTGCGCAGGTTGATTACCCGCCTGATTGCCATCATACCGGCCTACCTGGTGATTGCCCTTATGGGCGAAGGCGAAACCGGAAACCTGCTGGTGTTCAGCCAGGTTGTGTTGAGCCTGCAACTGGGGTTTGCAGTGATCCCCCTGATCCATTTCACCAGCGACAAAACCAAAATGGGTGATTTTGCAATTAAACCGATTGTTAAAACACTGGCGTGGGTGATTGCCGCCATCATCGTTGTGCTCAACGTGCAGCTGGTGGTTCAGGAGGTGGCCTCCTGGACAACCACTTCCGACAACCCCCACTTGATCGCGTTGATCGTAATACCCACGGGCTTTCTGGTGCTGTCCCTTCTTTTCTACATCACCTTCAAACCCTGGATCGACCGAAGGAGAAGTTGGCGTTCCCTGCAAAGCCCGCATGGTTCGGCCGCCTGCCTTAACATTACCCCAACTGCTGCGTTCCGCAAAGTGGCCGTCACCATCGACTTCAGCGATATGGATTCACTTGCCATTCGGAATGCGTTTTCGCAGGGCGGCAAAGATGCGGAATACCTTCTGGTGCACATTGTGGAAACAGCCGGAGCCATGTGGTATGGCAGTGAAATTGCCGATCGGGAATCTCGGGAAGACCTGAAAAATCTGGAAAACTACGTGGCCCAGCTCACGGCCGAGGGCTACCGGGCCGACTTGAAAATCGAGTATGGAAATCCAAGACGTAAAATACCGGACGTTACCGCTCAGTTCGAGGCCGATTTGCTCGTAATGGGGGCCCATGGGCATCAGGTATTGAAAGACCTGATCTTCGGGGCCACGGTTGATGTAGTGCGGCACCGCGTAAAAATTCCGGTCTTAATTGTACGCGGATGAACCCAGTGAATCAAGACACTATCATTGCGCTGGCCACCCCTCAGGGCATTGGCGCGCTGGCCGTAATACGCTTGTCAGGGGATCAGGCGATTGACATCGTGCAATCCGAGTTTCGGGGAAAAAACCTCACCCTACAGCCGAGCCACACGCTGCATGTGGGTACGCTTGGCCGAACCCGGGCGATAGACGAAGTTATCGTGAGCGTTTTCCGGGCACCCCACAGTTTCACCCGCGAAAATTCAGTCGAGATTTCGTGCCACGGCTCGCCCGTCATTGTACGTGACATCATCAGCCTGTTGCTGCAGCGGGGCGCCCGATTGGCCCGGCCGGGCGAGTTCACTCAACGGGCGTTTCTCAACGGGCGGCTCGACCTGGCCCAAGCCGAAGCGGTTGCCGATTTAATACAAGCCGAGACCAGCCAGGGCCGGCAGGCAGCGCTCAACCAGATGCGGGGCGGCTTTTCGCGCGAGATTAAAAACCTCCGCGAACAACTGATCCATTTCGCCTCATTAATTGAATTGGAACTCGATTTTGGCGAGGAGGACGTTGAGTTTGCCAAACGGGATGATCTTCGGGAACTGATCACCAACATACGGGAATACCTGACCCGGTTGATTCACTCATTTGACCAGGGGCAGGTGATCAAGGAGGGTGTGGCCACGGTTATTGCGGGTAAGCCCAACGCGGGTAAGTCAACCTTGCTTAATGCATTACTTAATGACGAGCGGGCCATTGTCTCAGACATTCCTGGCACCACCCGCGATGTAATCGAGGATGAGATTCATCTGGGGGGCGTGCTGTTTCGATTTATTGACACGGCCGGCCTGCGCGATACCCAAGATACGATTGAAGCACTGGGGATTGCGCGTACGCGCGAGCAGATGCAAAAGGCCAGCTTGATTCTTTACCTCTTCGACCTGTCCGCAACCAGCCCGGAGGAAATCCAGCAAACAGAATTTGAACTGGACATGCGCGGGGTGCCGTACCTGAAAGTGGGCAATAAAACCGACCAGGCACCACCACATTTGGTTTCAGCCCTGCGCGACCGCGATTTTATTCTGATTTCGGCAAAAAACAAGGACAACCTGGCCGGATTAAAAGAGGCTATCCTAAACAAGCTGCAATTGAACCAGGTTAGGACAGGAGATGTTCTGGTGACTAATTTGCGACACTGGCACCAATTGAAGCTGCCAGACGCTGCCCTGGCGAGGGTTCTGGAGGGGCTTGGCAGGGGTATCACGGGGGATTTCCTAGCTATGGACATTCGCCAGGCCCTGTATCATCTGGGGGAAATCACCGGGGAAGTCACCTCCGATGGCCTGTTGGATACTTTCTTTTCGCGC
>DAIPHR010000167.1:0-6858 GCA_036771215.1 Cyclobacteriaceae bacterium
CGGGGAATGCCGATCCGGCCTCCAACCAGCGTACCTAGCATGGTAATGAACCTGCGATTGTCGGAGGTTATGGGACTTTCAAACCGCCCTTCATCATTAACCGAAGAGTACCGGTCCAGCATGTCGTCTTTGGGAATCACAACCTGGTTGAAATGAATCAATCCGTTATCAACTCCATTGAGTCCCATCTTCCGGCCGCAATCCTCGATGGTTACCCCGGGGTGCAGTTTGCCTGATTTGTCACGCAGGGGTACAACAAAAGCGCTGACACCATAGTCTTTTCCATCCAAAATTAGTTTGGCAAAAACGGTGGCCTTTTGCCCGTGAAGCGCAGCATTGCCGATATACTCTTTGCGGGCATGAATATGCGGGGTGTGGATTGTAAAGGTCTTATTCTGGTTATTGTAGGTGGCTGTGGTTTCGATACCGCGCACGTTCGATCCGTGATGCGTCTCGGTCATGGCAAAACACCCGGGAAGTTCCAGTGAGCCGATGTCCTCTAAATACTTTTGATGATGCTTTTCACTGCCCAGGAAGTAAACGCTCATTCCCCAAAGCCCAAACTGCACACCAAATTTCACCACCAGACTGAGGTCGTGATAGCTCAGTGTTTCCATGATAGTGAAGTAGCCTGCCATATCCGCCTGGCCACCATAGTTCACCGGGTAGGCCCACGCGCCATAGCCCTGATCGGCCAGGTGTTTGAGCCAGCGTAGTACCTGGGCGCGATAGCGACCGAGGTCACCAGGATCGACATAGCTGAATTCCGGGTCACACAGCAGCGTCTTCACTTTCCGGATAAGATCGGCCTGGTTCCCATCCAATATGGCGGTAAGCTTGACGGGTTCGAAACTGTGAGTCGTGCTTTGTTGTGCCGTGATCGTGCTTCTGCGATCTTGAAAGCTGGAAACGGCTTCGTGGCTGATCAGCCCCAGAGTGGCTTCAATTTTCTCAAGCGAAGACTTGGCCCCCAGCAATCGTGAACTTATCGTTCCGTCATCATGTAGAGCGGCCAGCGCAATGCCAAGATCGACTAAGCTTTGCTTCGGCCGTGGGTCACTGGCCACTCTGCGAATTTCTTCCCGCCACTGCATGAAATCATCGGGAGGGGGTGGGGCGGTGGGTTCAATCTGCGAGAGAAGTAAGGACCGATCTTCATCCGACAGCCAGGTTTGACTCCGAATCAACCCCTCCAACGTGGCCACTTCACTGGGCGTCAGCACGGTGTCGGACCAAACAGTGTACAATAGCGGAAGGAAGACGTACAAATCCGGATTTTTTTTAATCTGTGGGGAAGCGAGTAGCGATGCCATGGATTGATTTATTGGGATAACGTGGATTTCTTGATACCTAAACAGTTAATTGCAAAAGAATTAAACCCGAATCTACGCAAATCATATGTATCCAATTGCTATAGGCACTCCACTCACATCCTCAGCCGTCAAAGTGATGTTACTGGGGTCGGGCGAGTTGGGCAAGGAGGTTGTGCTGGAATTTCAGCGCTACGGTGTGGAAGTCATAGCCGTTGACCGATACCCCAATGCCCCCGCCATGCAGGTGGCCCACCGCAGTCATGTGATGAACATGTTGGATGGCGAAGCACTGGCTAAACTCGTTCGTCTGGAAAACCCCACGTTCATTGTTCCCGAGGTCGAAGCAATTTCTACAGAAACGCTGGTGGATTTGGAAAGAGAAGGTTTCCGGGTAATCCCCACCGCCCTGGCCACGCGACTAACCATGAACCGCGAAGGCATTCGGACGCTGGCCGCGGAAAAACTTGGACTTCGTACCTCGCCCTACCGGTTTGCCGGATCGTATGAGGAGTTCGCGCAGGCTGTTCGGGCTATTGGCTTGCCCTGTGTGGTCAAGCCCATCATGAGTTCATCCGGAAAGGGACAAAGTGTGGTACGCCAGGAGGCTGATCTGCTGGAAGCCTGGCGCTACGCGCAGGAGGGTGGCCGCAGCGGTGGCGGCCGGGTAATTGTTGAAGGGTTTATCGATTTTGATTATGAAATTACGTTGCTCACCATTCGGCACGTAGGCGGTGTTACGTTTTGCGCACCCATCGGTCACCGACAGGAGCATGGCGATTATCAGGAGTCCTGGCAGCCGCACCCGATGCCTCCACCGGCTCTCGCGGCAGCGGAACAGATTGCCCGCCAGGTGGTGGATGAACTGGGTGGCGTTGGCCTCTTCGGTGTTGAGTTTTTTGTAAAAGGGGATACGGTATACTTCAGCGAGCTATCACCGCGCCCGCATGATACCGGCATGGTGACCATGATTTCTCAGGATTTGTCGGAATTTGCGTTGCACGTGCGAGCCATTCTCGGTTTACCCATACCGGCTGTCCGCCAGTTAGGACCATCCGCCAGCGCGGTCATATTGGTAAAAGGACATTCGAAAAATGTGACTTTTTCAGGCGTGGCCGAGGCTTTGCAGGAAGCGGATACCCAACTTCGCCTGTTTGGCAAGCCCGAAGTGGCAGGTGAACGGAGAATGGGAGTAGCCCTCGCACGAGCCGGCAGTATTGACGAGGCGCGGAAGAAGGCGAATGCTGCGGCACGGGCCGTTCGTTATTCACTGTAACCACTTGCCTGACGTGGACCGGTTCGGTAGTTTTGATTTGACAAATGGAAGCCTACGGTAAGATTCTGTTGATTGCGATGCCCGCTTTTTTGTTGCTGGTACTATTTGAAAAATGGTACGGGTGGTTTAGGGGCAACGATACAGTACGCAATATGGACATGATCTCAAGTCTGAGCTCGGGTATTACCAATGTCACCAAAGATGTACTGGGTCTTAGCGTGGCCATCATCTCGTATGAGTGGCTGGTGAGGCGTATCGCCCTTACCCAGATTGATTCCGGCTTTTGGACGTATGCCATCGCATTTGTTGCGTTAGATTTTGCCGGATACTGGGTGCACCGTATCGCCCATGAATACAATCTCTTCTGGAACAACCACATCATTCATCACAGCAGCGAGGAGTTTAACCTGGCCTGTGCCTTGCGGCAAAGCATTTCGTCCATTGTGCGCATTTTCGCCATCTTCTTGTTACCAGCCGCTCTGCTTGGGGTTCCAGCATCTGTCATAGCCGTGGTGGCACCCCTGCACCTGTTTGCACAGTTCTGGTACCACACGCAGCATATTGGTAAAATGGGCTTCCTGGAAAAAATTATTGTCACGCCATCCCATCATCGGGTGCATCACGCCATTAATCCCGAATACCTCGATAAGAACTACTCCCAGATTTTCATCATTTGGGATAAACTATTCGGTACGTTTCAGGCTGAGTTGACCGATGTTAACCCGGTCTATGGCGTTACCCGCCCCGTTCAAACCTGGAACCCGATCAAGATCAATTTCATGCACCTTTGGCTGTTGATTAAGGATGCCTGGCATGCCGGCAACTGGCTGGATAAATTCCGCATTTGGTTTATGCCGCTCGGGTGGCGGCCCTCAGATGTGGCAACTCGCTTCCCCGTATACAAGATTCAGGATGTTTATCACTTTGAGAAGTACAACCCGGCCCACCACCGCTACCTGGGTGCCTGGACCTGGTTTCAAATGACTATGCTGTTATTCTTCATCAGCTTTTTGTTTGCTACTATAGCCAGTATCGGCAGCCCGGGGATTTTTGTCTACGGGCTCTTCGTTTTTTTAAGTGTGTATGCCTACACCGAACTTATGGATACTAATGCCAATGCCTGGGTATGGGAATCGGTCAAGAATATGTTGGGCGTGGGCATCATCGCCACGTGGGGCGATTGGTTCGGAGCTTCGCAGTACTTGACCATCTCCACCGCTATGGTGGCGGCCTACTTCTTCATCTCCACCGTGGGCACTGCCTGGTTTTGTCTGCGGGTACCGGCAACCAGAAGGTCAATGGCATCTGTTTAACCTCTTGGGGATACGAACATGACTCACATCATTCTTTTTTGCTACTTTCAGCCGTAGTATCGCACAACCAAACGTAATCGTTCATGAATACACAAAGTCTATCACCAGCCGCGCGAAATGGGTTGGTGGTTCTCCGCCTGCTCATCGGCTGGCACTTTTTATACGAAGGCGTTATCAAAATGTACAGTTCTACCTGGACGGCTAAGGGTTACTTGCTCAGCGCCAGTTTTCTTCAACCTGTTTTTAGTTGGTTGGCCAGCGATTCGCTGATCGGCTTCGTGGATACAGCTAATATTGTAGCCCTGATGCTGGTGGGCGTACTTTTGGTCCTTGGCTTCAAATCAAAATGGGGCTGCTGGGTAGGCATCGGCCTGCTGGCTTTGTATTACCTGGCACATCCGCCATTCCCGGGGCTGCCGCAAGGGCCAAGTGAAGGCAGCTATTGGCTGGTGAACAAGAATCTGATTGAAGCGGCCGCTCTTTTTGTTCTGGCACAATTCACCACCGATACTCATTTTGGTATTGCGCGCCTATTTTCAACATCAAAAAATTAACCGGACTACTGTATGGCAGACGATAGCATTTTCAGCAGACTTTCAAGACGCGATTGGCTCAAGGGGCTCGCGGGTGTGCCGATACTGGGCAGCATTTGGTTTGCGGGGGCCAGTTTTGCAGGCAAGGCCAAGCGTGAACGCAAGGCGTTGTTGGAGACGCTTAACATCAAGGCATCGCCACCGCCACCTACCGGGCCCATGAGCGGAGACCCGATCCGCGTAGGCATTGTCGGCTTTGGCGGGCGGGGCGAAGATCTGGTGCGCGCGTTGGGGTTTCCCACCCAGGAGTGGCTGGAGGCACGCAAAAAAGATTCGGCCGAAAATCCGAGCGATACACGCCTTAAGGAGTTCCTTGAGCAGGAAAACCTCAATGTCAAACTCACCGCTGTTTGCGATGTGTTTGACGTAAGGGCCGATCGGGCGCTGCGTTCATTTAACAGCAACGGTAATGTGTGTAAGCGGTATCGCACGCATGAAGAGTTGATTGCCAGTGGTGAGGTTGATGCGATTATCATTGCAACTCCCGATCATTGGCATGCGCCCATTTCCATTGATGCCATCAAGGCGGGTATTCACGTGTACGTGGAGAAACCCATGACACACAACATTGCGGAGACGTATGCGCTTCGCGATGCGGTTCGGGCTAATCCAAAAGCCGTGCTGGCAGTGGGCCACCAACACCGGCAGACCCAAAGTTTCCTGACAGCCCAGGATGCTATTGCCAAGAACATCCTCGGTCACGTGTCGCTTGTGGTAACCGCAACAAATCGAAATGACGACAACGGAGCGTGGCAATACGACATTCATCCCGAGGCATCGCCTCAGACCATTGATTGGGAGCGCTTCCTCGGATCAGCACCGAAGGCTGAATTCAACAAGGAGCATTTCTTCCGGTGGCGCAAATGGTGGGCCTACGGCTCAGGGCTGTCGGGCGACTTGATGACCCACGACTACGATCGCATCAACTGCATCCTGAAAATGGGGATTCCCAAATTCATTACAGCTTCGGGTGGCATTTATACCCACCGCGATGGCCGTAATGTACCGGATGTGATGCAGATCAATATGGAATTTCCGGACTTCTCGACTGGCTCGAGCCAGGAGGCGGGAAAAGAAAAGGGGATGACTTTTGTCTACAGTGCCACGCTGGGCAATACATTCGACCGCGGCACGGTGTTGATGGGGCATGATGCTTCCATGGAGTTGGGCAACGCGGTGACCATCTATCCTGACTGGGGATCTACGCGCTTTCAAAAAATGATTGAAGAGGGAAAGGTTGATCCTACCGTACCGGTATATCAGTATGATCCCAGCGCGCATGGCACCGATGCGGTCACCTCGGCCACGGCTAAGTACTTTGCCAACAAAGGACTGTTGTGGACGTATCGGGATGGGAAACGCGTGGATTCCACTTTTCTTCACTTGCGGGAGTGGTTGAGTTGCATCCGCAACGGTGGGAAGCCGAGTTGCGGTATCGATGAAGGTTTTGATGAGGCCATAACTGCACACATGGGAGGATTATCCTACAAACTTGGCCGCAGGATCGAGTGGGACTCGGTGGCTGAGAAAATCATCGGGCTGCCGGGCGAGGATTTGGATGCCATACTCCTGGCCAATGAAGAGTTTGTGACGAGCCCCGCGATAAATCGCTCGTAGCTTTTTTGGGCGCTCACCGCATCGTAAGGCCGGCCAGGTTTACACTCGTGTAATTCCCGACCGGTCTTTTGCATTTTATTACTACCTTTTCTGTCCAAAATGTATCATTATGGCGAACTACCAGTTACTGATCAACGGCAAAAAATATCAAACCGAAGCTGATCCGGATACTCCGTTGTTGTGGGTACTACGCGATAACCTCGGTTTACTGGGTACCAAATACGGCTGCGGCATTGCCCAGTGTGGCGCCTGCACCGTTCACCTCAACGGTTTGGCGGTTCGTTCATGCACGCTGCCCGTTTCCACCGTTGGTACAAAAAAGGTAACGACCATTGAAGGCCTTTCGGCTGACGGTACACATCCGGTGCAACAGGCTTGGGATGAAGTGGATGTCCCTCAGTGCGGGTACTGCCAGGCCGGCCAAATCATGACAGCTGCCGCGTTGCTGGCGAAAAATCTAAAGCCAAGTTCGCAAGAGATTGACACCGCCATGAACGGTAATCTCTGCCGCTGCGGCACGTACCACCGCATTCAGGAAGCAATAGTGTTGGCCTCATCGAAAATCTCAAAGTAAAAAGCCATGGAAACCATCAGAACCAGCAGGCGCGATTTTATTAAACTATCTGTGGCGGCCGGGGGAGGTCTGGTGCTCGGATTTAACTGGAGCGATACCGAGGCTGCCGGCATTGCGCTGCTACCCGCGGGAGCGTCAGACGCTGTGAACTTCAACAGCTATCTGGCCATTTCAC
>DAIPHR010000168.1:0-6808 GCA_036771215.1 Cyclobacteriaceae bacterium
GCAATGCGTAATTGAAGAAATGAAATGTGCGACCCATTGTCTGGTCGGCTGGGTTTTTTTCGATATTGCAGGTAGCCCATGCTAAACGATTATCTTAAGAGAATCGCTGAAACTTCCGCGCAGGGCGATGCGCGGGAAGAAAGCTATTACGGCCAGTTGTCTTCTTTTATCGATGCCTTTGCCGACTTGATTGGTCGACCGAAAATTCAAATCACAACACTGCCCAAAAAAACCGAAGCCGGTAATCCCGATTTCCGCATTTGGGATGGCCAGCACCACATTGTTGGCTACATCGAAGCCAAAAAGCCGGGCGAAAACTTAGACGTAATTGAAACCAGCGAGCAACTGAAGCGCTACCGCAGTGTTTTCCCCAACCTGATCCTCACGGACTTCTATGAGTTTCGCCTGTATCGAAACGGTCAGTTGGTTGACAAAGTAGCCATTGCACGTCCATTTATTGCGAAAAAGTTAAAGACGATTCCGCCCATTGAAAATGAGGAGAAGTTCCACGCGTTGCTCGGAAAATTCTTTGCCTTTACACTGCCCAAAGTGTTCTCGGCCGAATCGTTGGCAAGCGAGCTCGCGAAGCGCACGCGATTTTTACGTGATGAGGTAATTGCTGTTGAGCTAGACCTCACCCCCGGCCCCTCTCCGGAGGAGAGGGGAGCGCGGTCTCCGCTACATGGTTTCTACGTGGCCTTCAAAAAATACCTGATTGCCGACCTAAAAGAAGAAGGCTTTGCCGACATCTACAGCCAAACTATTACCTACGGCCTGTTTGCAGCCCGTACCCGCGCCAACGGCAAGTTCAACCGGAAACTGGCTTTTGAATTAATTCCGCCTACCATTGGCATTTTGCGCGATGTGTTTCAATTCATTTCGCTCGGCAAAAAACTGCCTGTGGGTATGGAGGTAATCATAGACGACATTGCCGAAGTATTGCAGGCGGCTGAGGTAAGCAACATTCTGCACGAGTACTACCGAAAAGGCAAGGGCGAAGACCCCATCGTGCATTTTTACGAGACCTTTCTGAATATTTACGATCCCGCCACGCGCGAAAAACGGGGAGTCTATTACACACCGGAACCCGTGGTGAAGTACATCGTGCGTGCCATCCATGATATTTTAAAAACATATTTTGATTTGGCTGATGGGCTGTCCAGCAAAGAAGTTACCCTGCTCGACCCCGCTGCGGGCACACTCACATTCCCTGCCGAAGCGATTAAACTGGCGGTGAAAGAGTTTACCGAAAAATATGGCGAGGGCGGCCTGAACCGGTTTTTTCAAAACCAGATCCTCAAAAACTACTATGCGTTTGAGTTGATGATGGCGCCTTATGCCATCGGCCATATTAAGATGGCGTTTTTGCTGGAAGAGCTCGGGTACAAAATGCAAGAGAGCGACCGCTTTAAGCTCTACCTCACTAACACGCTGGATATGGAAGACCTGGCCCAGACGGAAATACCCGGTCTGGAAAGCCTGAGCGAAGAAAGCCATCAGGCCGGCCACATCAAGCGCAACGAACCCATTCTGGTGATTCTGGGCAACCCGCCTTATTCAATTGAGGCCGGCACATTAACGAAAGAAGCGAGAGACCTCGTGGAGCCTTACAAGTTTGTTGATTCCGTGAGAATCAAGGAAAAAGGGGCACTCCAGTTTGAAAAAAACCTACAAGATGATTACGTCAAGTTCATCGCTTTTGCACAACGGAAAATTGAGCAAAACAGCTCGGGTATTGTCGCCTTTGTTAACAATCATAGCTTCCTGGAAACTCCGACATTACGCGGTATGCGAAATTCCCTACTCAAGACGTTTGATGAGATACTCGTGATTGATTTACATGGAAGCTCGAAAAAGAACGAAAAAACCCTTGACGGAGAACGAGACCAAAACGTATTCGACATCCAACAAGGCGTAAGCATCAACCTATTCATAAAGCTGCCGAATGGGGCGCACAAAAAGAACATAAAGCGATTTGATTTATTTGGTGATCGTTTGGAAAAGTATAGTTGGCTCGAAAAACATACTCTCGCTAAGACTAAGTTTCAGACGGTAGTGCCGCAGGCGCCAAATTTCTATTTTAAAAAATATGACTACGAGCTGTCTCGGGATTTTGAACGACATCCATCTATAGAAAAAATATTTCCACAAAACGGGGTAGGTGTGATTACTGCTCATGATGACTTTGTGGTTGACGACAGCGCAAAAAATCTCGAAAACAGATTCGTCACGTTCCGGAATTCTCCGCGAGATGAAGACTATTTGCACCAGGCTTTCAATGTGAAAAGAAAAAAAGGATGGTCGATTCTTGAGGCTCATGACGCCATAAAGAGACTCACGCACGAAGAACTCAGACAGGCTATTGTTCCCTTTCATTATCGCCCTTTTGACAAGCGATTTATTATCTATCATGAAAAATTGATTTGGTCTCGGTCATTTCCAACTATGCAGCACATGCTACGAGATAACATAAGCATTTGCTTTATCCGGCAGTTTTCAGGCGAGGGTGGTTATTCGCATGTGCTCGCGTCAAAAGAAATTGTAGATAATCGAACTTTTTTCAGTAGCAAAGGCGTGATCCAACAAGCCCCGTTATACCTTTTTGATCAGGCCGAAAGAAAGAGCAGTCTGAAGGGTTTGATGCTTTTTGAACCCGAGGAAAATTATGGTCGTGCGCAAGGGAGACCAAACCTAAATCATGACTTGACCGCAGCTTTAAAAAAGGCAATTGGCAGCGATCTAAATCCCGATTCAATCTTTGCCTACATCTATGGCACCTTGTCGAGTAACACGTATCGGACAAAGTATATCGAATTTTTAAAGTCTGACTTCCCTAAAATCCCTTTCACGGCTGATCGAAAACTATTTTTTAAAATGGCTGATGTTGGCGCTGGTTTAGTGAGGCTTCACACGTTGTTCAAAACAAACGGCAAAGCGGGCTCCCGCTTTCATGGAACTGGCAGTGATCGAATTGAAAAAGCAGTCTTTGATGACGAGCAACAGCGAATTATGATTAATGACTCGCAGTTTTTCGCTAAAGTTGATTCGGGCGTCTGGAATTTCCATTTGGGTGGGTTTCAGACAGCGAAAAGGTTTTTGGACAGGCGAAAGGGTTCTATACTAGAGGACTCAAGTTATTATTGTCAATTATTAAATGTGATCAGCGAAACAATAGAACTGCAGAAAGCCGCTGATAAATTATTTCCAAGTATTGAACAAAAGACGATACATTAAAACTATGAAAGATACTTTTAGAAAAGCTTGTTATACATACTTGAAATTCCTTGGTGGTCGGCTGCATCTGTTAAAAAATAGCCAGACCGGGAAAACCGAAGTGTTTATGTCAAACAAAAACCATGCTTCGTGGGGTTTGGTTTACAAGAATACTCATCTGGAATTTGTATCGAGTACATCGGGGGCTACCAGGTGATGGAAAAATACCTGAAAGACCGCAAAGGCCGACTGATGGACGACCCCGGCCACTACTGCAAAATGGCTACAGCTATTGCGGAAACCATGATGCTCCAAAAACAGGTAGATGTTGGTTTTGAACGTTTGGAAGAGTCGGTACTGCCTTAACGGCCCTTAAACCCTTAAATTGGTAAGCGCCCGCGTGAGGGACTGAGGGGTTTGTTTGAGCCCGCCATGGCCGGTGCGGTGGGTGGCGAGCCCCGAAGGCCCGACCCGCAGGGGCACGCCCAAGTTACCAATACCGTTTTCGGTATTTTGATTTTTGATGGCTTGCCCAACCATTCTTACTTGCCTGTGTTTTACCTACCGCATGGGTAAACCCGAAATCAACATTGTTTGGCTGAAGCGCGACTTGCGGTTGACGGACCATGAGCCGCTGGCGCTCGCCACGTGCGCAGCCAAACCCCTGGTGTTGATTTTTTGCTTTGAGCCTTCGTTGATGGCCGCACCCGAAAGCGATGCCCGCCACTGGCGGTTTGTGCACCAAAGCCTGCACGACATGAACAGCCGCCTCGCCCGACATGGCACACGGGTGTACGTATTTCAGGAAGAGGTGGCCCGCGTTTTCGATACGCTGCTCGAACACGTTAGCATTCACACGGTATTTAGTTATTCGGAAACCGGTTTGGCCGTAACCTATGCCCGCGACAAGCAGATGGCTGGGTTTTTTCATGCGAACGGCATTATCTGGCGCGAGTGCGACTACGCAGGTGTGAAGCGGGGCATTCGCAACCGGCAGGGTTGGAACAAGCGGTGGTATGGTGTGATGCGTGCACCCCAACACCAACCGGATTGGAGCTGCGCCCGTTTTAGTTCCATTTCGGAGGAGGTGGTAACGCAACTGTCGGGCGTGGGGCTGCCGGAGGAAGTTACGCGGGCAGACGCCCAATTTCAGCCCGGAGGCGAGACGTACGCACAAAAATACCTTCAGAGTTTTCTCAGCACACGTGCAGCCGATTACAATAAGTCGATCTCCAAACCACAGGCCAGTCGTAAGGGCTGCAGCCGGTTGTCACCCTATTTGGCGTGGGGCAATCTATCGGTGCGGCAGGTGTACCAGGCCACGGTGGAGGCAATGAAGCAAGTGCCATATGCCTTTCAACTGAAGAGTTTTGCCTCGCGGCTGCGCTGGCATTGTCATTTCATCCAAAAATTTGAAAGTGAAGAGCGGATGGAATTTGAAAACGTAAACCGCGGCTATGATGCCATTCGCACGGAGTGGAACGAAGAAGCCTACCAGGCCTGGGAGCAGGGCCGCACCGGCTACCCGTTGGTGGATGCATGCATCCGTTGTGTAAAAGCTACCGGCTATCTCAATTTCCGGATGCGCTCCATGCTGGTTTCTTTTCTTACGCACCACCTGTGGCTGCATTGGAAGCGCGGGGCGGTATTTCTGGCAAAACAGTTTTTGGATTTTGAGCCGGGCATACACTATCCGCAGTTTCAAATGCAGGCAGGTGTTACGGGCATTAACACCATTCGCATTTATAACCCGGTAAAGCAATCGAAAGAGAACGATGCCGATGGCGCGTTTATCAGGCAATGGGTGCCGGAGCTTCGCGCGTTACCGGATGCGTTGCTGCATGAGCCGTGGTTAATGACTGAAATGGACCAACACTTGTATGGCTGCCAAATCGGCCGCGACTATCCAGAGCCGGTAATTGCCATTGCCCAGACGTATAAGCATGCCACCGCTGAATTGTATCGCATGAAAAAAGATCAACAGGTGCAACAGGAAGCAAAAAGAATTTTGGCAAAGCACACCACAGAGAATCGTATGGCATAATCGGCTGGATTTTGATTAGAAGCCTTCTCAAAAATGCTTCCCTATGTCGTGTTGAGTCCGATAGCTATTGGAAAATCAAAACCGGGTTTCAGCGCTGAATAGCCTTCGACAGTCCGACACGGGTCGGACTCAGGCTGACAATTGAAAATTGATTTTGAGATGGCTTCTAGGCTACCCGCTGCAACTCCCGCAGCGACTTTGACAACCAGGCTGTAGCGGCCACTACACCGAGTGTCATGCAGCCGCCAAAAATCACTGAGGGCACCACGCCCAACAAACGCGCAGCTACCCCGCTTTCGAACATACCGATTTCATTGCTGGAGCCTATGAAAATATAGTTTACGGCCGATACGCGGCCTTTCATGTTTTCTGGCGTGAGCGTTTGCAGCAGCGTGCTGCGAACAATCACGCTTACGCAATCAAACGCCCCGCTGGTCACCAGCACGGCCAGCGACAGCCAGAAATTTTGCGAAAGGGCAAACACAATCATGCAGCCACCAAAACCAGCCACCGCCCACAACAACGTTTTTCCCATGTTCTGGCGAATGGGGTGGTGCGTGATGTACACGGCCATCAGTACGGCACCCAGCGAAGGAGCGCTCCGCAGAAAACCAAGACCAATCTCACCTACCTTCAAAATCTCATCTGCAAAAATCGGCAGCAGCGCTACCGCTCCGCCAAACAGCACGGCAAACAGATCCAGCGAAATGGCGCTGAGGATAATTTTATTGTGAAACACGAATCGCAAACCCGCCTTTATTTTCTCCACAACACCCTGCTCCTCCGTGGAAGGTGGCACGGGCTTTCCGGCAATCGCCATCGCTAACAGCAACCCGGCCACCACCAAGGCCACATCCACCGTGTAGGCAGCCGTGATGCCGGCAAACCCATACACCAAGCCGCCAATAGCCGGTCCCGCAATGGCGGCAAACTCCCACAACGTGCTGTTCCAGGTAATGGCATTCGGAAAAACATCACGGGGCACCAACTGGGGCATAAAAGCAAACAGGGCCGGTGAGATAAATCCACGGGCAATACCACTCAAGAAAATCACGGAATAAATCGGAACCACACCCCACTGGAAAACAAAGGCGCCCGGGTCGGTAGTAAAAAAGAGGAGAGCAGCTGAACACAACAACAACGTGGCAAGGCCGACCATGATGATACGCTTACGCGGAACGACATCGGCCACATGACCGGCATACAAGGCCACAGCGATAGACGGAATAGCTTCCGCGAGGCCGATCAACCCCAGCGACAGCGGATCTTTCGTAATTTCATACACCTGCCAGCCCACCACCACGGCCTGAATTTGAATGGCCATGGTGACACACACCCGTGCGGTTACAAAAAGCCGGAACTCCGGGATGCGTAAGGCTGCGTAGGGTGAGGACATAATGAGGATGGCTGCGGAGCGCTTCGAAATCAGGCAGGGTTTACCGTTGCCAGCAACTTGTCAATGGCTGCAATAGCCGCGGCTTTGCGCTGGTCCCGGTTGCCGCCAATCTGAACGAACGGCACACCGCTGTCCTCCACTTCCTTTTTATAGAG
>DAIPHR010000169.1:0-6802 GCA_036771215.1 Cyclobacteriaceae bacterium
CAACGCATAGCTGCTTCATGTTGGCAGGGTTTAAGATTAAGAAAAGAAAGGTAACACGATTTACCCAATGGCAAATCGCCCTTGATCAGGTTCAACTTAAACTTTGCCGAAAAAACTGCGGGCTACCCTTTGTAGGTAATGCGGTAAATCAAATTTGCCTGATCATCGCTCACCAGCAGGGAACCATCCGGCAGCACCAGCACATCCACCGGGCGGCCCCAGGCTTTCTGGGTGGTCTCGTTAAGCCATCCCTGGGCAAAGGTCGAGTAGCTCACCGCTTTACCATTGGCATCCAACCTGACCAGCGACAGGCGGTAGCCAATCTTTTTGCTGCGGTTCCAGCTTCCATGTTCAGCCACGAAAATCTGGTTGCGGTATTCTTCCGGGAACATCGCGCCCGTGTAAAACTTCAGGCCGAGCGGTGCCGTGTGTGGGCCCAGGTTTTGAGCCGGTACGGTAAAGTCCGAACATGGCCGTTTATTGCCGAACTCCGGGTCCTTAATGGTTCCTCCGTGGCAATACGGATAACCGAAATGCATCCCGGCCTTGTCAGCCGTATTCAGTTCACAGGGCGGAATGTCATCGCCCATCATGTCGCGGCCGTTGTCGGTAAACCAAATATTACCCGTTTGTGGATGCCAGGTGAAGCCAACCGTGTTGCGCACACCGCTGGCGAACACTTCCATGCCGCTGCCATCGGCATTCAGGCGCGTGATGCTGGCATAGACCGGGTCTTCTGATTCACAGATGTTGCACGGGGCCCCCACCGGCACGTACAGTTTTCCATCGGGTCCAAAGGCAATGTACTTCCAGCCGTGGTGCGCCTCGGTCGGGTATTGATCGTAAATCACTTCCGGCTTGCCGGGGTTGTCCAGTTTGTTCTCCACATCGCGGATGCGCAAAATGCGGCTTACTTCGGCAATGTAGAGGTCACCGTCTTTGAAGGCTACGCCATTGGGCATGTTCAGGCCACTGGCCAGCACCCATTTTTTGTCGGCCACAAAGTCACCGTTGGTATCCTTCACGGCATACACCTTGTCTTCATCCCTGTTGCCGACAAACACAGTCCCACTTGGGCTGATAGCCAGGGAGCGGGCATTGGGTACTTCGGCAAACGCGGAAATAGAAAAGCCAGCCGGCAATTTGATATCGGCCAGGGATGGCTTGCCGGCATCCTCGGTGCTGTTGGAGCACGAGAACATGGCGGCCATAACCACAACGAGTATAAGGGTGAACTTCTTCATAGCTTTAGATTACGCGATAAGCGGCATAGATCGCCATTTTCAACAAGTTCCGGAAACAAAAGTTTACCACTGGCGGTGATCGCGTTAAATCAGCCGACAACCCGTATTTTTGCGGCCGTGATTTCGGTAAACAATATCTCCTATTTCATTGGCGGCCGGCCGCTGTACGAAAATGCGTCCATGTTCGTGCGCCCCAACGACAAAATCGGCCTCATCGGCCTTAACGGCCGCGGCAAGTCCACGCTGCTCAAAATCATCAATGGCGAGTTAACGCTGGATGGTGGCTCGGTAAGTAAGTCGAAAGACTGCACCATCGGCTTCCTTAACCAGGACCTGCTCTCCTACCAAACCGATGACGCCATTCTCACCGTGGCCATGGAGGCCTTTAAGGTGGCCGTGGATACCCAGCGCCAGATTGAAAAAATTCTGCACAAGCTGGAAACCGAATACGAAGACAGCCTGGTGGACAAACTCACGCGGCTTCAAGAAAAATTTGAGCAACTGGACGGCTATACCATGCAGGCCAAGGCGGAAGAAGTGCTGGAGGGTATTGGTTTTTCAACCCAGGACTTGCACCGGCCCCTGCGCGAATTCTCCGGGGGCTGGCGCATGCGGGTGATGCTGGCCAAGTTGCTGCTCGAAAAGCCGGCCCTGCTCATGCTGGACGAACCCACCAACCACCTGGACCTGCCTTCCATTGAGTGGGTGGAAAATTACTTACGCAACTACGATGGCGCTGTGATGATTGTGTCGCACGACCGCACGTTTTTGGATAACGTAGTAACCAAAACGGTGGAAGTAACCCAGCAGCAACTGGTGACCTATGAGGGTAACTACAGTTTCTACCTGAGGGAAAAAGAGCTGCGCGAAACCATTCAGCAAAACGCTTACGAGAATCAGCAGGCGAAAATCCGCCAGGCCGAGCGTTTTATCGAACGCTTCAAAGCTAAGGCCAGCAAAGCCAGGCAGGTGCAATCGCGCATTAAGGCCATTGACCGCATGGATTTGATTGAAGAGGTGGTGGACGACAGCGCTACCGTCAATTTCAAATTCAAATTCAACCAGCCCTCGGGGCGCCACGTGGTCACCCTGAAAGATCTGTCGAAAGCCTATGGCGATTTGCAGATTCTCCAACACACCAACGCCTCGATCGAGCGGGGAGATAAAATTGCCTTGATCGGGGCCAACGGCCGCGGGAAATCAACCTTGTTGCGCATTCTCAGCGGCACCGAGCCGGTGGACGGTGAGCGCACGATCGGGTACAATGTGATCCAGGGCTTTTATGCGCAGCACCAGCTGGAAGCGCTGCACGTGGAGAACGAAATCCTGGAAGAGCTCAAGCAAGCCGGCAGCGGTAAGCCGGAACAGGAACTGCGCGGCATACTCGGTTGCTTCCTGTTTTCCGATGAAGATCAGTTCAAGAAGATCAAAGTACTGAGCGGTGGTGAAAAGTCACGCGTGGCACTGGCTAAAACGCTGATCTCCGAGGCCAACTTCCTGTTGCTGGATGAACCGACCAACCACCTGGACTTTATCTCGGAAAACATCCTGATCCAGGCCCTGCAACAATACCAGGGCACGTTTGTAGTCGTGTCGCACAACCGCCACTTCATCAGCCAGATTGCCAACAAGATCTGGTATATCGAGAATAAGCAGATCAAAGAGTACCCGGGCACGTATGACGAGTACGAGTACTGGCATAAAAAGAATATCCTGAACGGCACACCCGATGCCCCGCCTCCGAAAAAGAAAGAGGAGAAGAAGGCCGAGCCCGCCCCGAGCGAAAAACAGGAGAACGACCGTAAGCTGAAAGCGCTTCGTCAGGAACTGAAGACGCTGGAGGAAAATCTGTCCTCGTTCGAATCGCAGAAAAAGAGCCTGGAAGACGAAATGGCGAAGCCGGAGGTGTACAGCAACTTCAACAAGTTGACCGAAGTGCAGGCCAGATTCACCACGGTTAGCGATCAAATAAAGAAGGTGACCGAGCGTTGGGAGGAAGTAGCCCTTCAACTGGACGAACTCGAATGAGACTAACCACACTCCTGCTGCTGGTGTTAACCGCCCTGCCGGGCTTGCCCGCGAGCGGACTAGCCAAAAAATGGGAGTTGGCCGACCGTACCTACGAAGAAACCATACGTACCGTACAAGTGTACCCGGCCGGGGCTTCGCCCCTGGCACCTGCCGTAGCTGGCCTGCGCGCACAAAACCTCGTGCTGGAGTTCGATGATCTGGTGAGCGACCGCGCCAGCTACTATGCCCGCTATGTGCATTGCAACTACGACTGGACCAAATCCATCCTGATGGATCTCGATATTCTGGATCAGTTCAACGAGTTCCCCATCAACGATTTCATTTACTCCAACAACGAATCTACACCCTACGTGCATTATACCCTGCGGCTGCCCCCGGTGAAATTGCCGGGCAACTATGTGCTGGTGGTGTACCGCGAAGGCGACCGCGAGGATGTGTTGCTGACCAAACGCTTCATGATTACCGACACGCGCGCCACCGTTTCCCTGCAGGACAATCTCTCTGGCCGCGGCACGCTGTCCACCTCGAATCAGTTGCTCAACTTCCTGGTCAACTACCGCAATTTCGAAATCATCAACCCGCTGGAAACCGTGCACGTGGTCATTCGCCAGAACCAGCGGTGGGACAATGTGAAGAACAACGTGCAGCCGGCCTTTGTGCGGGAAGATATCCGTCAGTTGGAGTACCGCTTCTTTGAGCAGGACGACATGTTTGCCGCGGGCAACGAATTCCGCTTCGTGGACTTCCGCTCGGTCAATTTTCCGGGGCAGAATACCGATCGGCTTGACCGCAAGCGCAAACCCTATCAGTTGTGGGTCGCGTTTGACCGATCCCGCGAAAGCGAGGCCTACGCGCTGTACCGCGACCTGAACGGAGGTTATGTCATTCAAAACCTCGACTATGCCGATGGGCACATCACCGGCAACTACCTGTGGGTCACCTTCACGTTCAAATCTCCTAAGCCGCTGAAAGAAGACGTTTATGTGGTGGGCGCCTTTAACAGCTGGCAACGCACCGAAGACAACAAGATGACCTGGGATGCCGGGCTGGGTGCCTACCAGGGCACCGTGCTGCTCAAACAGGGCGTGTACGATTATCAATATGTCGTAGATGGGCCCCAGCCGTTTCAACTGGAGGGCAGCCATTACCAGACCGAGAATATGTATGAGATATTGGTGTATTATCGCCCGTTCCGGCCCAATGCCGACTTGCTTATCGGCTACACCACCTTACCGGTTAATCCGCGTTGATTACGCGTAGTTGAGTTCCTCGCTTTCGAGTTTTTTGATGCCCGAGGCCTGGGCCACATCCAGCATGCCAAAGCCCTTGTGCGTGAAATGGCCCAAGCCATTTTCATATACAAATTGCTGCACGGGCTGGGGCGCAAACAGCGTGAACGGCAACGTGTATCCCCTCACCTCGTACTTGATATCCGAATCGTAGAGCGGGTAAATGCGGGCAAACTTTTTATGGGAAGCCTGCAGGCGTTGCAGATAGTCGCGGTCGGGTACCAGTTGAAATTTGTAGAAGCTGGCGAGTTGCTCGGCCGAAAACCGGCCGCTGTTTTCCATGCGGGTGATGGTATTGTCATACAGCAGGTCGCTGAACTCATCGGTCTCCGGCTGTATGAACCGCTTGCCACTTTCATCGTTAAAAGAGGCCGGCACCAGCACCAGGGGCGAGATGCACAGGTAGCGCATCGACTCACCTACGGTTACGGTCTCCTCCGGTTCGGCTGATTCCGGTATGAGTTGCAGATTGCCGATCACCAATTCCTTCTGGTCGAAGAGCACGCCCAGCAGAAATTTCAGGAACTCCCCGTTGGATGTCGAAAACACCAGCGTGACGCGCGAGGAGTAAAAGTGAAGCCCTTTGCGGCTGATTTTGGTCTGACCTTTTAGCCCGCTGAAGTTGTATTCGGTGAATTGAAAATACTCCGGGCGCTTGCCCAGCATGATCAACCCCTTAATGGTTTGCGCCAAAATAAATTGGTGGTGAAACGGAACGTATGCTCCCCGATTCTTCAGCTGAAAAACGAAACGTGTTCTCACGGATGATACAATCTAAAAAATGCCTACTGCCGGTTTCCGCTAAAAAATAAGGACGTAGCGGACAGCTAAAGTACACAAAATCAGATATATCAATCCAAGTACCGAAAGGAAAATTTTAAGTGCTGGACTAAACGTTGAAACGGAAATGCATAATATCCCCATCCTCAACCACATACTCCTTCCCTTCCACGGCCAGCTTGCCTGCCTCGCGGCATCCCGCCTCGGTTTTATATTTCTGATAATCAGCTAGTTTGATCACTTCAGCTCGGATGAAGCCTTTTTCGAAGTCGGTGTGGATAACGCCAGCCGCCTGGGGCGCCCGCCACCCGCGGTGGATTGTCCACGCCCTCACCTCTTTCTCCCCGGCTGTGAAGTAGGTGATCAGATCCAGCATATGGTAGGCGGCATGCACCAGCTTGTTCAGGCCGGATTCCTTCAGGCCATACTCCTCCAAAAAGACCTGGCGGTCTTCCATCGTTTCGAGTTCGGCAATCTGCGCTTCGATGGCGGCACACACCATCACGACATCCGCACCTTCGGCCTTTACATTTTCTTTCAACGCCTCTACGTACTTGTTGCCGGTATGAATGGAGGCTTCGTCTACATTGGCCACATAAATCACGGGTTTGTCGGTGAGCAGCTGAATATCTTCAATAGCTTTTTTGTCTTCGGCATCCATTTGCACCGAGCGTGCGTTTTTGCCGGACAACAATGCCTGCTGATACACCTGCAGGGTGGCGAGTTCCTTCTTCATCTTGGCGTCTCCGCTCTTGGCGGCCCGCTCCACCTTGGCAATCTTTTTCTCCACCGACTCCAAATCTTTCAACTGCAACTCGGTGTCGATGATTTCTTTGTCGGCTACCGGGTTTACGCGGCCATCCACGTGAATGATGTTGTCGTTTTCGAAGCAACGCACCACGTGGGCAATCGCATCCACCTCGCGTATGTTGGCCAGAAACTGGTTGCCCAGCCCCTCACCCTTGCTGGCGCCCTTCACCAGGCCGGCAATGTCCACAAACTCAAACGTGGTGGGCACCACCTTCTGGGGGTTCACCAGTTGTTCTAATATGCGCAGCCGCTCATCGGGCACGGCAATAACGCCCACGTTGGGTTCAATGGTGCAAAAAGGAAAGTTAGCCGCTTCGGCTTTGTTGTTGGACAGTGCATTGAAAAGGGTGGACTTACCTACATTGGGAAGGCCCACGATACCGCATTTTAAACCCATAATCGAATTTCAGGGCGCAAAAGTACGGGGATGACAACAAATGCCAAGCGTATGCGCGAATAAAGCCGTTACCGAAAAAGACAAACCCCCGCCAGCCGAAGCCAGCGAGGGTCGCTCTCATAAAGGTTTAGGTAGAGAGTATCGTTGCCTGGGCGTTAATCCCACTTCAGTTCGGAGGCATCGGCCGGGGATTTGGCCTCTTCGGCCATTTCCTCGCGCGGGTGCTCAAACTGCGAAAAATCAACTCCGGG
>DAIPHR010000170.1:0-6782 GCA_036771215.1 Cyclobacteriaceae bacterium
AGTCTTTTCCGGTGGCTCTCCCTTGCGCGAGGGAACCGACTACACCGTGGACTACACATTCGGTAAAGTGACCATCCTGAATGAAGGTATTCTTTCCTCCGGAAAAGACATTGAGATCACGTATGAGCAACAAGATCCTTTTGCCTTCCAAACGCGCTCTTTGTTGGGTAGCCGTTTCGATTACCGCCTCAATGAAGATGTTAACCTGGGTGGGACTTTACTGTACTACAACGAGCGCCCTTTGATCTCCCGCAACCTGATCGGCACGGAACCTGCCCGAAATCTTCAATACGGGCTCGACCTCAACCTGAAGAAGAACTCACGTTTACTGACTAAACTGGTTGATGCCCTCCCCTTCCTGGAAACCAAGGAGACGTCAAGTATAAATATCAATGCCGAATTTGCCCAACTGCTGCCCGGCACATCCAATATTGTTGATGGTGACGGTACATCTTTCATCGATGACTTTGAGAACAGCGCAACGCCCTACAGCATGATGAACCCGCAAGGGTGGAAGCTAGCTGCCGTACCCACACGTGACCTCCGCTTTGACTTAGCCGGTGGAATCACCAACGATGTAAGAGCCGGGTATAGACGGGCTAAACTGGCCTGGTACCAGATTGACAACCTGTTTTATCGTGACAACAGCCGCTTCAAGCCCAGCAACATTTCAGGCAAGGATCTGGAAAATCACTACTCCCGAGCCGTGTTACCCCAGGAAGTTTTCCCGTTTCGCGATCCCTTTATTGGAAACTTCTACGAGCAGGTGTTCGACCTCGCCTATTACCCGGCTGAACGCGGAGCCTACAATTATAATCCGAATTTTTCAAGTGAGGCACCCGGCACCAACTGGGCCGGCATTACGACTGCCATTCGCACGGAGGTAGATTTCGACAAAGCCAACATTGAGTATGTGGAGTTCTGGCTGATGGATCCATTCATCACCGGTGAAAATGGTAAGGTGAACGATGGCCGCGGCAACAATGCGAACAACACCACGGGAGGAAAGCTCACGTTGCACCTGGGCAGTATTTCGGAAGATTTGATGCGCGATGGCAAACATGCATTCGAAAATGGTTTGCCTGCCGATGGAAACCTCTCCACTACTACACAAAATGAGTGGGGGTATGTAACCAACCAGCAATTCGTTAACAATACATTTGACAACTCAGCCACGTCACGGGCCAACCAGGATGTAGGGCTCGATGGAATAAGCTCTGCGGGTGAAGCTCAAAAGTTTCAGAATTTCATCAATGCCATCGTGAATCCCAACGAGCAGCAAGTGGTGCTGCAAGATCCCTCATCCGACAACTTTACTTATTTCCTGGGAAGTGCACTAGACGAACGTGATGCCAAAATACTTGAGCGGTACAAGAACTTTAATGGGTTGGAGAACAATTCCCCTATTCCGCAGGGTACCGAACCTTTCGCGCAGTCCGGCTCGGTAAATCCCGAAAACGAAGACCTCAACCAGGACAACACCCTGAGTGATCTAGAGGAGTACTATGTCTACAACATGGACATCAAGCCGGGAGGGCTGCAGGTGGGCCAAGGCTACATTGTGGATCAAATTACCAATCAGTTGAACGGAAACTCAGTAACCTGGTACCTGTTCCGTGTACCCGTGCGCCAGTTTAACGCCCCGCCTGTGGGCGACATCAACGGGTTTAAGTCCATACGCTACATGCGTCTGATTCTTTCCGAGTTCAGCCAACCCGCTGTTCTTCGCTTTGTCAACTTCAGGGCGGTGGGCAATCGCTGGCGCAGATATGATCGTAACCTGGCCAACATCGGGTTTGGAACGCCACCGGAACCCAACCTGGATAATTTCTCGGTCTCCGTAGTGAGCGTGGAAGAAAATGGCCAGCAGAATCAGGAAAAACCCGCTTATGTGCCACCGTTAAGACGTGATCGCGATAATACATCGGCTGTCGAAAGGCAACTCAATGAGCAGTCTGTTCAAATTCAAGTGCGTGATCTGGCCAATGGTGACGCACGGGCCATTTACAAAAATGTATCGCTGGACTTTTTTAACTATGGACGCATTAAAATGTTTCTATCTGCCCATGGGCCAAATCTTAATGATGGCGAACTAGTGGCTTTCCTGCGTTTAGGCACCGACTTTGATCAGAACTTTTATGAAATTGAATTGCCGCTGAAGATAACGCCACCCAACACGGCCGACCTGAATACGATATGGCCTGAGGAAAATCAAATTGATCTTGAGCTAAATGAACTGTATGCGCTGAAAGCGCAACGTGACCGCGAGAATTACCCGCTGGGTCAGCTTTTTCCGCTGGCCGGACCCCGAGCAGCCGGTAAACACGGGATCCGCATCCTGGGCCGGCCCGACTTAAGCCAGGTGCGCTTGATGATGATTGGCGTTCGGAACCCCCGAAGCAACGATGGACGAAGCGCTACGGTAAACCTGTGGGCCAATGAACTGCGACTCACCGATTTTGATCGCACTGCGGGCTGGGCAACGAATGTGGTGATGAATGCGAAACTGGCTGATTTGGGTACCATCACCGGCTCCCTTCGACACCTTTCCTTTGGCTATGGCAATGTGCAATCTAAAATCTACGAACGGGAACGTGGCGAAACAACGCGCTATGATATTTCCGCGAATCTCAACGTAGACAAGTTGCTCCCCCAAAACACGGGGCTAAAGATTCCGATGTTCATCAGCTACGAAAACACCACCATCAACCCGAACTACGATCCGGCCAATGCCGACTTACGGCTGGACGCTGCGCTCAAGAGCTTCAATACCGAAGCCGAACGCGAAGCTTACATCCGCAAAATACGCGATGAGTCCATCAGGCGGAGCCTCAACTTCACCAACGTGCGAAAAGTGAAGGTGAAGAAAGATGCCGCCACCCACATCTGGGACATTGAGAACTTCGCGTTTACCTATGCTTTCAGTGAGGCCACACAAACCAATTTCAATCTTCTGGAGAACACACGAAGAACGGTGCGGGGTGCGGTTGCCTGGCAATACACGTTCAAGAATAAACCTTTTGAGCCGTTTAAGGAGTGGAAAACAAAGTCGCCCTGGGCGCAACTGGTCAAGGACTTTAACTTCAATCCGCTGCCCGCGACCATTTCGGCTCGCGGTGAACTGGACCGTTCGTTCACCAAGATTGCCTATCGAAATGCCAATCCCGATCAACTTAACTCCCGGCCTAACTTTCAGAAGTTTTTTGTATTCAACCGATTCTACAACTTCCGATGGGCGCCTGCCAAGAGCCTGACGGTGGACTATAACGCCCGGGTGAACGCCATCATAGACGTACCGGAAGGCGACATTGATACCCAGGAAAAGCGGGACTCCATCATGACCAATCTGAAACGCCTGGGGCGCATGAAGAATTTTGAGCAGAACATCACGATGAACTATACCCTGCCGTTGGAGAAGCTCCCCCTTACCAACTGGCTAAACCTCGAGTACCGGTACAACGTAGGCTACTCATGGCGGGCGGGCCCCGTTGAACGCGTAGACACCCTGAAGTTGGGTAACATCGTGCAGAACACGCAAAATCAGGGCTTTAATGGACGCATTGATCTGGTTAAGCTTTACAACAAAATCGGATTCCTGAAGAATGTGAATTCTCCGCCAAGGCCTTCCACCAACCTGTCGAAGCCCAAGCCGAACCAGCCCGACACGGTGAAGCGGCCGCCTGAGATGAAAGGACTAAAACAGTTGACCCGACTGCTGATGAGTGTGCGCAACCTTACGGGGCAGTACACAATCGATCAGGGAACGATACTACCCGGCTTCCTTCCCACGCCTAAATTTTTTGGTATGGACGAAAACTGGGCCGCGCCCGGCTGGAGCTTTGTATTGGGAAGCCAGGATCCCAACATCCGGTTCAAAGCAGCCGAAAACGGATGGCTCAGCACCGGCACCAACCTCACCGCTCCGTTCAGCCAGATTCAAAACAAGGAGATCACCTTGCGCGCGAACGTGGAGCCAAACAGCGATTTTAAAATTCAGCTTGATGTACGGAAGACGGCCGGAACGGCATTCCAGGAAATATTTAGGTTTGATGTGGACAGCGGACGATTCGAATCGTTGAGCCCCAGCCGCACGGGAAATTACAAGATCTCCATTAACACCATTCGAACCTCGTTCCGCAACAATACGAGTCTTGAATCGGATGTGTTTCAACAATTTGCCGATAACATCCCGGCTATTCAACAACGTTTTTCTGCGGCCACCGGGCGCAGTTATGAAACGCAATCGCAAGACGTGCTCATTCCGGCTTTTCTGGCCGCGTACTCGGGCCAATCCGTTGACAAAGTCAAGCTCTCGCCATTTCCCAACATCCCGGTGCCGGGCTGGCGTGTGGACTATTCCGGACTGAATAAGATCACTGCTTTAAAAGAAGTGTTTCAATCCGTTACGATCAGTCACGGGTACAATGCCTCCTATTCCGTTTTGAACTACACCAATTCGCTGGAATACACGGACGTGGATGTCAATAACCCCGTGGAGAATTACAACCGTTCGCAGTTTGCCAACCAGGTCAACAGCAAAGGCGAACTTATTCCGGTATATGTGATCAATCAGGTTTTGATTACGGAGCAGTTTCAGCCCCTGATTGGGGTAAATGTGCGCACCAAGAGCCGGATGAATCTACGTTTTGAGTACAAGACCAAACGCGACCTGGGTCTGAACATCTCCAATGCCCAGGTAACCGAACTCAACACACGCGATTGGTCGCTGAGTATTGGTTACACCAAAAACAATATGAAGCTACCTTTCAAGGATCAGGGGCGCACGATCACGTTAAAAAATGACGTTACATTCCGGTTGGATATGAGCGTGACCAACAACAGCACGATCCAACGAAAAATTGACGAAGTGAACACCATCACCAACGGGAATATCAACTTCCAGCTCAAGCCGAATGTGAGTTACGTGGTTAACCAGAAACTCAACATCCAGATGTATCTGGACCGCAACATCAACGAGCCGCTGGTGACCAACTCCTTCCGCAGATCCAATACGCGGGTCGGTATCAAGATCCTGTTCAACCTCGCCCAATAGCCGCCAGCCGCAGGTAAAATTTGGTTTTCAGGGTGGCAAAATACCCGTATTTTTGAACCCTTAACCCTGACAAACGCATGAATATCCCGGAAAACCTCCTCTACACAAAAGATCACGAATGGGTAAAAATTGATGGAAACCGCGCCACGGTGGGCATAACCGATTTTGCCCAAGGTGAGTTGGGCGACATTGTCTACGTGGATATCTCTACCATTGGACAAGAAGTAGAGGAACATGAAGTTTTTGGCACCGTAGAGGCGGTAAAAACAGTATCCGACTTGTTTATGCCGGTGGCCGGCAAAGTGGTGGAAGTGAACCCGGCCCTGGACGGTGCCCCCGAAAACGTCAACCACGACCCGTATGGAGACGGTTGGATGATCAAAATTGATCTGAAGAATGCGGACAATACCGCTGGTTTGCTGTCGGCTGCGCAATACAAAGAACTAATTGGCAAATAAGCGGTTGATAGAATTGTGATTGAGTTGCCTGTGATATCGGTTGAAGAAGCGCAGCGGAAACGCAAGCCGGACTGGTTGCGCGTTAAGTTGCCCGTGGGTCCGGAGTATGCCAAGGTGCGCAAGCTGGTGGATACCCATAAACTGCATACGATTTGTGAAAGTGGCAACTGCCCGAATATGGGCGAGTGCTGGGGTGCCGGCACAGCTACATTTATGATTCTGGGCAACGTGTGCACGCGCAGTTGTACCTTTTGTGCCGTGGCAACCGGGCGGGCGACTGAATACGATGCCGATGAACCCAGGCGAGTAGCCGAAGCTATTCAACTCATGGGCGTGAAACACGCGGTAATCACTTCGGTGAACCGCGATGAACTGAAAGATCGCGGTGCCGAAATCTGGTACCAAACGGTAGTACAAACCAAAGCACTAAGCCCGACCACCACGATTGAAACATTGATTCCCGATACCAAAGGAAACTGGGATGCGCTCTACCGCATGATTGAGGGCGGTCAGGAAGTAGTAAGCCACAATATGGAAACAGTCGGGCGGCTTTACCGGAAAGTGCGGCCGCAGGCCAAATATGAACGAAGCCTCGAACAGATTAAGCGTACACGCGAGGCCGGCAAGCGGACCAAGTCCGGCATTATGCTGGGCGTGGGCGAAACAAAGGAAGAGGTTTTTCAAGCCATGGAGGACCTGGTGGCAAATGGCCTGATGATTCTCACCCTGGGCCAATATTTGCAGCCTACCAAAATGCACCTTGAGGTAGCCGAGTTTATACATCCGGAGACATTTGAGATGTACAAAGCCGAAGGGGTGAAGCGAGGTTTGAAGTATGTGGAAGCCGGGCCGCTGGTGCGTTCCAGCTACCATGCCGAACGCCACGTGAATGTGCCGATGAATTAATGATTATATTATGAAAGCGGGGATATGCGCGTTGATGGTGATGTTTGCGCTGCCGGCTATGGCGCAGCAAAGCTTGCCGGAAGCCAAGCGGCCCTACCGAAAACTGGCGGCTATTGCCGGATACCATTGGTCGGGCACGAACATGACGGAGGCCGGTGTAGCCTGGGGCCACCGCTGCACCTACACGGATAACTGCAATCTGATTGCCAACCGTTTTATTTACGACTACTTCTCGCTCTCAGCGGAGTTTGAAACAGGCACTAACCCGTTAGTAGCGGCTAAGGCCGGTTATCATTTTGTCTTGGGCGTGCCTTCCGTTGGCGTAAGTACCTTGTGGTACACAGACGGAACGAAGTCCGACTTTG
>DAIPHR010000171.1:0-6712 GCA_036771215.1 Cyclobacteriaceae bacterium
CTCCCGCTACGGAATAAACACCGTTAGGAGATAAACCAGGAAAATCACGATTAACACCATTCCCTGAAGAATGGACGTGCGCCCAGTTGATAAAGCCAGCACGTTGATCACAAGGGCCAGCATGAATAAAATCATCGCTTCCGAATTTATTCCCAAAGCAAGCGGCAGCCCGGTTATTATCGATACCGCAGAGACAACCGGAATGGTGAGGCCAATGGAGGCTAAAGCAGAGCCGAGAGAGAGATTGAGGCTGGTTTGAAGTTGATTTTTTCGCGCGGCTTTAAAGGCAGAAATTCCCTCGGGCAAAAGAATGACTGAGGCGATCACAAGTCCGGCTACTTCCTTGGGCGCACCCACGTGCGCAATGAACGACTCGAGCACCGGGGCGAGGTGTTCGGCCAACAAAACAACAGCAATCAGTGCAATCGGCAGTAACACGCTGCTGATGAGGAAGCTTCTGCGGGTGGGGCGTTCGTGCGTCTGGGTTGCCTTGCCGGAGGTGAAATCCTGCCGGTGTCGGAAATTCTGTACAAAGAGAAAGCTGCCATACAACATAAGGGTAACAATCGCCACAAAGATCAGCTGGCCATGGCTATAGAATGGCCCCGGTGTGGTTGCGGTAAAGTTGGGCAGGATAAAAGACAGCACGGAAATGGCCACCAGCACAGTTAAGGCTGACTTCACGCCTTGCAGCGAGAATTCCTGCTCGTGGAACTTGAGACTGCCCACGAGAATGGCTACACCGGTCATGGCTGTAATGATCATCATCACCGCTGCGAATACGGTATCGCGAGCTAATCCCGCATTTCCCTGACCGGATTGAAACATGAGGGCAACAATGATGGAAACTTCAATCACCGTTACGGCAACAGCCAGTACAACGGCACCAAACGGCTCACCGATTCTTTCCGCAATCACGTCCGCGTGGTGAACGGCCTGCAATACGCCATACACTAAAGCGGCCACCATCAAAATAGTAAAGACCAGGTGATGAATGAAAAAGCTGGCGATGGCCACAGCCAAGACCAACGTGGCTGTCAAAACGGATTTCGTTTCAGTGGACAGGCTTCGCATAAAAAATCAAAACTCGGCACTGCCCGGATAGCGCGGGTAGGGAATGACATCGCGGATGTTGGTCATGCCCGTGACAAACTGAATCAACCGTTCGAAGCCGAGGCCAAAGCCGCTGTGCGGTGCACTGCCAAACTTGCGCAGGTCGAGGTACCACCAAAGCTCTTTCTCCGGAAGTTTCAGGTCTTGCACACGCTTCAGCAGCACGTCATACCGCTCTTCGCGCTGCGAGCCACCGATAATTTCACCGATGCCGGGGAACAGCACATCCATGGCCGCTACGGTTTTGCCGTCTTCGTTATGGCGCATGTAAAAGGCTTTGATCTCCTTCGGGTAATTGTACAGGATCACCGGTTTTTTGAAGTGCTTCTCCACGAGGTAACGCTCGTGCTCACTTTGTAAGTCGGTACCCCAGTTTTCAATCAGGTATTGAAATTTCTTTTTCTTGTTCGGATTGGAGTTCTTCAAGATGTCGATGGCCTCGGTATAGCTCAGCCGCTGGAAGTCATTCTCCACCACAAATTTGAGGCGGTCGATTAAGCCAAGTTCGCTGCGTTGGTCCTGCGGCTTGGCGGCTTCCTCTTCGGCAGCGCGTTTGTCGAGGAAGGCCAGATCATCGGCACAATGATCCAGGGCATACTTGGCGAGATACTGCAGGAAATCCTGCGCCAGCTGCATGTTGTCGTTGATGTCGTAAAAGGCCATCTCCGGTTCAATCATCCAGAACTCCGCCAGGTGGCGGGCGGTGTTGGAGTTTTCCGCGCGGAAGGTGGGACCGAACGTATAGATTTCGCCCAGCGCCATTGCATAGGTTTCGCCTTCCAACTGGCCGCTCACGGTCAGGTTGGTTTCACGGCCAAAGAAATCCTGCTTTACGTCAATAGCGCCTTCCGGTGTTCGCGCAGGTTTGTTTAGATCCAGGGTGGTGACGCGAAACATGGCACCCGCTCCCTCGGCATCCGAGCCGGTGATCACCGGGGTGTGCACGTAGTAGAACCCACGCTCGTTGAAGAACTGATGCACGGCAAACGCCATGGCATGCCGCACGCGCATCACCGCGCTGATGGTATTGGTGCGCACGCGCAGGTGCGCAATCTCCCGAAGGAACTCCAGCGAATGGCGTTTGGGTTGCAACGGAAATTTTTCGGCATCGCTGTCACCGAGAATCTCCAGTTGCTTTACTTTGATTTCCACGGCCTGGCCCTTGGCCGGTGAGGGTATCAGTTCGCCTGTCACGGCCACGCACGCGCCTGTGGTTACGCGTTTCAGGAGGTTCTCCTCCTGGGAGTTCAGTTCAACTACGGCCTGAATATTATGAATAGTGGAGCCATCGTTGATGGCAATAAACTGGTTGTTGCGGAAGGTGCGCACCCAACCCTGTACCAACACGGTTTGCTGGCGTGGCTCGGTGCGTAGCAGGTGGCTGATTTTGGTTCTCTTCATACAAAAAATCGGTCCGCAAAAAACGTGATTTTGATGCGCTTATCAAAGCGACCAGCACAACACCCCGTGTGGCTAAACGGGCGCCATGACGAAGATAGAAAAGGCGTAAGCCTTTGAGCCCGCCCGCCCTTTTGGTAACTTTGCCTGTTATTTCACGTGTCGATGCAGAAACTAGGACTCAGTCAATCCCTTCAACAGAAGTTATCGCCCCAGCAGATTCAATTCATTAAGCTGCTGCAGGTGCCTACGGCCGAGTTGGAAAGTCGCATCGAAGAGGAACTGGAAATTAACCCGGCTCTCGAAGAAGGAGGCGAGGAAGAGGGGGAGGAAGAGCCGGTGACCGAAGCACCGGAGCAGGAAGAGGCTCCCGCGGATGATAAAAGCGATGAGCTTAACCTCGAGGACTACCTCGCGGATGACGACTACAGCGGCTACAAAACCCAAAGTGATGGGGGCGGTGATGATGAGGATGACCGCGAAATGCCGATGCCCACGGCTTCCTCCTTACACGAAAGCTTGCTGACCCAGCTCGGCTATCAGAAACTGGATGATCGGCAGCTGGCCATCGGCCGGCAACTGATCGGCAGTATTGAAGGCGATGGCTACATCCGCAGAGATTTAGACGCGATAGTCAACGACCTGGCGTTTTCGCAAAACATTGACACCAACCGGGAGGAAGTCGAGGGACTTCTTAAACGTATTCAGTCGTTTGACCCGGCCGGCATTGCCGCCCGCAACCTGCAGGAATGCCTGCTGTTGCAACTGGAGCGCCTGGATGACGGGCAGGATGTTGATGTGATCGTTGCCAGGCGCATCATCAGCGAGTGCTACGAGGAGTTCACCAAAAAGCACTACCCCAAAATTCAAAAGAAACTCGATCTGGACGATGAGGATTACATCAAAGACGCCATCGAGCTGATTGTGAAGTTAAACCCCAAGCCCGGTGGCGAGGTGGCGGCTGGCATGGTGAAAAATCAGGTGGTGATTCCCGATTTTATCCTGACCAACAACAATGGCAAGCTGGACCTGGCGCTCAATAGTCGGAACGCACCGGAACTGCGCATCAGCCGGTCGTATACCGAAATGTTCAAGGCTTACGATAAGGGCGACAAAAAGGACAAGAAACTGAAAGAGGCCGTCACCTTCGTCAAGCAGAAGCTCGATGCGGCCAAGTGGTTTATCGATGCGATCAAGCAGCGCCAGCACACGCTCATGCGCACCATGCAGGCCATCATTGACTTTCAATACGATTACTTTCTGGAGGGCGATGAAACCAAACTGAAGCCGATGATCTTAAAAGATATCGCGCAGATGATCAGCATGGACATTTCCACGGTGAGTCGTGTGGCCAGCAGCAAATACGTGCAGACCGATTTTGGCATTTTCCCCTTGAAGTATTTTTTCAGCGAAGGCATCAGCACGGACAGCGGAGAAGAGGTGAGCAGCCGCGAGGTGCAGCAGATTATTAAAGATTTGATTGAAGCGGAAGACAAGAGCAAACCTTTTTCAGATGACAAGCTGGAGGATTTGCTGAATGAAAAGGGCTATAATATTGCGCGCAGAACGGTGGCCAAATACCGCGAGCAATTGAATATACCGGTGGCCCGCCTGCGTAAAGAGATCTGATTCAATCCGTGAAAGTACTCGCTCAGATTGTCTCCGTGGTGTTGCACCCCCTGCTGGTCACCACCTACCTGGTTTTGGTGTTCCGCTTTTTTATGCCGGGGTTTCTGCTGGTGTCAAAGGACAATATGAACGTGATTGTGGCGTTCGTTTTCCTGCTCACGTTTATCCTGCCGGCTGCCAATTTGCTGGTGTTGCGTTTCTTCGGCAACATCAGTTCGCTGGCGTTGTATCACCGCGGTGAGCGCCTCACGCCCTTCATTTTTATCGGACTCATTTATGTGGTGGCCACCCTGTTTTTTTTCTGGCGCCTCAGTTTTCTGGTGAACCTCAACAAGGTGATGCTGATAGTAACGGTGATGATTGGGATTGCAACCGTGGTCACTCTTTTCTTTAAAATATCCATCCACAGCCTGGCCATGGGCGGGGTGGCGGGTATCCTGCTGCCGTTCAACCAGGCCAACGAAACGGGTGCTTTGCTGGTGCCGACTGCCGTGGCGCTCGCGCTGACGGGCGCAGTGATGTCGGCACGGCTGGCTTTGCATGCCCATACTTTTCGCGAAGTGTGGCATGGCGCATGGGTGGGCCTTTTGATTGGAATTACCGGAGTAATACTCTTATTTTAAGCTATGGAATTCAAGTTCATCAACTACGCGGTTAAGGATGGCGTGGCCACCCTGACGCTCAATCGCCCGGATGTGTACAATGCGCTCAACGATGAAATCACGTTCGAGCTTCAGGATGCCTGGAAGGCCGTAGCGAAAGACGATGCGGTTCGCGTAGTGGTGCTGACAGGCGAGGGCAAAGCGTTTTGCTCGGGTCAGGATCTTAAAGGAGGCACGGGTACCAAGCGCTCGTTCATGGACTCGCTGCACAAGCGGTACAATCCTATTGTGCGCGCTATGCGCCATCTGCCCAAGCCCATTGTATGCCGCCTCAACGGAGTAGCGGCCGGGGCCGGTTGCTCGCTGGCGTTGGCGTGTGATGTTATTGTGGCGAGTGAGGAAGCCACGTTGATCGAAGTATTCATTAATATCGGTTTGGTTCCGGATAGTGGCTCGTCTTACTTTTTGCCCCGGCTCACCGGCATGGCCAAAGCGTTTGAGTTGTGCAGTATGGGGTCGCGCGTAAAGGCGGCCGAGGCGTTGCAGTTAGGCCTGGTCAACAAAGTTGTGCCCGCAGCCGAACTGGATGCAGCGGTTAAGCAATACACGGATTATTATGCGCAGGCGCCCACCCGGGCAATCGGCATCATCAAGCGCATGCTGAATAAGAGCACCACCGCCTCCCTGGACGATATGCTGGAGTACGAGGCCTACTGCCAGGAGATAGCCGGATCAACCCACGACTACCGCGAAGGTGTGCAAGCTTTCCTCGAAAAACGAAAGTCGGTATTCACCGGCAAGTAGCGCGTGGCCCTCTCCACCGTGCGAAAGTTCTGGCCGGGGATTCTGTTTCTCATCTGGCTGTCCGTTCAGTTGTTTTGGTGGTGGCGCGGAGGCGTTCGCACCGGAGTGGATTCAGCGTTGTACATCGATCAGGCACACCTGATCATGGACGGGCAACTGCCGGCTGACCGTGGGATCTGGTACCTCGGCTACTCGGTTTTCCTGGCTTTGTTGTTTTCTGCCGGCTTCAGTCTCGTTGGCGTTGTGCACGTTCAGGTGCTGGTGTCTGCTATTGCCGTTGCCGCGCTATATGGAATTTCAAATCGCATTTTAAAAGACGAACGGGCCGCAGCCCTGGCCGCCCTACTGTATTGTCTCTGGCCGGGGATGCACGAGTGGAATTTTTTCATTTATACCGAGTCGCTTTTCACCAGCCTGAGTTTGATCAGTATCTGGGCATTGTTGCAGTCTGGTCTTCGTTGGAAAGCCGTTGGAGGCGTTTTGCTGTTGGTGTGCGTAGCCACCCGGCCAACAGGATTTTGTTTGCTGGCGGCACTGGCGGTGGTGGGATTAACTCAACTCAACAAAAAATACCCCGGCTGGTCGTGGGCTGCGGGTGGTATAACAATTCTGGCAGCAGTCATACTTTTTAATGCCTTTATGCAAGAGGCCAATCTGCCGGCCCGTTACGCAGTTGCGGAAGTAATTTACCCGATGATTTCGTGGGGAATAGCTCCACCCGAAGGAATAAACACCAGCGGGTTTGCCGGTCCTGCGGTATGGTCTGTCATGAAGTTCAGCATTACGTATCCGTGGTATTTTTTAAAGTTGTCGGGGCTGAAAGCCCTGCTCTTTATCGCTCATGCCAAACCCTACTATTCAGTTCTGCACAACCTGGCCATCGTGTTTTTCTTATTACCCGTGTACGTGTTGGCCATTCGGGGTTACCGGCTGTGCGCAAATCCCGGTAAGTTGTTGGTGCTTGTCTATTTCGGAGTTCAAACCGCTGTTGTAGCGGTCACGAGCGAAAACTGGGACGGGCGTTTTTTAGTACCCCTGTTGCCGTGGGTATTTATGCTTGCCGGGCTTGGGCTCTCGCAAGCGTTACCTCTGCATGCGTTTTGGCTGCGTCAGAAGGCGGCCAGTGAAAGGCCGATGGTATAGCTGCGGGCTTCCGTTTGATCAGG
>DAIPHR010000172.1:0-6708 GCA_036771215.1 Cyclobacteriaceae bacterium
AACCGTTCCTGTCCCCGGAGCCCATTTTGCCGCCTTGTGCACAACGTTTGTGCTTGTGCAATTGAAGGTATAGTATCTATGTCGATTTTGCAATAAAAACCCCCAGAAAAGCCCAAAAAACCCCTGAAATAGAGGATATATTTTTTGTGTAGTCAGTCATCGCCACGCAACTTCTTCGATTGCACAATCTGGTCAAGCGGGCTCACCACCTTGTCCAACCCAAAACGCGTAACCTGAGCGTAAATCTCCGTGGTCTTCGGGCTTTCATGCCCCAACAACACTTGTATGTAACGGGTCGAAGTGCCCGCCTCCAGCAAATGGGTGGCAAAAGAATGCCGCAACATGTGCAGGTGCACATTCTTGCGAATGCCCGCTCGCGCAGCCGCTTGCTTCAACACAGCCTGTAAACTCGTTTCGCTGTAGCGCTGGCTCCGCTGCCCCTCAAAAAGCCAGAAGGCCGGCTCGGCCTTAGCCAGGTACTCAACCAAAAACGGCACCAGGCTGGCCGCTAATACGCTCTGCCGGTCTTTCCGGCCCTTGCCTCCCCGAATCAACACCAGCTTGCGGTCCATATCTACATCGCCCGTGCGCAAAGCCAACAGCTCACTTCGCCTTAACCCAGCCGAATAAATCAACATCAGCATCACCCGGTGCTTCAAATTACCCGCAGCTTCAAACAACGCCAGCACTTCTTGCTGACTTAAAACCTCCGGCAATTTCTTCTCTTTCATCGGGCGCTCCAGGTAATACACCTTTTTCTCCTGCTTCAGCACCTTCTCGTAAAAAAACTTAATGGCATTAATGGCCTGGTTTTGCGTATTCTTCGCCACCTTCTTCTTGTCCACCAGGTACAGCAGATATGCCTCAATCTCCTCTTCCCCCAAATCAGCCGGGTGGCTGCCGGGGAAAAAACGCATGAATAAACTGAACTGCTCCAGATATGTTTTTTGGGTCGAGGCCGAATAACCCTTCAACTTCAGCTTTTGCTCAACCAGCTGTAAAGCTTGTCGCTGATCGGGGTGAGGGGTGGCTTCGCGCACACGGGTTACCCGCGCAACCGCCTGTGAGCCACCTTCAGCTTTCAAATCCGCTTCCGTATTTCCGCGCAGCGCAGTTACATCCAAATAGGCCTTGCCTTTAAACAGTTTGAATAATTCCGTTACCCGATTCAGCCTGTCGTTGATGTACCAGCATCGGTGTGTCGCACTAAAGCGGGCATCGGGCAGGGTACGCACCACCTGTTGCAGAGCCGCATCCTTCGGGAAGCGAAGCGCCAAACGCGGTTCGTTGCGGTGAAAGAGCTTCTCAACTTTAATCGTAATCATAATTAAAATCAGGTCAGCGAATATAATGAATAAAATACCTCCAGGTGTGGTCGAGGTGGGCATTAAAAATGGGCAGCCCCGCCCCGCCCTGCGGGGGGCGGCCGGGCTTTGCGGGGCTGTCGGTGCTGCGCACCCACGCTGCGCGTGGCCCCTCCAATCCCTGGCTGAGGGCAGCCCTCAAAACCGGGCCCGGGTGCACGGCCGGCTCACTTGCCCGTCAAAATCACACCCAGCGAAAACTCAAGGCCAGTCAAATCAATGCGCGCATCTGCGTAGTCAATCGGCAGCGTTTCCACAGCCAAACCGCTAAAGCCCGTGTAATTCCCCGAAAGCGGAAAACGGGATGTGCCCATCAGGTAGTTCACCTCAAAGCTGACACCAAACTGCCGGGCCACATACCACGTCAACTCAATGCCGGCATGGTAGCCAAACCCCAACTTGCTCTGCCCGGTTAACTGCCCATCGGCCAGTTGCCAGCCCGTAAAGTCGCGCATGGCTTCGTCAAAGTTTCCATAATTGATTTTCTGATCAAACCCGTAAAACGCAAAGCCGCCACCCTTGACATCAAACTTCACGTGTTCCCCGGGAAACTGCAGCACCAGCTCCAGCGGAACAAACACAGTGAAGTTGGGCCCCATCAGCGGCTTCTTCGATTCAAACGGCAAATCAATTACATTAAGGCCGGCCATGCGGTACAGCGAAAAACCGGTTTCAAGGGCTATGTAGTCATTCAAATCAACCCCCACACCGCGCACGCTAAACGGGCTGATAGGCGTGGAAAAATACCCGTTGCGCGGAATAAAATAGGAAAAGGATAACCCGACTTCCTGCGCCCAGGCACCTGCGGATGTCATCATCACCAGAACAACGGTGGCCATATACTTCTTACTCATGCCCGTATTTTTTTGGCAAGGTAATCACGTTCGGCTCAGCGTGCCATCCGTCCGCCTCGGTGCACGCTAACATCTTTTGTCTTGTCAATCGCGTAAAAACGCTGTTACTTCGGTTCTTAAAAATCATTTCCCCATGCGGCTCTGCCTTTTCATGCTACTCGTTCTCTTCGCTTCTGCTTGCCATAAAAAAAATCCCCCGGCCGATAAGATCTTTCTCGGAGGCACCATCTATACGGTAAATGACACCCAACCTGCGGCCGAAGCGGTGGCTGTCGCGGGCGACAGCATTGTGTTTGTTGGCTCGCGGCAGGATGCCGAAGCTTGGCGGGGTACCAATACACAAGTAGTGGACCTGGGCGGCCGCACGCTTACCCCCGGCTTCATCGAAACGCACGGCCACATTATGGGGCTGGGTTACAACGAACTCAACCTGGACCTGATGGATGTAAAAAGCTACGAAGAGCTGGTGGAGCGCGTGCGGCAGGCCGCAAGCAAAGCGCAGCCCGGCCAGTGGATCGTGGGCCGCGGGTGGCACCAGGATAAGTGGGATACCAAGCCCGCCAAAATGGTTAAGGGTTTTCAGACGCACGAATTGCTGAGCTCCGTCTCGCCCGATAACCCGGTGTACCTGCGCCATGCCAGTGGCCATGCCGGCTTTGCCAACGCCAGGGCCATGCAGATGGCCGGAGTGAATCAACTCTCCGTTGAACAACTGCGCGAGGCGAACTCGGAAGGCGGGGAAATCATACGCGATGACCTGGGCAACCCCACGGGTATTTTCAACGAACGGGCGCAAAGCCTCATCACCCGTTTTATCCCCGAATCGACTACCGAGAGCGATACACAGGCGCTGGAACTGGCCATGCAGGCCTGCGCCCGCAACGGTATCACCAGCTTTCACGATGCGGGCGCCTCGCGTGCCAACATCGATTTGTTTCATCAGTTCAAAGCCGAAGGTAAACTCACCACTAACCTCTACGTCATGATCACCGGCTTCGACAGTGACCTGATTTACGAGTGGCTGCGCAAGGGGCGCGAAGTTGATCCGCGCGGCAATCTCACCATACGGGCCATAAAACTAAACTGCGATGGCGCCCTGGGTTCGCGCGGGGCCTGGTTGCTGGAGGAATACACCGATCGGCCCGGTTTTTTTGGCATGGCCACGTTGCCGATGGATACGGTGATGAAAATCTCGCGCGAAGGATTGAAGAGCGGCTTCCAGGTGTGCGCGCATGCCATTGGCGATCGCGCCAACAAGGAAATTCTCGACCGCTTTGAAATCGCCTTTGCCGAAAATCCCCGGCCCGACCATCGCTTTCGCATCGAGCACGCCCAACACATGCGGGGTTTGGATATTCCCCGATTCGGACAACTGGGGGTTATCGCGGCTGTGCAGGCCAACCACCTCAGCAGCGACCGCCCGTGGGCGATTGACAGGCTGGGCGAGAAACGTATCAAAGAGGGCGCCTACATGTGGCAATCGTTGCTGAAAACGGGCGCCAAAGTGATCAACGGAACGGATGTACCCGTAGAGCCGGTGAACCCGATCAATAGTTTCTATGCGTCCGTTACGCGCAAAACACTGAAAGGTGAACCGGCAGGCGGCTATGAGCCGGAGGAAAAGATGACCCGCCAGCAGGCCCTGCGTTCCTACACGCTCGATGCCGCCTTCGGTGCATTTGAGGAAAAAATAAAAGGCTCACTGGAAGTTGGCAAGCGGGCCGATTTCACCGTTTTTTCCAGAGATATTATGACGGTGGAGGAAGGTGAGATTTTAGCGACCGAGGTGGTGATGACCGTAATTGGCGGAAAAGTCGTGTTCGAAAAGAAATAACCGGGAATCCGGGGCCGGGTGGAAATGACACGGTCCCGCAACGAATTGCGGGACCGCTGGTCAGGTTTAGATAGATAGGTAATGGCTATTTCGAAAATTTGTGCGCCCGGTTATACAAGTCCTTTCGGTCCGCAGTGATAGACGGATCGCTGAAAATGCGGCCCGATAACTCAGCTACCACACCTTTTTTGTATCCCAGTTTCTCGGCCATCTGCTCGCAAAAATGAATTTCACTTCTAAATACCTGGCCATCACTCTTCATCAGCTGAATGAGGTGATAAAGGTTTTCAAAACGCTGGTCTTCGCTGAAAGCGGAAAGATCGCCCACCGGCTTGGGCAACTTCATCATCTCGTCCACCTCGGCCGCGCTAACGCCATTGGCTTTTGCAATCATCTGAATCACCTTGGCCTCCTTTTCACCAATCGTACGGTCGCTGGCAGCCAGGTTGATAAGCACGTTGAGTTGTTCTTTTATCATAGAATTTGGAAAGGGTTTAGGGCAAATTTACATTTTTCGGGGTTGAAAAACCTGGTTTTTAGGGGTATTTCTTACATGAATGTCTAAAATTTACAGAAAAAGTCAACTACTTCGCGCAACTATCGTAAAGGCAACGGGTCTATAAGAAAAAATCAAAAGCATGAAGTCGATACTGAGTTTTATCTGGCTGGTGGCTATTTCGGCAATGGCGTGGGGCCAGCAAACCGAGGAGCGCAAACTGGATGCCTTTAAGGGCGTGAAAGCCGCCCAGGCTGTGGATGTTTACCTCAAGAAAGGTGACAAGGAAAGCGCCCGTGTAGTGGTCTCCGGAGTGGACCCGAAAGAAGTGGTGACCGAAGTTGCCGGCAGCTACCTGAAAGTGTACATGCGCGAAGGTAACTACCGCGGCTCCCACTCGGTTAAAGTGTACGTTACCTACGTAACGCTAGAAAAACTCAGCGCCAGTTCGGCAGCCAATATCTTCTCGGAAAATACAATCAAAAGTTCCCGACTGGATGTGAGTGCCTCAAGTGCCGCTTCGGTTGAGGTTACGATTGATGCTGGCGATGTGCTGGCCGATGCATCCAGTGCGGCCGATATTGTGATGGAAGGAAAAGCACGCTCCCTGGAGGCCGAAGCAAGCAGTGCAGGCGATATTGACGCCTATAATCTGGAATGTGAATCGGTTGTGGCATCCGTAAGCAGTGCCGGCTCCGCCAAGGTCAACTGCACCAAAGAAATTGAAGCCCAGGCCAGCAGCGGGGGCACGATACGCTACCGCGGCAACCCGGGCCGTACCAACACGTCATCCAGCAGTGGCGGCTCAGTGAAGAAATCGAACTAGAAGCCGTCTCAAAAATCAATTTTCAATTGTCAGCCTGAGCTTGTCGAAGGCTATTCAGTGCTGAAACCCGGTTTCGACAGCCTCAACCTGACATGGTGAAGTGTTTTTGAGATGGCTTCTAATCAAAATCAACGCAAATGAGGCTGTCCCAAAGCTGGTAGTTGTTGTCAGGTTGAGCTTGTCGAAACCTTTCACGGTTCAGAAATTGCCTTCGACAGGCTCAGGCTGACACAATCGAAACTAACTTTTTAGACAGCCTCTTTTTCTTGTCTTTTCGAAATATACCGTTCCCCTCACGGCCCTGTTCAACACGGCAAACGGTACCGCCCAAAATCCCCGGCCAATCAACCGAATCGTTACGCCTGCGTGAGCAAGGCTAGGGCCACGCGGCTTCGCCTATGGCCCGGTCGGCCATGGAGCCATACCTCAAGATTCTGAACGGCCGTGGCAAACTGGCGATTGTACGATGCATCTACCCGGGCTCCCTTTGCCCACGGCTTGCCCTGTAATTTCAAATTGATCATAGCTACTGCTTTAAGACGAAAAATAAACGGGGGGCCTCTCAAAAAACCTCCATTAAACCTAAACGTCATTCCGGTTCCGCATTTGCGGGATGCCGGAATCTCATTCTGACTACATCGAAGCAGATATCGAAACCAGTCCGGTATGCCAGGTCGGGGTTTTTAGAGATGCCCTTACCTTAATTGGATTTTACATTCTAATCATCTTTATTTTTTGTTGTTAAGTGAGTACTTGATTCCGGCATTAAGGACGCCAAGATCTCCTTCCCAAACATCTTCGCTACCATATGGGTCACTAAAATCAAATTGCAGGGTAAAAACCACTTTATCAGTTAACTTTTGCGCATAACCCAGCGACACCATATATCCTATGTTGGAAGTTGATTTTTTAAAATCCGGATTTGAAGGGGAATTGATCTTACTTTCAGAGAGTAAAAAACCAAGGCCGGTACGAAGAAATAGTTCGGATTTATCACCTAAAGGCAGAAAAAATTTTGGGCTTATCATCACATTGGAGTGCCTTGCCGTAACCTCGGCTTTTTCATTGTTTAGAACCAAAGTGCCGCTTGCTTTCAATGAAGTAAGCATTGTTGCTGCATGTGTTTCGATGCCTAAATACTTATTAAATCGATACCCAATACCCACATTGACTTGAGGAGTCCATTGAGATGCAGACTCTATCGGCTTTACCATAAATTTTAATCCATCCTCAGACCTTGCAAGTCCGGCAGATGCATGAGCATAAAACGTTTTGTTAGGAAGCGCTTGTGCAATGAGTTCAATACTCGAAGTAAGAAAAATCAGGGGTGTAAG
>DAIPHR010000173.1:0-6663 GCA_036771215.1 Cyclobacteriaceae bacterium
CGCAGGGCAACATGAATTGGAAGGAAATGATGGCAGGTAAATGCCCGGGTGGTGGAATTGGTAGACACGCAGGACTTAAAATCCTGTGGCCCTTAAAGGCTGTACGGGTTCAACTCCCGTCCCGGGTACTTTCGAGTTAAACGCTTGCTGGGTCTTTTACCTCTGTGCGAGTTAACATCGTCACCTTCGACTTTATCGAATTTGTAATCAGGCAGGCGGCTTCGGCTTTTTGTACAATGCGTTCGGCCCGTTCACGGTCTTTCCCCTCTTTCAGGGTAACCACGGGTTTCAGTTCAATTTCTGAAATCATATACTTACCGTCAATCAACTCCAGTTTGCCGCTGGCTGCACACTGAAACGCCTCAAACTCAAGTTTAGAGTTTTCCGCAATGGCCAGGAAAGTTGTCATCAGGCAACTGCTCACTGCGCCCACGAGCAAATGTTCGGGCGACCAAATACCCGCCATGCCTTTTGGGAACTCGGGCGGGGTGGCCACGTCAATCGTTTGGGGCAATACGGTGGAACTCAACACGCCTTGGCGGTCGGCTTCCCACGTTACGTTCACATCATAATGATGTTCCATACTTATAGGTGTTGTTCAATCACCCGCTGAAGTTGGGCCAGGGGCATAACCCCGGACTGCCGCCACTTCACTTCGCCATTCTTAAACAAGATTAGCGTGGGCACTCCCTGAATGTGGTACGCCTGGGCCGCCAGCGGATTACGGTCCACATCAATTTTTACAATTTTTGCTTTTTCACCCACGACTGTTTTCAGTTGCTCCAAAATGGGGGCCAGCATTTTGCAAGGGCCGCACCATTCGGCTGAAAAATCAACCAGTACCGGTTGAGGTGAGCGAATGAGTTCGGAGAATGTGGGTTGTGCCATACGCTACGCTACATTTTGCCACGGGCCTGCGTTGTGCACGTTCACGAATCCGGCCTGCTTAAGAATTTGTTTGGCAGAGGAACTGCGCATGCCTGATGCACAACAGGTGATGATCACCTGGTCTTTGCTTTTGAATCGCCCCAGATTAGAATTCAGCTGATCCAGCGGAATGTTTACCGCGCCTTTGGCATGACCTCCGGCAAACTCGCCCCGCGAGCGCACATCCACCACAGTTGCTCCGTTTTTGATCAAGTCAGCATAATCTACTTTGGGGCCAAGGCCCAGCATGTTTTTCAATAGTTCCATCATGAGTTTGAATTAGATTGGTTTTCTGTTTTTGTTGTTTTTTCAGACGACTTGATCATGCCCGCGGCTAACCAGCCCAGTACACCACCATACAGCGTGCTGTTGAGCGGCCTGGAAGTAATAGGGCAGGTGCCGGAATAACACCCGACATAATACCAATAGGCCCAACCGGCCGCCAGTCCGATTACCAATCCCATCCATTCCCATCGCGTTGGCCACCTCATCGTCTTTTTTTATGCAAATCTAAAGCGAGGCGCTCCCTGTGTCAGGAACAAATGTTACAGGCCAGTCAGAATTTCGATGGTATTGCGGCCCAGTTTTACCATTCCCTTGGTTTCCATGGTTCGCAGCAAACGGCTGACGGCCTCCCGGTGGGTGTGCAATTCGTCAGCGATTTGTTGATGGGTGATATGGAGTACGCGCGTGCGTTGCGCCTTGGACCGCTCTTGCAGGTAGTGCAGTATCTGTTTGTCGAAGTTGTGAAACGCAATGAGATCAATCACTCGAAGCAGCTCGGCAAAGCGATTGGAATAGGTGGTGTGCATAAACTGGCGCCATTCGGCTGACTGAAACCAGTCCTCCAGTTGGTTGGCCGGTATAAACAGGATGCGGGCATCTTCTTCCACCACGGCATTGACCATACTCTTCTGGCCGGACTGGCAACAGGTGAGCGACATGGCACAGGTATCACCGGGGTATAAATGATAAAGGAAGACATCGCGGCCTTCTTCGTCTTCGCGCATAATGCGCAGACTGCCGGCTAACACCAGAGGCGTAAACACCACAGGGTCGCCCGAAGAAATGACTTTGGCCCCTGCTTGCACTTTCTTCAACACCCCAAACCGCTGAAGACCTTCAATGAGTTTGGGGTCATGAAAAAGATCGGAGACTTCCATATACCGGTTGGTGTGATTTGCTAAATTTACGATGACAAGCTGATTCCTAATAGCCAAACTGAGTCGATATGAAAAAAATTCTCCTTCTGCTGTCGTTTGGTTTCTTTTTTGCCTTAGCCGCCAAAGCACAAACCGTCTATTCTTCGGATAAAGGTGAAAAATACCACACGGCCGATTGCCGGATGTCGGGCGATGCCAAAGACATGACGCAGGCTTCGGCAAAAAAGGCGGGTAAAAAAGCCTGTGACATCTGCAAGCCCGATGATCTGGGCAAAGCAAAACTGAACCGGTGCGAAGGCAAAACCAAAGATGGCACCCGCTGTAAGCGCATGACCGGAAATATCACCAAGAAGTGCTTTCAGCACACGACCACGTAATGCAAAGGGATAAATTGCATCCAGACGGGCCGGAGATCAGCCGCCTCGTTGCCGGAGTATGGCGCTGGCATACCGTTTCGCCCGAAACGGTGGACCGATTGGTTCGAACAGCCCTGGATCAAGGCATTTCAACCTTCGATCATGCTGATATTTATGGAGACCATGGCAACGAGGAGATTTTTGGGCAGGTTTTAAAAAAACAGCCCGCGCTCCGCGCCCAGATGGAACTGGTGACCAAGTGTGGTATCAAACTCGTATCGGCCAAACGCCCCGCCACGCGACTGAAGCACTACGACACCACTCGCGCGCACGTCACCTGGTCAGTTGACCATTCACTGGCAGCACTGGGCACAGACTACCTGGATCTTCTGTTGATTCATCGGCCCGACCCCCTGCTCAATCCCGCGGAGCTGGCCGAGACGTTTGCGGAGTTAAAGCAACAAGGCAAAGTGCTACACGTTGGCGTTTCCAATTTCACGCCTTCCCAATTCGATGTTCTTCAGCAAGCGCTGGATTTTCCGCTGGTCACCAACCAAATTGAAATCTCGTTATCACGGGTGGATCCGTTGTTCAACGGTGATTTGGATAACCTGATGCTTCACCGGGTGCGGGCCATGGCCTGGTCGCCCCTGGGGGGTGGCAAACGGGTAGGTGATGAGCGCGACTGGTTCGCGATGGCGGCCAAGCACAATGCCTCGTATAGCCAGTTGGCGCTGGCCTGGCTAATGCAGCACCCCAGTGGAATCTTTCCCATTATCGGTACGACACAGCCCGATCGCATTGTCGAATCAGCCAAAGCCCTTTCTATTCAGTTAGATCGGCAAGATTGGTTCGAAATGTTGCGCTGGGCCACGGGTAAGGACGTGGCTTGACAAATTTGTATCTTTGATCAATGAGAACGATCGAGACACCACCCCGCTCGCTAATGCAGGTTTATCGGAGTTTACCAGAGGGTACGCTGGCGGAGTTGATTGATAATAATTTGATTATGTCGCCTGCACCGCAGTTTATCCATCAACAGATTCAAAAGAAAATTACTCGAGCATTAGATCAATGGGTTGAGGACCAGGGATTGGGTTTTGTCGTGCCGGCTCCATTCGATGTTTTTTTAGATAATACGGGTAATGCTGTTCAGCCTGACATTACGGTAATCTTGAAGGGTAACCCGGGCAAGTTGGATCAGTCTTTTTTTGGTACTCCGGATTTGATTGTCGAGGTACTTTCGCCCGGCAATAGTCATTATGATCTGGTTAAGAAGCGAGACCTTTACGAGAAGTTTGGTGTCAAAGAATATTGGGTGGTTGACCCCTTGACAAAAGATGTGACCGGTTTCTTTCTCCAAGTTGCCCGGTTTATCCAATTGCCGAGCGATCAAGGAAAGATTGAATCCCGGTTACTGGGCTGCCAGTTAGTATTTTAGTTCCAGTCTTAATCGATCAAATTATTTTTTAGTTCGGAAACAATCCGTAGTTCAAATTTGTATTTCTTGCCGATTGGTTTGCGGCAATGACAAAATCTGAAAATGTTCTTTCAAATAACCCTACCGGGCACGACCACATCGAAGTGATCGGGGCTCGTGAGCACAACTTGAAGAATGTGTCGGTGGCGTTGCCGCGCAACAAACTGGTGGTTATCACCGGCATTAGCGGTAGCGGCAAATCATCGCTCGCATTTGATACCATTTATGCCGAAGGGCAAAGGCGCTACATGGAGAGTTTCTCTGCCTATGCGCGCAGTTTTATTGGTAACCTCGAACGCCCCGATGTGGACAAGATCAACGGCTTAAGCCCGGTTATCTCCATCGAGCAGAAGACCACTTCACGCAATCCGCGTTCAACGGTTGGCACCGTTACCGAAATTTATGATTTCATGCGCCTGCTCTTTGCCCGCGCGGGCGAAGCGTACTCGTACCTGAGCGGGCAAAAAATGATCCGGCAATCGGAAGATCAGATACTGGATGCCCTGCTGGGTAATTTCGCAGGTAAAAAGCTCACCCTGCTGGCTCCGGTGGTCAAAGGCCGAAAGGGCCACTATCGCGAGTTATTCGTTCAGATTCGAAAGCAGGGATTCACCAAGGTGCGAATCGATGGGAAGTTAGAGGAGATCACGGCCAAAATGCAGGTGGATCGCTTTAAGATACACGACATTGAAATCGTAGTTGACCGGATAGTCGCAGATCCCCAGGATCGATTCCGGATCAGCCAGTCGGTGGCACGAGCCATGAAAGAAGGCAAAGGCGTGATGATGGCCATGGAGGAGTCGGGTAAGGTGCATCATTTTTCCAGGTTCCTGATGGATCCGGCTACGGGCCTTTCGTATGACGAGCCTGCTCCCAATTTATTTTCGTTCAACTCACCCTATGGAGCCTGCCCGGTGTGCAATGGGTTAGGCGTTATCGAAGAAATTACTGAGGAGTCGGTTATTCCGGACAAAAAGCTAAGCATTAGCCGCGGAGGCATTTTGCCGCTTGGTGAATACCGCGACATCTGGATCTTTAAGAAAGTGGAGGCGATATTGAAACGATATAAGGTATCGCTGGCCACGCCCATCAAAGACATTCCGAAAGAAGTGATGCGGATATTGTTGTACGGAGATGATGTACCCGTGGCGGTCGCATCCGTGAAGTATCCGGGTACCGAATGGAATACCAAATTCGAAGGCATCATCAGTTTCATTAATAAGATGCGTGAGGACGGATCGGACTTTACCCGAAAGTGGACAGAGGATTTTACCATCACCCGCACGTGCCCGGAATGTCTGGGGGCTCGTCTGAAAAAAGAATCTCTTCATTTTAAGCTCGATAACACCAACATTGCCCAACTGGCTGAACTGAATATTTCAGCGCTTAGCCGATGGTTTGACGGCTTGGAAGGCCGACTCAATGAAAAGCAGCGGGTGATTGCCACTGAAGTATTGAAAGAAATTCGCAAACGGATTGGGTTCCTGTTGGATGTTGGGCTGGACTATCTCCATTTGAACCGCCCGATTAACACCCTGAGTGGTGGTGAGTCGCAGCGGATACGACTGGCTACGCAGATTGGTACGCAGCTGGTGGGCGTACTGTATATTCTGGACGAGCCGAGTATTGGGTTACATGCCCGCGACAATGCCCGCCTCATTAAAGCGTTGAAAGATTTGCGGGACCTCGGCAACACCGTGGTGGTAGTCGAACACGACAAGGAAATGATGCTCGAGAGCGACTACATTGTGGATATTGGTCCTGGCGCGGGCCGTCATGGTGGTGTTATCGTGGCCGAGGGCAGTCCACAGCAGTTTCTGCGCAATAACAGCACTACGGCCCGCTACCTGAGCGGGGAATTGACCATACCTTTTTCAAAGAATAGAAGGAAAGGGTCCGGTGAGCAGTTGTCACTTACAGGTGCCAGTGGAAACAATCTGCAAAATGTTGACCTCGAAATCCCGCTGGGGACATTTACCTGTGTTACCGGTGTGTCGGGCAGCGGTAAATCTACGCTCATTCACGATACCCTTTTCCCGATCCTCAACCGGCATTTTTTTAATGCCCGAAAAGAGCCACTGCCCTATAAGAAAATTGACGGCCTGAAGTTGGTTGATAAAGTGATCGAGGTGGATCAGTCGCCCATCGGCCGCACGCCCCGCTCAAACCCGGCCACGTACACGGGCGTGTTCACGGATAATCGCGAATTGTTATCGCAAATGCCGGAGGCAAAAATCCGCGGCTATAAAGCCGGACGATTCTCTTTTAACGTAAAGGGTGGGCGCTGTGAGACTTGTGAAGGAGCCGGCTTACGGCACATCGAGATGGAGTTTTTGCCCGATGTGTACGTGCCCTGCGAAACCTGTAAAGGCAAACGGTACAACCGCGAAACGCTTGAAGTACGGTTTAAAGGCAAGTCCATTTCTGATGTGCTGGATATGACCGTGGAGGAGGCCGTTACCTTTTTTGATCATCAGCCGAAAATTCTGCGCAAGATTGAAACGCTCAATGACGTAGGATTGGGCTATATATCCCTTGGGCAGCACGCGACAACGTTATCGGGCGGTGAAGCACAACGCGTAAAGCTGGCGACTGAACTGTCTAAACGTGATACCGGTAAGACGCTTTACATTTTGGATGAGCCGACCACCGGTTTGCATTTCCAGGACATCGCGCATTTGTTGGCCGTGCTTCAGAAATTAGTTGACAAGGGTAATACCGTATTGGTGATCGAACA
>DAIPHR010000174.1:0-6655 GCA_036771215.1 Cyclobacteriaceae bacterium
TTGCGCCAGCGCACCTTAACGCCCCCACCGTCATGAATCTGTAATGCCATCTTTCCGGCACTAGATCCGATTTTGTCATCCGACAAGCGAATCATTTCGGTGCCGTTCAACCAGGTGACAACATCGTTGCCGGTAACGCGGACCTTGAGTGTATTCCACTCCGTGGGCTTAAGGGCAGCTTCCTTGTCGGGATGCGGCAGAATGAGCCAGCCCCGTCCGTAGGACTCGTAAATGCCGCCCGTGTGCATCCCTGGCGGGGCAACCTCTGCCTGCCACCCGCTGATGATGGTGCCCTCCAGCGAAGCATGAAAAAAAACCCCGCTATTGCCGTTCGACTCCTGCTTAAACTCAAGAGTGAGTTCAAAGTCTTTATACTCTGCTTCGGTCGCCAGGTATCCGTATTGTTTGTCGGGGCCGCTCTCACAGACCAACTCCCCGCGCTCTACGTACCACTTTTCCGTTCCGTAAACGGTCCAGCCCGTCAGATCTTGACCATTGAAGATCGTTAGCGGATGCTGAGCCAGCAGAGGCGTAGAAAGGCACAGAAGCAAGATCAGTTTTTTCATGGCTGAGTCTTTGAGGTCAAACAAATTGACCAAAAAATGCTGACCAAGCAAGCGTTTCATTTTCTTTGCACCCGGCATGAGAGTCGTTATTCTGCATCAGCATTTCAAGACACCGCAAAGCGGGGGCGCCATCCGATCGTACTATCTGGCCCGCGCACTGGCTGATCGAGGCATTGCAACGGTCGTGATTACAGCCCACAACGGGCCGAAAAAAACTGACGATGTGGAGGGAATTGAAGTGCATTACCTGCCGGTAGCGTACGACAATCGTTTTGGTTTTTGGAAACGCCTTGTCTCCTTCTGGCAGTTTCTTCGGCTCGGCACGCGTGAGGCTAAATCGATTCATGGCGTTGACTATTACTATGCGATTTCCACGCCACTTACAGTGGGATTGATGGCCCGCTGGCTGAAACGCGCGACAGGCGTGCCGTATTTCTTTGAAGTGGGTGACTTGTGGCCGGAAGCCCCCATTCAGTTGGGCTATATCCGAAACGGCTGGCTCAAGAAATGGCTTTACCGCCTCGAGCGATCAATCTACCGGGAGGCCCAAGCTGTGGTCGCCTTGTCCGTTGATATCGAGACCTATATTCAGAAGGTTTCGTCCGGCACGGTTACTCATGTCATTCCCAACATGGCGGATTGCGAGTACTACACTCCATCTACACAAAAATCCAGCGCGCCAGAAAATCTGGTAGTGGCCTACCTGGGTGCATTGGGGGTGGCCAATGGCCTGGACTTTCTGCTCGACTGTGCGCGCGAATCGCTTAAAGCGAAAGCAGCCATCCGGTTTATCGTGGGGGGAGACGGTGCGATGCGCGATCACCTCGCAAGTCGAATCGAAAACGAAAAGCTCACGAATGTAACGTTGCTTCCCTTTCAAAACCGCGAGGGTGTGCGGCAAACATTAGCCGGAGCAGATGCCGTGTTTATCTGCTACCAAAACAAACCCGTACTCCAGACAGGTTCTCCCAACAAGTATTTTGACGGACTGGCGGCCGGCAAGCTGATTGTGGTGAACGTGAATGGCTGGATGCGTGAAGAAATTGAACAGGCCCATTGCGGGATATTTGTTGATCGTGCGCGGCCGGCCGCCTTGGTTGAAAAACTGACGAGCTTATCAGCGGCCGAAGTTCAGCAGATGAAATCCAATGCGCGGTCGCTGGCGAAACGATCATACGACCGTTTGGCGCTGGCGGAGAAATTTGCCGGGCTGTTCCGTGAGGAGATGAAATAGCCTTCGCTCGCCTGATTACTTTCCGGACAGGGCGAATTCAACTATTTTTGCGCTTTACCGTTCTTTTCCGTGCTATGCTGAACCGACACACCCTCCGCATCAAAATCATGCAAAATGTTTTTGCATTCGAACAATGTAAAGAAGCCGATTTTGAGCTGGCCAAAGATTGGGTGGGGGATCACTTCCTGCCCGACCTCAATTCAATGGAGGTACAGGACAAGGAGGGTCTGAAAAAACAACGGAAGCAGGCCATTCAATTTTTCGAGAAAAAGTTTCGCTCGCCCGAAGCCAGCCTAGAGGATGACAAAATCACCAAAGCCGTAAAGGACGGACTGGCCATGTACGAAAAGCAGGTGAAGAAAGATCACCAGCACCTGAAAACAAACCTGGTCAGCGAGGTCTCGCGCATCAGTAACTGGTATTACTCCGTGTATGCACTTTGGCTGAGTTTTTACGACCTCGCAAAAGAAGACACCAAAAGCAACCACACGAACTGGTTGGGCAATCAGGTGGTGAAAGCCCTCCAGGCTAACGATGAACTGCAGAAGGCCATTCTGCAATTCGATGCCGGCTGGGGAACCCGACAGGACTTTGCCCGCAGATGGTTTCGCGAAATTTTCAAAGCCAGCAAGGAATATCAGGCTTACCAGGAATTAAAAAAGCCAACTGCCGATGATGACAAGCAACTGCTCAGGCAACTGCTGCGCAGACTTGTTATAGGCAAGGGCGTAATCCACGATTACTTTGAAGAGCAGGACCTGCGCTGGGTGGAAGACAAAGAAGTAATCAAAGGGCTCGTTGAAAAAACCATCAAAACACTGGCGAACGGCAAGGTTGAAATGCAGAAACTCACGATTGACTGGGATGACGACAAAGAGTTTCTCGAGAAACTCTTCACGCAGGCCACATCGCTAAAACCCGAATACACGAAACTGATTGCGGACAATACCAAAAACTGGGAGGTAGATCGTTTGCCCCTTACCGACCGGGTGATTCTGGAAATGGCAATAGCCGAGATGATCTCGTTCCCACAGATTCCGGTAAAGGTTACCCTGAACGAGTACATCGAACTGGCCAAAAAATACAGTACACCAAAAAGCCGTCAGTTCATCAATGGCATTTTGGACGTTATTACCAAAACCCTGCAACAGCAGGGGGTAATCCGGAAAAGTGGACGGGGCCTTATTGATAACAAGTAACGCGGTACCGGGGTTACGATTCGGGCAAAAAACCGTATCTTTGCAACTCGACTTTTTAAGTCGCATTGGTATGAGTAAAAAAAGCAGCAACACCCTCATGGCCTTTTTAGCCGGAGCCGCGGTGGGCGCCATTTTGGGCATTTTATACGCACCCGATAAGGGTTCCGTAACCCGCGAAAAGCTCTCGTACCGCCTCGACAAATACAAAAAGATGCTCGAAGACTACCTGAACGAGTTGGTGGCTACCAGTATGGCCGAAAAAGGCAACGGGGATTCGGAAGCACGCGCCCAGGGCCAAAAAATCGTGAACGAAGCCCAGGGTAAGGCACAACGGCTGCTGGAAGACGTTGACGATTTGCTGGAACAGTTGCGCGGCAAAAAGAGTTAATGATGTGTTAACGGGCAGCATTCGGCTGCCGAAAACTTAATTTTGTATCGGAAACGCACAAGAATTATGAAAACAATGACAAAAGTAATGATGGCCCTGGCAGTGATTGTGTTGGCAGCTGCCTGCAAGGACCGCGATGCTGAAAAAAAGATTGCCGAGTTAGAGTCACGGCTGGTGCAGATGGAAGCCAAAAATCAGGCTCCGGCAACCCCGGCCCAAACACCCCAGCCCACACCGCAGCCGGAAACCAAGCCCGAGGGCCCACTGCCCACGCTGGCTTTTGAAACAACCTCCCATGACTTCGGCACTATTAATGAAGGGCAGAAAGTAGTCCATACTTACAAATTCAAGAATACGGGCGAGGCACCGCTGATCATTCAAAGTGCACAGCCCTCGTGCGGTTGTACGGTGCCCGATTGGACGAAAGAACCAATTCCCGTAGGAGGAACCGGTTTTGTTAAAGCTGAATTTGACAGCAACGGCAAACCGGGCGTAAACAACAAGAGCATCACCGTTACGGCCAACACGTGGCCGAAAACAACACAATTGAATTTCAAAGCCATGGTGGTCGCAAAACCCACTGGCGAAAATGGCCCGGTAAAATAATCGGGGCAGGCAACACGATGGAGAAATCCCGCCCGCACGCGGGATTTTTTCATTTCATCCTCGGTAAACAGAATATCTCAATATCTTTACGCCCTAATTTTTAGAACCATGTACGCAGTAATTCTCCAGGCACAAGCCCAATCAAGTTGGATGCAATTCATTCCACTGGGATTGATCGTCATTGTTTTCTATTTCTTCATGATCCGCCCCCAGCAGAAAAAAGCAAAGGAGCAAAAGAAATTTATTGATGAGGTGAAGGTGGGTGACAAGGTGGTAACCATTGGCGGGGCGCATGGGCGAGTGGCCGAGTTGGAAGATGACACATTTGTACTGGAGGTGGAACGCGGTGGCCGAATCCGTTTCAATAAGTCTTCCATCTCAATGGAATCCACCAAGGCTATTACCGCCAAAAAGGCGTAAGCGAGCTGCAATTCTTGTACCTTTGATGGCCTTATGGGTTTGCTCAAGGCCATTGTCAAGGTTTTTCATTTTAACCGAACCAATTGGAAGGCACTGTTTCTGTGCCTTCTGGCAGCTGTGGTATTTTGGTTGTTCAATGCGTTAAATAAGACGTACTCAACCAACATCCGCTTCCCGTTAACGTTTGCGTATGATCAACAGCGGTTTATGCCAGCCGTGGCATTGCCTACGTATGTAACGCTGAATGTAAGCGGCCTGGGGTGGGATTTATCGCGTAAACATTTCGGTCTAAAAGTCCCTGAGCTCGTGGTGCCCCTCGATCGGCCGTTGGAAGTGCGTAAAATCATTGGGACCCAACTTGCTCCCGTGCTGGAAGGTCAGCTGGGAGCTCTTGAAATCAAATCCGTGGTAACCGACACCTTGTTTATTCATCTGGATGTTGCCGTCACCCGCCCACTGGCCGTTCAGGCCGACTTGTCGGCCGTTCGTTTCCGCGAGGGCTTTGGTCGCATTGGGGCAATCACCGTTGAGCCGGACAGTATTGCTGTAGAAGGCCCCAAAAGCATCATTGAAAAACTACCTGCGGTGCTCCTGGTTACTCCGCGCGCCAGTCGTGTGGATGAATCGGTTCGGCAGGATGTGGAAGTAGGCATTCCGGACAATGACTTCATCAAACGTTCACCACCCATGGTGTCGGTAAGTTTTCCAGTGGGTCGCGTGCGGCAAGTGGAAGTTCGCGTGCCCCTCACAATTGAAGGCAGCCGAAAAATGCGCGGCATTCCGGACAGCGTGGCCGTCCGCGTTGAAATGGAGGCAAACGCCTCGCTACGCAACCTGCGTGAGACGATTCAGGCCCGGGCAACCCTGGGCAACTCCGGGTGGGTTACACCCCAGATTACCGGTGTTCCTGACTGGGCCCGGCTGCTTCGGGTCGATTCCGTTCAACTCCCGCGAAATCCGTAAAATCATCATGGCGTCAAACTTGCAGGTAGGCATTACAGGGGGGATCGGATCGGGCAAAAGCCTGGTTTGCCGAATCTTTGCCTGCCTGGGCATACCCGTGTACGATGCAGATAGCCGAGCGAAAGTACTAATGACCACTGACGGAATACTGGTCGAACAGATCAAAAAAGAATTCGGAAACTTGTCGTTTGGTGCAGATGGTTCGTTAAACCGGAGCTATCTGGCGACCGAAGTTTTCGGCCGTCCCGAGCGGCTGGAAAAGTTGAATCAACTGGTTCATCCGCGGGTGGCCGAAGATTACCAGCGGTGGGCATCCGGTCAACAGCTAGCCCCTTACGTAATTCGAGAAGCGGCCCTGATGTACGAAGCGGGCGCGGATAAGACCGTTGACCGAATGATCGTGGTAAGGGCTCCGGAGGCGCTGCGCATTCAACGGGTACTGCAACGTGACCGGAACCGCACGGAGGAAGAGGTACGAAACATATTAAATCGGCAGTGGCCGGAAGAAGAGAAAGTGAAGCGGGCAGATTTTTTGATTCATAACGATGAGACTCAATTGGTCATCCCTCAGGTTTTGTCCTTGCACGAAATGTTTTGTGAGCGAAACCAATTTTTCAGTAGTTGAGTTTAATCAACCGAATTTTGTTTTGAAATGAAGAAAACATTGATCACAGTTGGGGTGGTAGTGGTAATAGCCGCCTTGTTAATCATTCCCAAGCTGGATCTTTTCAAGTCCAAAAAGGGTCCGGCCACGGATGCCCCGCGGGGGCCTGGAAAAATGGCCGTTGAGGCGATTACGGTCCGGCCGTCCCGGCTTGATAACAAGTTAATCGTCACGGGTTCGGTACAAGCCAATGAATCGTTGGAGCTTAAAAGCGAAGTGTCGGGAAAGATAGCCTCAATAACGTTCAGCGAAGGCAAGAGTGTGAAGAAAGGCGAAGTGTTGCTGTTGATTCATGACGAGGAGACGCGAGCACAGCTGGAAAAGCAGAAGTACAACCGCAAGCTGAATCAGGATAATGAATTCCGGCAACGCAAATTATTGGAAAAGGACGCCATAAGCCAGGAAGAATATGAGAACGCGCTTAACCGCCTGAACACCACGACTGCGGATATCAGACTGCTGGAGGCTCAGTTGGAAAAAACAAGAATCAAAGCACCGTTTGAGGGCCGCATCGGCCTCCGATATGTAAGTGAAGGATCTTACATCTCGCACAGCACCGTCATCACCACACTAAACAACAATAATCACGCCAAAAACGAATTAGCAGAACCGAGC
>DAIPHR010000175.1:0-6651 GCA_036771215.1 Cyclobacteriaceae bacterium
AAACGGCTTCGATGCTTGCTTCGTCCATTACGCTGGGCGTGGGGCAATTTTGTACTAACCCGGGTTTGATACTGGCGGTTGAAGGCGAAGGCCTCAATTCGTTTGTGGCTGCGTTGGCCGCTGAAATCAAGAAGGCTGCGCCCGGCACGATGTTGCATCAGGGTATTGCCGATAATTACGCAACCCGTAGCCAGCGGACATTGACTCAGCAGGGTATCACAGTGGAAGCACAGGCAATCGAGGCGGGTGATGCAGCCCAGGGCATGCCGATGATTGTATCGGTGTCGGCAAAAGAATTTTTTAAAAACCCGTTGTTGGCTGAGGAAGTGTTTGGACCCTTTTCAATGATTGTGAAGTGTGCCGATCGCAATGAGTTACATACGGTTGTTAATTTGCTACACGGGCAGCTTACGTGTTCGGTGATGGGAAGCGAGGAAGAGATTGCAGAATACGAGAGCATGATCAATGTACTGGTGGAAAAAGCAGGCCGATTGATTATAAATGGTGTGCCCACCGGTGTAGAGGTGTGCCCTTCAATGAATCATGGTGGACCATTCCCGGCAACTACCGATAGTCGGTTTACGGCTGTAGGAACGGATGCCATCAAACGGTTTGTACGGCCCGTGGCATTTCAAAACTTCCCGAATGCTTTGTTGCCGGATGAATTGAAAGATGGAAATCCGTTGGGGATTTGGAGAGTAGTGAATGGGGAATTTAACAAGTAGTTGTTAGTTGTTAGTTTTTGGTTGTCAGTTGTTAGTTGCATTAACCACTACCAACTGATAACTACCAACTATCAACTTTAAGATAAGAAAATGAACAAGTTTCGTTGTATAGATGCTCACACCTGCGGTAATCCCGTACGCGTGGTAGCTGAAGGCGGACCCGACTTGAAGGGCGCCAACATGAGTGAAAAGCGCCAGCATTTTTTGCGCGAGTTCGATTGGATTCGGAAGGGACTCATGTTTGAACCACGTGGCCACGACATGATGAGTGGTAGCATTTTGTACCCACCGGTTGATCCCCAAAATGATGTAGGCGTTTTATTTATTGAGACCAGTGGCTGTCTGCCCATGTGCGGCCATGGCACGATTGGTACGGTAACCATTGCCATTGAAGAAGGCCTGGTAAAGCCAAAAACACCCGGCATCCTGAATCTGGAAGTGCCGGCCGGGTTAGTTCGAATTGAGTATCGGCAGGAGGGCGGTAAAGTGAAGTCGGTTCAAATTCGGAATGTAAAAGCCTACCTGGCAGCCGAAGGAATCTTGGCTGAGTGTCCGGATCTCGGTGAACTGACTATCGATGTTTCCTATGGCGGAAATTTCTATGCCATCGTAGATGTCCAAAAGAATTTTCCGGGCCTCGAACACTTCACAGCCGACCAATTGATTAGCTGGAGCCGTGCCCTCCGTGCGAACATCAATGCCAGGTATTCGTTCGTGCACCCTGAAAATCCAACCATCAATGGGTGCAGCCATATTTTATGGACCGGACAGGTGATGGATCCAAAATCATCGGCCCGCAATGCGGTGTTTTATGGTGACAAGGCGATTGATCGCTCGCCCTGTGGCACCGGCACGTCCGCGCGCATGGCTCAATGGTTTACCAAAGGCAAACTGCGCAAGGGCGATGAGTTTATTCACGAGAGCATCATCGGAAGTAAGTTCATCGGCCGAATTGAGGAAGAAACACAATTGGCCGGTAAGCCTGCGATTGTGCCCAGCGTAGAAGGGTGGGCCCGGATTTATGGTCATAATACCATTACCATCGATCCCGATGATGATCCGTATGCGTATGGATTTCAGGTGATCTGACGTCAACTGGATATTTGATTGGCGCTTTTTGTGCCTTAATTTTACACCATGGAGACAACATACCGACTTAATACAAAGGAGTTAAGTGTTGAATTGATTCGCTCAATTCAGGAGGCGTTTGGGGATAAGGACATTGAGATTACGGTTACCGCGCAGCGTGACGATACAGAATTTTTATTGTCGACCGAAGCCAATCGCAAGCAGTTGTATGAATCCATGGATGAGTTGGCAAAGGGGAAAGGCGTGGCCATGTCTGTAGCAGAATTGCAGGCGAAATATCTGCAGTGAGAAAGATTGTTTTCAGTCCTTCGGCACTGGCGCAATTAGAGGAATGGAAGCGCACGAATCCCAAGATTACGAATCGAATTGTTTTGCTTATCACTTCAATTTCCGAGATACCTTTTGGCGGAATTGGAAAACCGGAACCGCTAAAACACACGCTTCAAGGGAAGTGGTCGCGTAGAATTACGCATGAACATCGTTTAGTTTACGAAGTAACAGCGTCCGAAATCCTAACACTGTCTTGTAAATTTCATTACGACTAGCCCATGAAAGTTGGCATCATCGGTGGCGGCATTATCGGACTGTGCTCGGCTTACTATTTAAAAAAGGCGGGACACGATGTGCTCGTGTTTGATCAGTCCTCGCTGGAAGACGGCTGCTCCTTCGGTAACGCGGGCATGGTGGTGCCCAGCCACATCATTCCGCTGGCGGCTCCCGGCATGATCGCCAAGGGTATTCGCTGGATGTTTAACAGCAAGAGCCCGTTTTATGTGCGCCCCCGCCTCAATCTGGATTTGCTGCGGTGGGGTCTTGATTTCTATCACCACGCCAACTCTGGACACGTGGCACGCTCGGTGCCCGCGCTCAAAGAATTGAGCTTGTTCAGTAAAGCGTGTTATCAGCAATTAGCCCGTGAGGCGCCATTTGATTTTGCTTATCACGAACGTGGGTTGCTGATGCTGTATCAAACCGAAGCTGCCGCTCATGAAGAAGCCGAAACCGCAGACCTGGCAAACCGGTATGGCGTTAAAGCAGAGGTATTGTCTGCCCGCGAAGTTCAGGCGCTGGAACCCGATGTGCGGGTGAATGCGGGGGGCGGTGTTTTTTATCCGGGCGATGCGCATTTAACGCCTCAGCTGCTCACCCGCGGGCTCATGGAATACTTGCGGCACGAGGGTGTTCAGATTCTCTCAGGCGCACCGGTCACTGAGTTTAGAGTTGAGCACCATCACGTTCGGTCCGTGCGCACCCCGCAGGGTGACCACGCGGTTGATTCGCTTGTGCTGGCAGCCGGCTCCTGGTCGGGCGAGCTGGCGCGCCAACTGCACCTGCGCTTGCCGATGCAGGCAGGGAAGGGGTATAGTTTCACACTTCCGGACGTGAAAAAGATTGTGCGAATTCCCTCTATTTTACTGGAGGCGCGCGTAGCCGTTACACCCATGGGCTCCGCGCTGCGCTTTGGCGGAACGATGGAGATTACCGGAATCAATCACGCCATCCATTTGAACCGTGTACGTGGCATCGTGGAGGCTATTCCGCGTTATTACCCGGAGATGCAGGTGTCCATGCCCAAGACAGAAGAGATTTGGCATGGGCTGCGCCCCTGCTCACCGGATGGACTTCCCTACATCGGCCGGTTGAGAGATTTGCCCAACGTGTTAGTGGCAACGGGTCACGCCATGATGGGTTTGAGCCTGGCGCCCGGCACGGGAAAACTGGTGGCCGAATTGATGAATGAAGAGCAGCCAACCGTTTCCTTGGCTGCGTTTGCACCTGAAAGGTTTGCGGGTTAGAATTTCTCGCCTTTGCCGATCCTAAAAATAACGTGGGGCTTCATGGCGAGGGACACGGCCGCGGCAGTCCCAGCTTTTTGGGGATCGCTTCACTTCGTTCGCGATGACGTTAGATTTCTTATGGCTAGTCCGTCTGCTTGCTTTCCATCTCTCGCCAGTCTTCCCGCGGAGGGGAGAAAACATCAATCAGTTTGCAAGCCGTAATACTTCGGCCGCTATGCGGCACATGCCCGGGCACATAGGCCGTTTCACCGGGCTTCAACACGCGCGTCTCGCCCCCAATGGTAAACTCCATTTCACCTTGCAGCAAGTGACTCCATTGCTCGTGCGGGTGCTGATGTTCCGGCAATGCGATGCCGGCTTCAATGCTCATGTGGCCACACGTAATTTTATCGCTGTGATGCACCTGGCCATAAATGCCATTCCAGATTTTGAGCTTTTTCTTGGCGGGGTAGTTGATGAACGGCATGAGGGTGAGTTTTTCGAAATTCAGGCAAAGGTCCAGGTTCATCTTCTATACTGGGCGTCAAGAATACGGCCGCTTCAATCGGTTTGCCTGCGGTCAAGGCTGTGGTTCAGGATAGGGTGGGCAGCTTGTGCAGTGAATGATCAATGCACATCTACACCGGTGAGTTTTAGTTCGTATTGATCGGCCAGGTTGGCCACTTCCTGGATCATTTCTTTGGCGGTTTCCTCGCTAAGTGCATCCAGAGCGCTCACGGCTTCCACCTGAAGGTATTGATCCTGTACGACAAACCGGCAATAGTTGAAAAAAGCTACTTGTTCGAAAAGCATACGGTAGTCAAATTCCGCCTTAGCCGAGCACACTTTGGAGTTGAAGGTCATCATCTTGCGGTTGTACAACTCATTTTGACGAACGGTGCAGATAATCGTCTGGAAGCGGCCCCCGGATACGGGTACAATCAATATGGATTGCTGGCTGTCGTAGTTGGTAAACTGGCCGTTGATTTGTTCTGCGTAGCGTTTCAGAAATGAGTTGACATCCATAGTAATAGAAATTGATTGTTTCGAAAGTACAAAAAGGAAACGAATATCAACGACACCCGCGAACTGGCCCGGGGCCAGACGGGCTAGTCCGGTCTACCATCCGGTACTTTTTCTTCTTCTGGTGCTGGTTGATTTTCAAGCTCCCTTCGCCTGCGCTCGCGTGCAGAGGTTAGCAGGTCTTTGATTTGGTTGAAGCTTTGGGTGTGCGAAAGACTGAAACCGGTTGTTACGGCCGTTTGTGAAGGGTTACCCAAGGTGTTGTTGAGATTATTGAAGTTGTTTCGACTGTACATTTTAACCCGGAACTTGCCATCGGGCGTCAAAACATAATCTACGGTCCATTCGCCAATCAGGTTGGCGGCCGATTGCTGGTTTTGGTCTCCGCCCATCGTTCCTTCGCGCGTTACACGCAACCGGCCGTTCAGAAATGAGTAGGAGAGGCGCAACTGAAAGGTGTTGAAGGCCTCCTGATCGAGTGTGCCGAGGTCCAAGTCAATTTCCAGATTGGAGTCAACCTGGGTTAAAAAGTTACTCAGCTGATTGGAGAGCAGTTCACTCACGCTGTTGTAAATCGAACCGCTGGTGTTGATCGATTCCCCGATGGGTGAAAACCGCCTGAGCACAATCAGGCTGAAGACCTGGCGCTTGAGTTCCTGCTCATCCAGTTTGGATTTGAAAGCATCGAATTCAAATTCCAGATTCACGGTGGTACCTTGCTCGTCAACCACCACGTTGCGCGGTAAATCTTTCGCGGCAATATCAAATCCAATCTGAGGGCTCAGCATGGGTCCATCCAATTTCAACATGACTTCAATCGGGTACTTTCTGCGCAAACCGGGGCTGTTGGCAACAGCCTGATTGGATACAATTGGTGCCAGCGAAGTCGTTTGCCGGTAGCTGGCCACGAGGCTCAACAAACCTCCATAGGGGTCGCCATACCAACTGATGCGGCTTCCCTTGTTAATCGAGAATTCTTTGTTAATGATATTATACAGCGTGAAATTGTAAAAGCCCCGCTCAAATTCGTACACGCCAAACATGTTGAACTCACCTCGGGTATTGATCTGAAGCTGAATATCGCCCCGTCCGTACCCGCGGATGATATCCCCGGCTTTTACATCGAAAATGATTTCAGCATAAGCATCGGGGGTAATGTCCAGGTTGAGATCCATCGTAAGACCACCGGTAGACTCTTCTGTTTTCTTTATCTTTTTTTGCCTGTGTTCCCGAAGCTTGGCGGAATCGGCAAAATGAACGAACGTGATAAACTCTTTCTTCTCGGTGCTTCCGGAATTGGTAACCGGAATGAAAATCCGGCTGTTTTTTTCAGTTCGGGCAGTGGCCGAGATTTTTAGATTGTTGAAAGGACCGAAAATATTCAGGCGCCCTCTGCCAAACGCCTGCCCGTAGAAGAGCGAATTGTCTTTACTGGTGGTATTCAGCACCTGAAAACTGGTAAAATCGGCATCGAGGTTTACGCGGAAGCGGGAAAAATTCCGGTGTCCTAAAAATCCGTCCAGATAGCTTTGATTTCGAAAAGCATCAAGAAGAATAAAGTCCTTGAACGTGATCTGGTTTGGCGTCATCAATAGCCGGCCGTTGAAGGTGTAGTTGGTTTTCAGGTAGTCGATGGTAACGGCACCGTTTTCCACTACGCTTTGCCCGCGGATGAGCGGCTCACCAAACGTGCCGCGCACCTCGTATTCGCCTGATACCTGGCCATCCAGCCGCGAGAAGATATCGCGCACGATGGGTTCGATCATGCGTAAACTGGTCTTGCGCAGATTCACCTGCAGGTTGAGCGGGCTTTCGGTTAGTTTCGGGCGGTAATAACCGGTAATGTCAACTGTTCGCGCGCCCTGCCGGTCGATGATGAACTGAATATCGAATTGGTCGGCTTCGGGATTCCATTGGTTACGGCCGGTGACATCACCAATAAGAAAGTCGTTAATGTGAAGGGCGTCAATAGCCAGGTCATTTTGCACATAGGGCTCCCTATACAAATTTTTGCCCGTGACCTGCCCTTTCAGCGT
>DAIPHR010000176.1:0-6611 GCA_036771215.1 Cyclobacteriaceae bacterium
GACGGAAATTGCTATTTCCATGGTGATGAAATGAAAGTGAAAGGCGGACAGATTTCGCCTTACGCTCAGGGTTCTTATTACAATCATGAGGGAGGCCGGGAGCGAAAATTGCTATTGAAGCGCTCGGAGTTAAATAAACTTCGCGCCAAAGTTGAAGAAAAAGGATTGACCCTGGTTCCGTTGCGGCTTTTTCTGACCGACCGTGGGCTGGCAAAAATGGAGATTGCACTCGCCCGTGGCAAAAAACTTTATGATAAACGCGAAAGCATCAAAGATCGCGAAACGAAACGTGAATTAGCCCGCCTCAAATAATGGAATACGGAGTTGCCCGATTATCGGTAGTCAGTATGCGAGCGGAAGCGAACTGGCAGTCGCTTCAGGTTAACCAAATGTTGTTTGGTGAGCATTACCTCGTGCTCGAACGGCAGACCAGCTGGCTCCGGATTCAACACATCCCCGATGATGTGCAAGGCTGGATACCCGAAGCCCAGCATCACTCCATCACGTACGATTATTTCGTGCATGTGAGTGACGCTGACTTTCGCATAACGTTGGATACCGTCTCTACACTCCTGTACCGGAAAAGTCCGCTGCCGATTGTGATTGGCAGTGTGATTCCGATCGGCCATCAGGAGTTGTTTGCGCTGGAAGAACAACTGGCGTTCGGGGGCGAGTCAAAGAGCATCCATCAACGGAGGGATGCCGAGTTCATCCAACAGGTGGCCCGGAAATTCATGCATGCACCGTTCTTGCCCGGAGGGAAAACGCCATTTGGTCTTGAAATTCATTCATTCATTCAACTGGTATTCCGGCTGGCCGGCTATCGCATCGGGCGGGAGCCTCACAGTTGGCTCTATCTCGGGGTTCCGATTAAATCACCGGTGGAGTTCCGCATTGGCGACATCCTTTTCTTCCGCAGCCACGCCCGCGAAGATGTAGGACTATTACTCGAGAAAGATAAAGTTTGGGTGATGCTGGGGCACCTTACACCGTTGAGGCTGGAATACCCGCTACTGGTGGATCCCGAAACGACCCAGCCGGTAGGTGAGGTTACCGGGGCGCTTCGGCTGATCAAGGGCCGGTGAGCGCCTGTTGATAAACCCAAAGAATGGTTATATCTTTCACGGGATGAACCAGCGCGTACTCGTATTGAATCAGGATTTTAGCCCGCTGATGGTCTGCTCGGTTGAGCGCGCGTTCATTTTGGTCTACCTCAACAAAAGCGAGATGGTCAGGTCCTCCAACGGGCACAAGTTGCGGTCGGTCACCCGCAGCTTCCCAATGCCCTCGGTTATCCGCCTGAACCGCTATGTTAACGCCCCGTACAAGGGCGTTAATCTTACCCGGCAAAACGTTTTCAAGCGCGACAACTTTGAGTGCCAGTATTGCGGCACCACCCGCGATCTGACTCTTGACCATGTCATGCCCAGTTCGCGCGGGGGCACACATTCTTGGACCAATTTGGTAACAGCCTGCAAGCGATGTAATGCTAAGAAAGGCGATTTTACGCCCGAGGAAGCACGGATGCCGCTCCGGCACCGTCCTCCGTACAAGCCAACTTATGCTCTCTTTCTGAAGGACCATGCCAGTGGGCAAACCCACGAGTGGGAAGAGTTTTTGTCCAGCCAGCGCTGAGTTTTAGAACCGGAGCCTGAACGCGGTCCGCTCATACGGGCGCGATTCGGCTGTGAGTGTGCCGTTGTGCATTTGCATAATCTGGCGCGACAACGCCAGGCCGATCCCACTGCCCCCCTTCTTGGTGGTAAAGAACGGAATGAAGATCTTTTCCAATGCTTCGGCAATGATGCCCGGCCCATTGTCAGTCACTTCAATGTAGGTGGTGGCTTCATCGTAGCTCCCCCGCACTTCAATGCGTCCGTCAGCCTGGCCGGCCAACGCCTCGCGCGCATTCTTGATCAGATTGATCAATACCTGTTCAATCATCTCCTCGTCTGCCTGAATGGTGAGGTATTCCGACTGGCAAGTATGGTGGAATACAATGCCCGAATCGCGGAAATCAGGTTTCATGAATTGGGCCACCTTGTCGAGCAACTCTTTCACCCGAACACTTCGCACCACCGGCTGAGGAAGCGAGGTATACTCACGGTATGCATCAATAAAGCGGATAAGCCCCTTGCTACGTCCTTCAATGGTGGTCAGTCCTTCGCGCAGATCGTCCGCACTTTCGAGCGGAATTTCGCAGTGACCATTGGTGCGCTTTAGGTCGTGATCCAACACGTCTTTCAGTGTTGAGGTAAGCGATGATATGGGCGTAATGGAATTCATGATTTCGTGACGAAGTACCCGGGTGAGGTTCTGCCATGCTTCGAGCTCCTGCTTTTGTAATTCACTCTGGATGTTTTGCAGCGTTACCAGTTTGATGTTTTGCCCGCGCACCCGCATCTCGGTAGATTGAATCGTTAGTAAGATATCGCGGTTGGTTTTATGAAGTGTGCTTTTGCCGGGCTTGGCGTCTAAAATGGCCTGGTAGAGTACCGGGTTCAGGGATTTCAGATCATGGATGGAGGACAACGCAGTCGAGTTCAGAAATCGTTTGGCGTTGGCGTTCATGAGCTGAATGCGGCCGCTCTCATCAAACGACAGGATACCCGTACGCACCTGCTGTACTACCGTATTCAGGTATTGCCAGTTTTCTTCTTTTTCGCTTCGGGCCTTGCGAAAGGCCTCCAATACCTCGTTGAATTCGGTATTGAGCTGGCGAAAGGTTTTGCCCAGTTTATTGTCGGCCGTAAAACCGGAAATGAAGTCCGAATATTTCACCGACTCCAGGAAGCGAGTCAGCTTTCGGTTGGTCTGCGCGCTGAAGTGGTACAACTCAAACAACTGGCCTGCAATGATCAGCGCCATCAGCACGGCAGCAAAAACCATGTTGGGGCGGCTCACCATAAATACAAACAAAGCCATGGTACACCCAATCAGGCCTACACGAAACGCAATGCGAAAGCGAAAATCACCCATGCTGAAATATGTGGAGGTGTTGAGGGGTTGAGGTTTTGAGGCGCTGGTGTTTCACAGGTGCGTGTCAATTGTCAAGATCGCACATTTTTTACAATACCACATATTTAAAAACCAATGGCGGGTGAACACCACCTTTCCACCTCAACACCCTTACAATCCATGCTTTTCCAATCTGCGGTATAGCGAGGAGCGGGTAAGGCCCAGCTCGGCTGCAGCCTGGGTGATGTTGCCGTTGTATTTTTTCAACACTTTACGAATGAGGAGTTTTTCCACCTCATCCAGGTTGAACTGATCCAGGTTTATCCCATCGGCATCTTTTTCGCGTGCCGGTGCCGCGTTGAAGTTGAAATCTTCTGGCTGCAACACCGAAGCATTACTGAGAATGACGGCCCGCTCGATGGCGTGTTGCAACTCGCGGATATTTCCCGGCCACTGGTGCTTGGTAAGCCGGCTCATGGCTCCTTCGCTGATCTTATTTACCGATTTTTCGTAGCGGCCGGCATAGTGTTTCAAAAAGTGCTGCGCCAGCAGTGGAATATCCTCCACGCGATCGCGGAGGGAGGGGATCTGGATTTCAATGGTGTTAATCCGGTAAAGAAGATCCTGCCGGAAACGGTTTTCTTTCACCATATCGTACAGCGGCATGTTGGTGGCGCAAATGAGGCGAATGTTGACGGGTGTTTCTTTATTGGCTCCCACACGGCTTACTTTCCGGTTTTGTAAAACAGTGAGCAGCTTAGCCTGCAACGGCATGGAAAGATTGCCGATCTCATCCAGAAAAAGTGTGCCCCCGTGCGCCAGCTCAAAACGGCCGGCCCGGTCTTCCTTGGCATCCGTAAATGCCCCTTTTCGATGGCCAAACAACTCGCTTTCAAAAAGCGTCTCGGTTATGGAACCGAGGTCGACACCCACAAACGACTCGTGTTGCCGGGCGGAGTGGCGATGGATGGCGCGGGCTACCAGCTCTTTACCGGTTCCATTTTCTCCGAGAATCAACACATTGGCATCGGTTTGGGCCACGCGCTCAATGGTGTGGAAAATGCGCTGCATGGCGTGGCTTTGACCAATGATGTCCTTGAATTTTTCATTCATTACATCATTGATCTGCCGATTTTTGATCTTCAACGTTTCCACCTCATCGCGTGACTGGCGCAGGCGCATGGCGGAATACAGCGTAGCCAGGAGTTTGTCGTTCTCCCAGGGTTTGAGCACGAAGTCTGTGGCGCCTGCTTTGATCGCTTTTACGGCCATTTGAACATCGCCATAGGCGGTGATGAGCACCACCACAGCCGAGGGATCAATTTCCAGGATGCGGCCCAGCCAATAGTAGCCTTCGCTTCCGCTGCTCACATCTTTGGTGAAGTTCATGTCGAGCAAAATGACATCGTAGTCCTCCTGCTTGAGCAAGGCCGGAATGGCTTCCGGATTTTTTTCAATATCCACATGGGCTACGTGCCGCTTCAAAAACATCTTTGCTGCTTTCAGAAGATCCTCGTTGTCATCCACAATCAGGATGCGTCCCGCTTTCGGTTCTGTCATATGTAAAGGCCGGTTTGGGGGCAAGCTCGCAAAGCCGATGCCGTATGCGACCATGCCCGATTTTGGGTTGTTTAACTCGATTTTGCCCTAAAAGGTTGCCACTGGGCTGTCCGGTTGCGGACAAGTACGTTCAGGAGCGTACGCAAAACAATCGAATTTTAGCCCTTTTTAACCAAAACAAAACCCTTTTGGGCCCTTGGCACGTTTGTTGGCATGAGGCTCACCATTCCCCCAAACTGATGGATCGTAAGATTGAAAAGAAGACATGGACAGTAAAGCGCATCGCCACGTTTGGCGGCATTGGGCTTTTTGTTGCGTTTGTGTTGTATATGTTCATTTTTAGCGACCGCAGGTCAACGCTGATCATCGACCGCGATAAGATTACGATTGCCGAGGTTAAGCGTGGCGAGTTCAAGGAGTTTATCCCCCAGACAGGCACGGTTGAGCCCAGCCGCACCGTTTACCTCGATGCCATTGAAGGAGGGAATATCAAACGTATTGTGAGCGAAAGCGGCAAGATGCTGCGCAAAGGAGACGTGATTCTGGAGCTAACGAACCTCAATCGCGAGTTATCTGTACTTCAGCAAGAAGCTTCCTTTAACGAAAGTATTAACCGGGCACGCGAAACACGCCTGAACATCATGCGGAACGACCTGGAGCAACGGCAGACACTGGCGTTGATCGACAACCAGCTCAACATCCTGGGCCCGCAGTATGACCGGCAGAAAAAGCTGTTTGAAAAGAAGCTAATCTCCAAGCAGGAATTTGAACGCACGGAAGCGGATTACAAATACAACGTGGAGCGAAGAAGAATTACGTACGAAGTATACAAGAACGATTCGATTGACCGCATTCGTCAGCTACGCGCGGTGACCCAGTCGGAGCAGCAGATGACCCGAAGCCTGGAGGGAGTAGGAAAAATTCTGGATAACCTGGTCATTCGCGCTCCTATTGATGGTCAGTTGTCAACACCCCACTGGGAAATCGGACAAGCTGTGCAAACCGGGCAGCGCCTCGGCCAGGTGGATATCGTGGGTAGCTACAAGGTGCGCGTGCCCATCGATGAGTTGTACCTCCCGAAAATTTCAACGGGACTGCCCGCCACCACGGATTTTGCCGGTAAGACGTATCTGCTTAAGATCACGTATATCTACCCCACCATTACCAACGGCCGTTTTGAGGTTGACATGGATTTTGATGGCGAAACGCCTCAGGGCATTCGCAGAGGTCAGTCCCTGCGCATGCGCATTGAGCTCGGCCAGGCGTCAGAAGAGTTGCTGTTGCCCGTGGGCGGGTTCTACAAAGATACCGGTGGCAACTGGGTGTATGTACTTGACCGCGAAGACCGGGCCGTAAAACGCAATATCAAGTTGGGTCGCAAGAACTCAGAGAACTTTGAAGTGCTGGAGGGATTGCAGCCGGGCGACCGCGTAATCACGTCCTCCTACGAGAATTTTGGGAATAACGAGGTCTTGAAGTTGAATTGATGCAACCCCAGGCTGTGAAATCGCGTCTTATCTCCTGTAGTTACTGAAAAAAGTGCCCATAAGCTGAAACTAAATTACCAGATAAAACATCATTAACCTGTAGAAAAATACACCTCACCATGATACGACTAAAAAACATCGAAAAAGTGTACACCACGGAGGAAGTGGAAACAACCGCCCTTAACAGCATCAATCTGGAGATTAAGGACGGGGAGTTTGTGGCGATCATGGGACCTTCCGGTTGTGGTAAGTCCACGTTGCTCAACATCCTGGGTTTACTCGATAATCCGTCAAATGGCGAATACCACTTTGGTGAGAATGAAGTAGCCAAGTACAGCGAGCGCCAACGGGCGCAACTTCGCAAAGGCTCCATCGGATTTGTCTTCCAGAGCTTCAACCTGATTGACGAACTCACTGTGTATGAAAATGTTGAACTTCCGCTGTTGTATATGAAAGTGCCTTCCGATGAGCGCAAGAAGCGCGTGGAAGAGGTACTGGAGCGCATGAACATCATGCACCGCAGAAACCACTTCCCGCAGCAACTTTCGGGCGGGCAGCAACAACGTGTGGCTATTTCGCGTGCCATTGTGGCCAAACCCAAGGTGA
>DAIPHR010000177.1:0-6607 GCA_036771215.1 Cyclobacteriaceae bacterium
GCTGTACTTCCGCTTTTGCTTTTTTTGATACTACTTTTTGTATTTTTTTTTTGATTCTTCTTCATCCTTTCCTAATCACAATTATGTTTTACTTTTCACTTTATCGGATGGCAGCAATCCGGAGAAAATCGCGTTGCGGGCATAGGCCGTGGTGGTGGGCAGAATCGAGTAATACGTTTCCTCGGTATCAACGGCAAAGTACTCGCCAAGCTCAGGCTCAATGACCTTCCATTGATCGTACCGCAGATTATCGATAACGATGAGGAACACCGGCAGGTCCTTTTTCAGTTCGGGAAAGACCTTACGTTTCATCAACTGGTGCGACAGCATCGGTTTCTCCACTTTAGGATCGTTGAGCCACGATTCGTAATTACGTTTGATGAACCGGCAGAAATTCGTATTCGCTTCTAGCTTCTGCATTTCCAGCACCTCGGCCATCTGGTTATCGCCCTCGGCCATCTGCAATTCCCAATAGACGAGTTTTTTATAGATATCGGCCCACTCGGCATAACTGAGGTCGCCCAGAAAGGCCATACTGATCTTTTGGAACTCCTGCTGATAGTTCATGCTGGTTTTCTCCTGCACCAGCCGCTTGTTGTCCAAAATTTTCTTGATGCTGAGTAAAATCTGACTGGGATTGATCGGCTTAATCAGGTAGTCGTCAATCTTGGCCCCGATGGCCTCCTCCATGATTTGTTCTTCCTCGTTCTTGGTGATCATCACCACCGGCAGGTTGGGCTTTTGGTTTTTGATCAGGCTAAGCGCCTCCAGGCCGGATATACCCGGCATGTTTTCATCCAGAAACACCACATCAAAATTGCGATCCTCACACATCTCTACCGCCTCCGATCCGTTGTTGACCGGGGTGATATCATAGCCGCGTTGCTGCAGGAACAAGATGTGGGGCTTTAGCAAGTCGATCTCATCATCGGCCCACAAAATGCTGTATCTTTGCATACGTCAAAGTTAAGCAATAATTCAGCCAAGGGTTAACCGAATCGCGTGGAGAAAAAGAAAATCATCAACGATCCGGTCTACGGATTCATCACCTTCCGCAGCGACCTGGTTTTTGATCTTCTTGAGCACCCGTTCTTTCAACGGTTGCGTCACATCCGGCAAATTGGTCTCAGCGAAATGGTGTACCCGGGCGCCACACACTCGCGTTTTCATCATGCCCTGGGTGCCATGCACCTGATGGGCAAGGTGCTGGATAATTTGCGAACCAAGGGTGTCGGCATCAGCCAACAAGAGTTTGAGGCGGCCCAGGCCGCCATTCTCCTGCACGATATCGGGCACGGACCATTTTCACATGCGTTGGAGGAAACGCTGCTGCCGGGGTTGCACCATGAGTCGCTCTCCTATCTTTTTATGCAGGACCTGAACCGCGCGATGGCCGGCCGACTGGAGCTCGCGATGAAAATTTTCCGCAACAGCTACTCCCGGAAGTTTTTCCATCAGCTGGTCAGCAGTCAGTTGGATATCGACCGGCTCGACTACTTGCAACGTGATTCCTTTTACTCGGGTGTTGTAGAAGGAACCATTGGCGTTGATCGCATCATCGCTATGCTCGATGTACAGGATGACCAACTGGTGGTGGAAGAAAATGGTATTTACAGCATCGAGAATTTTCTTCACGCCCGCAGGCTCATGTACTGGCAACTGTACTTGCATAAAACAGCTGTTAGCGCAGAACGTATGTTGGTGAACCTCATCAGGCGCGCTCAATACCTTTGCCAATCCGGACAACACCTGCCCGCCTCGGCCGCGTTGACTACATTTCTCTCACGCACCTACACGCTGGACGAATTCAAATCCCAACGCGAATTGCTGAAGCAATTTGGCCAACTGGACGATCGCGATATTTGGGGTGGATTGAAAGCGTGGCAAGATCACCGCGATCCGATTTTGAGCGAGTTGAGTAAAGCCCTGCTTCACCGCCAGCTTTTTCAAATTAAGTTGTCGCAGGCTCCGATCAGTAAATCGATGGTGGAAAAAGTGAAACGGGCTGTGGGCAAGAGCCGCCAGTTGTTGCAGCGGGAGGCCCGTTACCTGTTTTCGCACGGCACCGTAACCAACGAAGCCTACGTGGCCGAACGGCAGGGCATCGCCATTAAAATGAAAGACGGCCGCCTGCTGGACATTGCCCAGGCTTCGGATTTGCCCAGCATCAAGGCCATCAGCAAAATCGTGAAGAAAAACTACCTATGCTGGCCCAAAAATGTATCTTTGTAGGATGGTGACCGGCCAAGTGCCTTCACCAGGCGACTGACACATCAAATGGAATTTACGCTTCAGCAAATAGCCCTGATGTTGGGCGGTGAACTGCGCGGTAACGGCCAGCAGAAAGTAAACATGTTGGGCAAAATCCAGGATGCCAAGGCAGGACAAATTGCCTTTTTGGCCAATCCCAAGTACGAACAATACATCTACACCACGCAGGCCACTGCCGTCATTGTCAGCCGCGATTTCCAGGCGAAAAAAGAAGTGCCCGCTGCGTTGATCCTGGTGGATGATCCATATTTGAGTTTCACCGTGTTGCTCGAGGAATATCATAAAATGCTCAGCTTTCAAAAGACAGGAGTTGAGCAACCGAGTTTTACGGGGCCCCATTTTTCGGCCGGAAAGAATTTGTACCAGGGCGCGTTCTCCTATATCGGGCAGAATGTGAAAGTGGGCGATAACGTGAAGATTTACCCGCACGTTTTTATTGGCGATAACGTGGAGATTGGCAGCAACACCATTTTACACCCCAACGTCAAGATTTACTCCGGCACACGCATCGGCAGCCAGTGTGAAATTCATGCCGGCACCGTGATTGGCAGCGATGGATTTGGTTTTGCTCCGCAAGAGGACGGCAGCTACAAAACCATTCCACAGTTAGGCAACGTCATCATCGAGGACAACGTGTCGATAGGCGCCAACACCGTCATTGACTGCGCAACCATGATGGGCGATGCCACCGTTATTCGAAAAGGGGTAAAACTGGATAACCTGATTCAGATTGCCCATAACGTTGAGGTGGGAAAAAATACGGTGATTGCGGCTCAGGCGGGAATTTCCGGCTCCAGCAAGATCGGGGAAAACTCGATGATTGCCGGTCAGGTGGGCATCGCGGGCCACCTGGTGATTGCCAACAACACCTCCATTGGTGCACAGGCCGGCATTTCAAAATCCGTTAAAGAAGAAGGCCAGCGTTTGTTGGGCTACCCCGCCATCGATATCAAAGAGTACTTCCGCTGTTACGCAGTGTTCAAACGTTTGCCGGATATCAACGACCGCCTGCGCGAACTGGAAAAGCGGGTTGGCAACCCCGAATCGATTGAATCGAACGGGCACGCCTAGTTCGCTAACGTTTTGATTTCGGGCTAATTAGGTTAAATTTGCGGACTTTTTGCCGCAATGCTGCAATACAAGCAACAAACCATTAAAAAGTCGGTGAGTATTTCGGGTGTCGGACTCCACACCGGGGTGCAGACCACCATGACCTTCTTACCGGCCAAACCGAATCACGGTTACAAATTTCAACGCGTTGACCTGCCGGGGTCACCGATCATTGACGCCAACTGCGACCTCGTGGTGGATGTATCGCGTGGTACGACCATCGAACAAAACGGAGGACGCGTAAGCACGATTGAACACACCCTGGCCGCCCTGGTTGGTCTCGAAATCGACAACGTGCTGATTCAGATTGACGGCCCCGAAGCTCCGATTATGGATGGCAGCTCGATCCAGTTTGTGAACGTATTGAAAGAGGCCGGGACCGAAGAGCAGAACGCCTTGCGCGACTTTTTCGAAGTACAGGATTCCATCTTCTATCGCGACTCCTCCCGCAACGTGGAGATTGCCGCCTTGCCACTTGACGATTATCGCGTAACGGTGATGATCGACTATAACTCGCCAGTGTTAGGCAGCCAACATGCTTCCATTACCAATATTGGTCAGTTTGAAAAAGAAATAGCCAGTTGCCGCACGTTCTGCTTCCTCCATGAATTGGAGATGCTCTACAAGAACAACCTGATTAAGGGGGGTGATCTGAACAACGCCATCGTGATTGTGGATCGTATTGTAGAGCCGCACGAGTTGGATAACATTGCTCAGATGTTGGGCAAACCGAAAGTGGAGGTTAAGAAAGAAGGCATTCTCAATAACATTGAACTGCGCTACAACAATGAACCGGCCCGGCATAAGTTGCTGGATATTATCGGTGACCTGGCCTTGGCCGGCAGACCGTTGAAAGCGCAAATATTGGCTGCCCGCCCGGGTCATGCGGCAAATGTGGCCTTTGCGAAAAAACTGAAGAAGGCCATGATTGAGTCCGACAAGAAGGGAGTGCCGCGCTACAACCCCGCGTTGCCCCCCGTAATGGATATCAATCAAATCCGCAACATACTGCCCCACCGCTATCCGTTTCTGCTGATTGACAAAATCATTTACCTCGACAAGGAAAGTGTTGCCGGGGTAAAAAATGTCACCATGAATGAGCCCTTCTTCCAGGGCCACTTCCCGGGCAATCCTGTGTTTCCGGGCGTGCTGCAGGTGGAGGCCATGGCCCAGATTGGCGGTATTCTGGTACTTAACACGGTACCCGATCCGGAGAACTACTGGACGTACTTCCTGGGCATCGATGAAATGAAATTCCGTAAAATGGTGCTGCCGGGCGATACATTGGTGATCCAATGCGACCTGATGGCACCCATCAAACGCGGCATCGCCAAAATGTATGGCCGCGCCTATGTAGGCAACACCCTGGTTTGCGAAGGCACCATGACGGCCAGTATCGTACGCAAAGACTCATGAGCAAGTACCCGTTAGCGAATGTACACCCGGAGGCTGTCATTGGCCAAAATGTAATCATTGAACCGTTTGCCACCGTTCAAAAAGATGTGGTGATTGGCGATGGCTGCTGGATTGGGCCGAATGCCGTTTTGTGGGATGGCGCACGGCTGGGGAAAAATGTCAAGATCTATCCCGGTGCCTCCGTCTCCTCCGTTCCGCAAGACCTGAAGTTTGCCGGTGAAAAAACAGAAACCTTCATTGGCGACAACACGGTAATCCGCGAATACGTAACCATCAGCCGCGGTACCACCGACAAGATGAAGACCGTGATTGGCAAAAATTGCCTGCTGATGGCATACGTTCACGTTGCCCATGATTGTCTCATCGGTAACCAGTGCATTCTGGTGAACACGGTTCAAGTCGCAGGTCACGTTACGATTGGCGATTGGGCCATTATTGGCGGAGCCAGTGCTTTGCATCAGTTTGTAAAGGTAGGTGCGCATGTGATGGTATCGGGTGGGTCGCTGGTGCGCAAAGATGTACCGCCTTTTACCAAGGCGGCCCGCGAGCCCCTCACCTACAGCGGTATCAATTCCGTGGGACTGCGCAGGCGTGGATTCACCTCCGAAAAAATTTCTGAGATACAAGAGATCTACCGGTACATCTTTTTAAAGGGACTGAACAATTCAAAAGCGCTCGTCCTGGTTGAAGCGGAATTGCCAGCCAGCGAGGAACGTACCTATATCGCCAATTTCATTCGTTCGTCCGAGCGGGGTATTCTAAAAGGATTCACGGCCAGCGCATCGGTTGAGGAATGACCATCATCGCCACCGGTTTGGGTAAGCGCTTCCAACGCGAGTGGATATTTCGAAAACTGGATTACTCGTTTGAGCCGGGCGTTCACGCCATTGTAGGGCCCAACGGTTCGGGCAAGTCTACGCTGCTCCACGTTTTGTGGGGACAACTGCCTCCCAGCGAAGGAAGTGTGCATTTCACCGAGGGAGGCCAGCCCATTCCGGTAGACGATGTTTTTCAGCATCTGGCCATTGCCGCGCCCTATATGGATTTGCCCGACCAATTCACGGTAGCCGAGATGATTCAATTTCACTTTCGGTTCAAGCAGGCCCGTGAGGGAGCTTCGGTGGAAGACTGGTTGAATCTTCTGGAGTTGGGCAATGCCCGCAGCCTTTTCGTGCGGGACCTGTCCTCGGGCATGAAACAGCGGTTAAAACTGGGTTTGGCCATGGTATCGAGGGCCTCCCTGTTATTCCTGGACGAACCCACGACCAATTTTGACGCTGCGGCCCGCGCCTGGTACCACCGGTTGCTGAACCGGTTGCCGCAGGACCTCACCATTTTAATTGCCACCAACACCGCAGACGACTATCCGCCAACCGCCAAAATCCTCGATATCCATTCATTTAAACGAGGTTACTAGTTCTATAACGGTGGGATTTAGTTTTGTCAAATAAAAAATGGTGGATAATTTTTTTAAAAATCCTGTTTTTTGGTACTTTTAACAACTTAATTCGACCCCAATGAAGGTTTTAAAGTCTTTGGTACCTCTTGTAGCAATTGCAAGTCTCGTATTTTTTTCGAATTGTGGCCCTGATTCAACGGAAACACCTATTCAAGATCAACAGTTGGCAAAGCTTACAGCCACATGGAATATTGCCAGCGCCTCGCGCGATGGTGTTGCCGTGGACTACTCTGGCTTTAAACTGACAATAAGTGGCACAGCAGGTGCCACATCCTTTGATTACTCCACCCAAGGGCGACCGACACTGAGCCCGTGGAAATTAAGTGGAAAATGGTCGTTTGGTCAAAGTGT
>DAIPHR010000178.1:0-6606 GCA_036771215.1 Cyclobacteriaceae bacterium
GCAACAAGCGCAAAAGTCCTACCTGTTGTCTCCAACCCCCAAGGTGAGTTTCATCACGATGAGCCTGCTAACCGAGTTGCTTGACGATACCCGGCAAAAGCCTTTGGAGCGTGCCGCCCGGAATGCCCAGCTTGCACGGTTTGAATCGTCCGGGATTACCCCCCAGATGATTCAGGGCGAATTCATGCGCGTGCCCGAGCAGGTGTTGCAGCGCGAGAACAATCGAAGTTTATACCAACAGTGTTTTCAGATAATTGAGAAAGGAGTCAGCCCTGAGGTCAGGCGAGAGATCGCGTATTTGTTTCATTATGAAATGGCCCGTTCGTACTACAACCAGGGCAATTACCTGATGGCAAAAAAGTATTTTGCTCTCGCGCTTAACGAGCAACCGAATAATGTTGAACTGAGTGCCATCCTGGTCAACTCGCTGGGACTTTCGCTGAGGAATGAGCGGAATCTTTCGGCTGCGGCCGATACTCTTTTGGCCTACCGCAAACGCTTTCCAATTTTGGAAGAGAATACCAACTTTAGCGCCATGCTGGCGAATGCCTATGCGGCATGTTTTGGTGATGCCTTTGAAAAGGGTAAATTATCCGAAGGTGAAACGTTTCTGAAGAAATTTGAAGAATTGGTAGCCTCGCAGCCACAAATCAGCTTCGAATCCGAACTGATCGGGAGGGCTTATTCGGAGGCTGCTTCCTTTTATTTTCACAAAGGGCAAAAAACCAAAGCGCGGGCCTTGACCGAAAAAGGGCTTGAGTTTTCGCCCGACAATCGTGATCTACGGGTGCGAAAACAGATGATTCGCTAGTTCTTCACGGACAGTGGGTAGCGTTTCTGGGTGATATAGATATTGCCCGACATGGTCTCTACTTTGGCAATAAAGTTAAAATCGTACATCAAAAATTGCCCGGGCATGAGATCGACATTCAACTGCCCGGTTTCGGTTTTGGGGTCCATCAGAAGCGCTTCAAGGCTGTATTGAAGGCAGCCCGTGTTTGTCAGCTTTCCTTCATAAAACCAGACATTTTTGGCCCCTTCGGTAACGGAGAGTTCAAGCGTGTACCTACCCTCAGTCGCAAGTCGGTCGATGGGTCGCACAACAATTTCAGGGTAGTCTTTCCTTTTTGACCCATCCAGGCGATACTCTACTAACCCCGTACAGGGTTCATCATCTTCAAAGCTCGCCTCCGATAACTGCTTTCCTCATACCCGATATCGCTTCTGAATGCCATTGAGCTTGTCATTCCGGTATTCCGACTCCTGATACAAAACACCATTTTCGTAGTAGCGCAGGGACTTGCCTTCGCGCTTATCTTCGACATAATTCAACTCGAGGTTTACCTTACCGCTTTTGTAAAAAGTGCGTGCCCGTCCGTGACGCTTGCCGTCCTTCATGGTTACTTCCGACAATAATTTTCCCTCTTTGGAAAAAGATTTCTTTACACCATTGTTGGACCCTTCCTTTTCACTCTTTTTTCTCTCCGTCAGCAGATCACAACTGGAGAGAACCAACAGGACGAAAAACAAAAAGTATTTAATCATACCGCAATTGGAGCCTTTATTGACGGGTGTGCCTGATAGTTCAGAATTTCAAAGTCGGCAAACTCGTAATCGAAAATGGAAGACGGTTTGCGTTTGATCTTGAGCGTGGGCAACGGGTACGGTTCGCGCGTCAGTTGCAAATTGACTTGATCAAGGTGGTTGCTGTAAATATGCGTGTCGCCCCCGGTCCAGACAAACTCACCGGGCTCCAGGTCACACTGCTGGGCCACCATGTGAGTGAGTAGCGCATAAGAGGCAATGTTGAAAGGAAGGCCCAGGAAAACATCGCAACTGCGTTGGTACAACTGACACGATAACTTGCCATCGGCTACGTAAAACTGGAACAGCGCGTGGCAGGGCGGCAGCGCCATGTCATCCACATCAGCCGGGTTCCAGGCGGTGACGATGTGCCTGCGCGAGTCCGGCTTGCTGCGAATACTGTTAATCACGTGTGTAATCTGATCAATCCGCGCACCGTTGCGACCCGGCCACGAGCGCCATTGGTAGCCATACACGGGCCCCAGGTTGCCCTCGGTATCCGCCCACTCGTCCCAGATGGATACCCCGTTATCTTTGAGGTATTGGATGTTGGTGTCGCCCTTCAAAAACCACAGCAACTCGTAGATAATCGAGCGCAGGTGCAGTTTTTTAGTGGTTACCAAAGGGAATCCCTTCTGGAGATCAAAGCGCATCTGGTAGCCGAACACCGAGAGGGTGCCCGTGCCGGTGCGGTCGGTTTTCGTAGCGCCCTGGGCCAGGATGTGGCGCAGCAGGTCGTGGTATTGTTGCATAGTGCGGGTTATCGATCCAAAAATAGCAAACAAAGCCAATGCACTAAAACCCGCCATCCTTAATCTTCCGTATTAATCAGGCGTTGACGTCTCCAGCCCGGACTTTTCTCCCAACGTAAATGATGCAAACACACTTAATGTTGTTGCTCAGAAAGATTAGCTTAGGCGGCTAGCATCCTTACTATTAAAATCGTTTGCGACAATAATAAGTACATGATGACTTTATGATTCCACCTAAGCGTGAGTCAGGAAAATCGAGTTAGGCTTTCCTGCAATCAGACTCGACCTACCCAAAAGAATGGCAAAAAAACTTACAGAAATTTCAGCTTTCGCCAAATCTTACCTGCGGTAATGGTACTTCGGCCTCGTAAAAGCCAAATCACTTGTCTCAAAACCAAAACGAATCTGGAACCTGCGCGGGTAGGTCGGATTATTGTCCTCGTTGTTCAAATTATATAATGCTGTGACCGTCATGAAAAATTTGGGGTGTACCAAAAACCTTTTGCCTACACCCACAAAATAATTGTTCCGCCACTGCTTTTTTTGCTCATCGGATAGATTTCCCTTAAGACCAGCGCGCTCAACTTCTCCGTAAGAAAAAAAGTTTTTGACCAAATCATAACTTGCAAGCACCCGGAAACTGGTATTAGTCGGTGACACGTGCCAATTGTGTTTCAGAGAATCACCAAATGTAAGGCGGTAATTCATGCCAATTCCTAAATAGAACTTAGTATTCAATCTATAACTAACCAAGGGTGCGAAATCAATGGAAACCGGATCGGTACTCTGTAAATTAAAGTTACCGCCCAATACAATTCGTTCCTTGAATGTTTTACCTTCTAATGAAGTTCGTTTAACAGCAGTGCTCAAATCGCTTGAATTCGTAAATGACTGATACTTGCCTAGTAAACGGGTTAACTTCTTCTGGACGCCTTGTAACTTATCCTCCTGACCAGCAAAGTGATCAACAACCTGCTCTTTCAATTGCTCTTTACCTTTTGCTCGAATATTTTCCAGGTTTGACAACTGACTCAATTGCTTTTTATACTGGTCAAATTCAGCCGCCTGCTTGCTAAAGTCTCCCAAATTACCTTTTTCAGTCAATGCCTGGGTAGCCATGCCCTCGGCTTTTGCAAACAATTGCTCTGAGGTTGAATCAAATACTGCCTGAAGTGTATCCAACTCTGGTACATGCTTGCTGAGTGCATTCCAATCTGGCTTTTGGCCGTACTGTTGGTACTGGGCGTACATCCCCTGAAATTGCGGGTTATGCATGGCCTGCATCAAGGCAAGTTCTTTTACTTTCTCCCACGCTACCTTGCGGGTGCTATCTGTAGCCATGGTGTCTCTCATGAGCGTCCACCACTTCTTCAGCTCTGCTTTTGCGTTTTGTAGCTGCTGGAATTGTACTTTATGAGGATGTCCATGTATTGCTAAGCTTTTATTCAACTTGTCTTTTGTGAGGCCATTAATTCCTTCCTTGGCTACCTGCCGCGCACTATCGGTTGCAGCAGAATCGTTGAGAATGGAAGTGTACGCCTGGAAGAGCTGATGAAGGCTATCGGCAAAAAAAATCTGCTTATCACCGGTGATCCCGCGCTTTTTAAGTTCATGATTGATCTCCATGGTTTGGGCTGCTGCCCTCACAAGGCTGTCTTTCTCTCTTTTGGCTCGTTGACTCAAATTCCGGACATGGCGTGCGCTATCTCTTTTCGCGAACTTATAGTATTTCACCATGCGCTTATGTCCGGACTGAACAGCATCTAGTTTACTCTGATGGCGTGGCGATAAGTTAAACCGAAATGACTGACCCTTTGCGGCCAAAGCAAAAAAGACAGCCAGTGCACACAATATCATTTTTGGCCAGTTCATTGCTAGAAAGAAATCAAAAGATTCAAACTTATGCTCTTTTCAAACCCGGAAAAAGGAAAAAAGAATGACTCAAATTCTGAGCCCTTCGACTTAATGGTGTACAAATTTCGACCGGATGCTGAAACAAAAACATCCTTCAAACGAAGACGCCCAATCAAACTCTGGGGCAATCGATACCCCAGTGTAATATCCCGACCTTTTGTCATTGAAGCCGTCTCTAAAAATGACACTGCTTTTATCGCCTCAATCAGCAGGGATGCGTTCAAGGATCCCACTTTATTCAGGTTGTATAAACCTTGCCGGATATCGGGGTCTATGAATATATCTGGTGTTAACGAGGTGCCATTTTGTTCAGCCTGGTCTGCAACCGTGCCCAGGTTTACTCCAAGGGTATAGGATGTTTTCCCCCGATCGAAAACTCGTGCCCGAGCGTCAATCTCCCAACCTTTTTTCGAATACGTGATAGCCGGTGAGGACGAGGTCGACAAATACTTTTCCGAAACCCAAAAAAGTTCCCTGTAACGGTTACCCGGCCGCTCAACGCGCCCCCTTCAATACCTGTCTCCACATCATAAACCGGGTAATACCGGCCCTGAGAGAGTGAATTCCGATAACTCAGCCATGGATAGCCGACTTCAACAGCAGTGGAGTACCCGGCCGCACGCAGGAATTTGCCTGTGCTAAATCTCACCTTTCCAAAATCTATAAAGCGTGGCTTCCAAAGCTCGGAAATCATTACCGAGACCCCCGCAGAATAATCCTGTGCGCTGACTTCCGGCTCACTTGCAAGGGCTTGCCTACTCAGGCGCTGCGACCAACTGAGTGTGAGAAAACGAGCATAAGTCAACGAGGCTCCATAGGAGAAATGGTGGATATCCTGATCAAGTGAACGTTCATTCGAAACCCGGTTGACCGTGTCCTGATAGGTCGATTGTTCATTCCGGTTTTGCCATGTGCGTTGAACACCGGCAAACGCATTTGCTTGGAATTTTTCTCCCAATTTACGTTCAGCCGAAACAAACAGGTTGGCAATTTTCCGATCATCGTCAAGTGTACCCTCGAGGAACTGCGAGTTAAGCCTTCGGTCATAAGATGAATCCCGCTGCGCGAGCACCAACTGGCCCGTTACCTTCATCCAGGAAAAGATCTGGTAGCCAACATTAAGATTTGCCTGATGATAGAATTGCCTTTCTTCTTCCTCCGTTGTAATTACTTGGCCAAAAAAACTCGCCTCAGATCGGTTGGCACCACCGGCAAACCTTCCATCCCAAATCAGACGCATGTTTAATCGCTTGCCAAGATTAACGCCCATATTCAATTTGAAACTATGTTGATCGGGGAACTCCGCATACTGATCGGTATTGCGCGTGGCTAGGTTGTATGACACCCGGGTATCAACAGCGCCAAAATCTTGCGCATAGGAAATGGAGTGCGATAGAAGCCAGTCGTTATAGCGAACCTGATTACCGAGCCGTGTGCCGCCCCCCCACCAGCCCTTGGTTACATAAGAGTTAAACTGGAACAGCGGCTTGGTCTGTCCCTCGCCTGTTTTGCTGGTTAGGAAAAATGAACCACCCGTGCCAGCTTGCAAAAATGACGTGGTGTTGGCGCTGGCTGCAAACGCGACAGATGAAAACTCAAATGCATTGGTGTTGAGAAAGCCACTGATGCCATTAGTAAAAGGCACCCCATCAACAAGCCAAACGGCACTGCCACCGGGTGCCAGCGGCACGTTGGGCAGGCGCAAGCCCGCGTACACCGCGTTGGAAAAATAGGCCGGTGCCGCCAGATTGGGCGCCTGCCCGCGCAAAGCGTTGATGATAGTGGTGCCCGCATTGGGCAACAACAGGCTGGAATCTTCTATTAACTTGGCGTAATTGGTGGCATAAGGGTTAGACTGCTCATAGTAAGGTGTAATGCGTATCTTCTTATCAGGAATTGTATCTGCTACCGCTACCTGCGTGGTGTCTTGGGCATGGCAAATGTCAAATAGGAAAGAAAACGATACTGTTATTAAGAACTTCATCGATATGTTACTTCTCAAGGTGGCTCATCACTACATGATCACTCGTGATAAAGTGATAAAACCACTCACAAGCCTCATCCTCGCTTTTGAAGGTTCGAAGGTTTGACTTTTCTCCTCTTTCACAATAGTAAACCTCCCAAAGCTCCCTCTCTTTGCTTCTGTGAATACAAAAAGCTTCATCAGCAAATTCTTCGTCAAGAGAATACCAGCGCTTTTTCACCCCTAATTTCTCTAATTTGAATTTTAGATCGCTTAGGTCCATATTTTTATTATCTATTAATGGGTCGTATAAATCCATCATCAATTAACTGTTGGACACTTCTGTCAAACATATACTGCGTGCCGCCTCCCGGTTGCCCAAACCAAGGAGCT
>DAIPHR010000179.1:0-6546 GCA_036771215.1 Cyclobacteriaceae bacterium
AAATCCACAACCGTGAAAAATGAAAATGATATTTTAGATTTTCACGGTTAGTGTTACCTTTGTTTATGGTTACGCGAGACCTTATTCAAACCCTACGGAAGAGCCTGAAGCAATTTCCCGCTGTTGTTTTACTCGGTCCACGGCAGATCGGAAAAAGCACACTGGCATTACAACTGGCTGGTCAACTTGCAAAAAAATCAATCGTGTTGGATCTGGAAAAGCGATCCGACCGGGCCAAAGTAGATGATCCCGAAGCCTTTTTTGAGAGTCATCAGGATAAACTGGTCATCATCGATGAAGCACAGACCCTTCCCGAACTTTTTAGCTCGCTGCGCCCCGCGATTGATGAGCACCGCAAACCGGGTCGGTTTTTACTGCTGGGCTCGGCATCACCGCAGTTGGTGCGGCACGTAAGCGAATCGCTGGCGGGCCGCGTAACTTATCTGGAGTTAACATCGATCACCCTCAGCGAAGCTGGCAGAAGTCGGCACGACCTCCAGACGCTGTGGCTGCGAGGTGGTTTTCCTCTGGCGCTCACTGCCCGGAGCGATACCAACAGTCTTGAGTGGCGGCAACAGTTAATCCGCAGTTTTGTAGAGCGAGACCTCACACTTCTTTTTGGCGTAGAGCTTTCGCAGGTAACCATTCAGAACTTTTGGCAAATGATCAGCCATAACCAGGGCGGCATTTGGAACGCCCAGACATATGCCAATTCATTGGGCGTAACCGGGCCCACCATCAAGCGGTACTTGCAATTCATGAGCGGTGCCTTTTTGGTGCGACTGCTGGAGCCGTGGTTTGTCAATACCAATAAGCGCCTGGTTAAATCACCGAAAGTATATGTGCGCGACAGCGGCCTTCTGCACGCCATGCTGGGGTTATCCACCTACACCGATTTGCTGGGGCATCCCGTAGCTGGCGGATCGTGGGAAGGCTTCGTAATTGAACAGATTACTGCGGTGATGCCGCCATCACTCCGTGCGTTTTATTACCGCACCCACCATGGTGCCGAAGCTGATCTGGTGCTGGTAAACGGATTGAAGCCCGTAACCGCGATCGAAATCAAACTCAATAATGCACCTGTAATCAGCAAAGGTTTTTATCAAACGTTGCACGATCTCGGTATCCGAAAGGGTTATGTCATCACACCGGCAGCGGATCGCTACCCTGTTCAAAATGTGGAAGTAATGTCGCTGCCAGTTTTCATCGAGCACATTCTACCAAAACTATAACGACTGTGAGCCAAAAACTCCCCCGCCAACTCGGCCTGCTATCGCTCACCGCTACGGGCATCTGCTCGATGATCGGGGCGTCCATCTATGTAGTACCGTTTATGGTGCAGCGCCACGTGCCGGGTATCGGGCCGTATGTGTGGGCTGCCTTTTTGCTCGCAGCGGTGCCGGCTGTACTCGCAGCGTTTGCCTACGCCACCTTGGCTTCAGCCATGCCGCGGGCGGGCGGCAGTTACATCTTTGCCAGTCGCGGGCTACACCCCTACTGGGGTTTTGTAGCGAGCTTCTCGCAGTGGTTCGGCCTGTGTATCGCTATTGGTGTTGTGTCGTATGTCATCGTCCCCTTCCTGCGCGACATTGCCGTGGCCGCGGGCTGGCAAGCGCTTGCCGCACAGCTCAGCATGCCCACCGTGCGGCTGTTGCTGGCGCTGGCGTTGTTGTGGACGTTCGTGGCCGTGAACATCCGCGGCATTAAGGCGTATGAGAAAACGCTGCTGCCACTGATGATCCTCATGTTTGGTCTCGGCTTCATCGTGATCATCATCGGGTTCTATTTTAATTCAACTGAATTTATGGCTGCGCTGCATCGTAGCGGCCGTGCGTTACCCGAAATCTCCGCGCCTTTTTCCTGGCCGGTGCTTTTGTCGGCTGCTGCTGTTTTGTTCTCCAGCTTCATCGGCTTCGATTCCATTGCACAAGCCGGTGGCGAGGCACGCGAACCTGGTAAGCTGTTGCCACGCGCTATCGCACTTGCGGTGGGCATCGTAGGTGCATTTTACTTTTTGTTTGCCTCGGCTGTGTACCACACCGTGCCGTGGCAATTTGTAGCGGTCGAAGCGCAGCAAACAGACGTTACCGCTCCGGGCTTACTGGCGTACGTGGTGCCAGCCGGGCTTTCCGTTTGGATCGTAAGCGGTGCTGCGGTAGCACTCACCAACGATTTACCCGCCATGTTGCTGTCCGTGTCGCGGTTGTTATTTGCGTGGGCTGCCGATGGTGTTTTTCCCGCAGGCGTGGCCGCTATTCACACCCGCTACCAAACGCCTTATCGCGCAATTGTGCTCAGCGGCCTGATGGCTACTGTGGGCATTGTGGGGTGCCACCTTGCTGGCGATTTTTTCCTTGGTGTTGATGTGCTGGTCATTGCCATGCTGTTTAACTTTTTACTGATGTGTGTTACGGTGCTCGCCATCCACCGGGTAACCCCCGGGTTGGCAGGCGACATCACAGTCATTCGAAATCGAAGAGTGCAGCAAGTGGTTGCGATAGCCGGGATCGTTACACTTGCATTGTTTTTCGTCATCCACGTGAGGCGCGATCTGGCTTCCGACCTTCCCTGGTATTTTCATTCCACCTGGATGTGGCTCCTGGTGATGTTCATTGGCTCGCTCATCTTCCTCGTGAAGTATCAAAAGCTCAAACAAAATGGCAAGACTTCGGAAATCTTCACCAACTTACCGAACGAATGAGTACTGTTGAACTGGCACCCGGCCTGCGCATTGCGCGATTGGTAAATGGCCTTTGGCAGATTGCCGATCGTGAACGGAGTGGACAGAAAGTAGATCCCCGCGAAGCATCAAAAGCGATGTTGCCTTATGTGGCAGCCGGACTCACTACGTTCGACATGGCCGACCACTACGGCTCGGCCGAAGAAATCGTGGGAGCATTCACGCGAGCCTACCCCAACCAAAAGATACAGGCGTTCACTAAATGGGTACCGCAACCGGGCCCTGTTTCCCGCGCGGATGTAAAGGCAGCCGTGGACCGCGCATGTGCACGCTTGCAAACCAACCGCATCGACCTGATGCAGTTTCATGCCTGGAGTTACGCGCACCCGGCCTGGTTAGATGCGCTGTATTTCCTCTCAGAAGAGAAAGAAGCAGGCCGCATTGCGCACCTCGGTGTAACCAATTTTGATACCGCTCATTTGCACATCGCGCTGGCCAGTGGCATCCCCATTGTGAGTAACCAGGTTTGCTTTTCACTGCTCGATCCGCGTGCAACTGGCGCTATGTCCGATCTCTGCAAGCGTTTTGGTGTGAAGCTGTTGGCATTTGGTGTTCTGGCAGGCGGATTTTTGTCGGACAAATGGTTAGGTAAGCCCGAGCCGGTTTTAAACGAGTCGCTTTCGTGGAGCCAGATGAAGTACAAACGCTTTATTGATGTAGCGGGCGGCTGGGAGAAATTTCAGGCGTTGCTTCACGTTTTGCACACCGTGGCCTGCCAACACAACACGTCCATCTCAACCGTAGCCGTGCGTTGTATGTTAGATGAGCCGGCCGTAGCAGGGGTTATGGTAGGAACGCGGCTGACGAGTGCCGAAACGATCGATGAGAACAAAGCCGCATTAGATCTTTCGCTTGGCGCCAGCGATCGTGATGCGATCCGTGCCGCGCAGGCGAACCTCAACCCTATTCCTGGAGATTGCGGAGATGAATACCGCAAGCCTCCTTTTCTTACCGCGTCCGGTGATTTGAGTCATCACGTGAACAACTTTCCCAAACCTTATCCGGTAAAACGCGATGAACAGGGCGTAGCACATGCGCTGAGCGGCACGGTGTGGGAAGAACTCGCGGGTTTCAGTAGGGCGGTGCGCAAAGGCAATCGCATTTTAGTTTCGGGCACTACGTCAACCCATGGAAGCCGCGCGATTGGTGGCCATGACGCTGCTGCACAAGCCCACTTTGTTATCGACAAACTGGAGGGCGCATTACAATCGTTGGGTGCAAAACTTGAAAACGTGATGCGCACCCGCATTTTTATTCGAAACATCAATGATTGGGAAGCTGTAGCGCGTGCCCATGGCAGCCGCTTTGCGCACATCCAGCCCGCCAACACCATGGTGCGAGCCGATTTGATTGGCGATGAGTACCTCGTGGAGATAGAAGCCGAAGCTGAGGTGTGACCGTATTTTCCTACCTTGATCCTCCGTGTATCGCAGCATACTCCATCTTGATCTGGATGCGTTTTTTGTATCCGTAGAACGAAGAAAGAACCCTTCGTTGAATGGTTTGCCCCTGATTGTGGGCGGGAGCGGCCGAAGGGGTGTGGTGGCCGCCTGCAGTTACGAGGCGCGAAAATTTGGTGTACGTTCGGCCATGCCCATGTACCAGGCGCTGCAACTTTGCCCTCAGGCAAAAGTGGTGTCGGGTGATATGGAAGCGTATAGCCACTACTCGCATCTGGTGACCGAAATCATTGCTGATCGGGCGCCCTTGTTCGAAAAATCATCCATCGATGAATTTTATATTGACCTGTCGGGAATGGACAAGTTTTTTGGTGCATTTCGGTGGGCCAAAGAATTGCGCCAGGTAATTATTCGCGAATCGGGGTTGCCCATTTCGATGGCATTGTCGGTAAATAAGCTGGTATCCAAAGTGGCCACGGGCGAGTATAAGCCAAATGCGGAAGTGGAAATACCACCCGGAAAGGAAGGTGACTTTTTTGCCCCGCTCGCTATTGAGAAGTTACCCATGGTGGGCCAACATACCACGCAGGCCCTGCACGAACTCGGTGTTCGCACGGTACTGCATTTGCGCGCGATTTCCCTCGAGGAACTGACGCGCGAATTTGGTAAGAGCGGCCAGAGCCTGTGGAACAAGGCACGGGCACTGGACGACTCACCCGTTGTACCTTATCGGGACCAAAAATCGATTTCAACCGAAAGCACGTTTAGTCATGACACGGTAGATGCCGCCAGGCTGAAGTCAATTCTCATGGCCATGGTTGAGAAAATCACCTTTCAACTGCGTGAGCAACACAAGCTGACAGCTTGCGTGACGGTAAAAATTCGATACTCGGATTTTGAAACGGTGAGTAAGCAACGCCATATCGATTTTACCTCTGCCGATCACGAAATAGTGGGTGTGGCGTTTGAATTGTTTGAACAACTGCGTGACCGCAAGCGTCTCATTCGCCTGATTGGTGTGCGGCTAAGTTCTTTCGTTCACGGCCACCATCAGATTCATCTCTTTAACGATACGGAGGATAACCTAAATCTCTATGGGGCACTGGATTACATCAAACATAAACACGGAGTTGACAAAATTGTCCGCGCGTCTACGGTGGACGTAAACAAACGCCTTCGCGAGGAGGTAAACCTATTCAACGGAAAGGTGATACGTAAAAAGAAAAGCTAAACCGCGGCTAGTCTTCACTGAACATTTTAGGGCGAAGCCGATGAAAGCCACTGGCCTGCTGGAAAAGAAACGCGGCCTCTAGCAGTGTACCCTCATCATACAAGTTGCTATACAAAACAACAGACGTAGGTCGCCCGCGTTTGTCAAGTCCCGTAGGCAAACTGATGGCCGGATGGCCCGTGAGGTTGGTGGCCATCGACAAATTGAATCCTTCGGCTGGCGCTACGATGACGTCATAACGGCTCAGCAGCGCATTCATCTTCTCGATTAGTACCGTCCGCTGGCGGTTTGCCTGGAGATATTCAACAGCGGGAATAAAACGGGACTGTCGCAGCGAATTGGCGCGCGAGGATTCATCCTGCTCGCCTAATTCTCGGTCGCGATGAGCAAGTACCAACTCATCAAAAAAGGCACCGGACTCGGCCCGCAAGATGATATCAAATCCGGCAAACGGAATGGAGTCCGGGAGACTGACTGGTGTGAGTGTTGCGCCCAACCTGCGCAATATGTGTAAGGCACTATCGTTGGTTATTCGGTGGGCAGTGTCGCGCGCGAACAGCTTGTCGAAATAGGCAATACGAAGTTTTGAAAGATCAGCAGGTGGATCAAACGTAAATGGCCCCGGCACCACTGACCGGTCTGGTTCAGGTTGGTTGGGGCCATAGATGGCATTAAAAACCAAGGCACAATCCTGTGCCGATCGGCAGATAGGGCCGGCTTTGTCCATCGACCACGCCAGCGTCATGCACCCACCGCGGCTCACACGCCCAAAAGTGGGGCGCAGTCCGGTTGCTCCGCACCGCGATGAGGGCGCCAATATGGAGCCCAGAGTTTCGGTTCCGATTGAAAAGGCAACAAGGCCGGCAGCGGTCGCAGAAGCGGACCCGGCAGATGATCCACTGGCGCCCTGTTTAAGGTCCCACGGGTTTTTGGTTTTGCCACCAAACCAGACATCCCCGCGCGCCAGTGCACCCGTGGTTAACTTCGCCACCAAAACGGCTCCTGCCGCTTCGAGGCGTTGGTACACTTTTGCCGTATCGGGTAACAGCTGATGCTGATAGGGTTCTGCGCCCCAGGTGGTTTTGTATCCCGGCACGGCAAAAAGATCTTTAATACCATACGGAATGCCATGCAGCGGTCCGCGGTAAAGGCCACGCGCTAATTCTTCGTCAGCC